>CANQYP010000068.1 GCA_947628045.1 uncultured Lachnospiraceae bacterium | reverse complement strand
CGTTGATCAGTTTTTCTTTCATGGCTATCCTCCGTTCTTGAAAAGTGATATTAAAATGATATCAAAATTATATACTCGGACAGATGCATTGTCAAGAAAAAGATGGAAATAAATGAACGGCAGGTGAAAAGCGTCAGAGACCTGTGTTTCGTGCTCCGTTTCGATTGCAATTTGCCCGTAGCTTGTATATAATATAAGAGCGGGCAGCTATGGAGCGCGGATGTGGCTTTTTGATTTAAGCTCGGAGGAGATTCTCGCGCTGTTTCGCGGGGAAACGCCGACAGAAGGGAGACTAGAAAATGGATACGAATGAACAGAACAGCGGGCTGCGCTTGCTGAAAAAGGGACAGAAGGGAATCATGTACGCGCTGTTCAGCCGGGTTGGGATCATGCTGGCGCTGCTGGTGCTGCAGGCGCTGATGTTGTTCAGTCTGTTTCGCTGGTTCCAGCAGTTTCTGCCGCATGTGTTGGGCGGGACGGTGCTCTTTATGGTGGTCATGGTGCTCTATTTGATCAACAGCACGCTGGATCCGACGGCGAAGATCACCTGGCTGATTGTGATCATGCTGGTTCCGGTGTTTGGGGCGCTGCTGTTCTGGTATACGCAGAGCGAGACCGGGCACCGCGCGGAGAAGAAACGACTGGAGCATATCCTTGCGGCGACGAAGGGCAAGCTTTCGCAGGACGAGAAAGTCCTTCAGGCGCTGGAGCAGGAGGCCCCGGGCGAGGCGGCTCTGGCGCGCTATTTCCAGAGGAGCGGCTGCTTTCCGGTCTACGCGGACACGCAGACGACCTTTTTTCCGTTGGGCGAGGATAAGTTCGCGGAGATGCTGCGGCAGCTCGAACAGGCGAAGAACTATATTTTCATGGAATACTTTATCGTGGACGAGGGACTGATGTGGGGCAGGATTTTGGAGATCCTCGCGAAGAAGGTCAAGGAGGGCGTGGAGGTCCGCGTCATGTACGACGGCACCTGCGAATTCTCCACGCTGCCGCACAATTATCCGAAGAAACTGCAGGCGCTCGGGATCCAGTGCAAGGCGTTCTCACCGATGTCGCCGTTTTTGTCGACGCACTACAATTACCGCGACCATCGCAAGATCCTCGTGATCGACGGGCACACGGCGTTCACCGGCGGCGTGAACCTGGCGGACGAGTATATCAATCACATCGTGAAGTTCGGACACTGGAAAGACACCGCGGTCATGCTCAAGGGCGAGGCGGCGAAGAGTTTCGCGCTGATGTTCCTGCAGATGTGGAATATCACGGAGCGGCATGAGGAATACGACAAATATCTGAATGTGGAGATTTCGGCATTGGAGCAGAAGGCAAATGGGCGAAAGCCGAAGAACGATACCGTCCAGAGATTGAAAGACGGTACAGCATCGGTTTCTGAGCAGCGGATGGACTGTAAGGGAATTTCTGGTTCTGTGCAGACGGCTGGGGACGAGACGGCTTTGGCGTCTGCGGACAAGGCGAACGGTTATGTGATCCCGTATGGCGACTGCCCGCTCGACGCGGACAAGGTGGGCGAGCGTGTTTACATGGACATTCTGAACCGCGCGGTCCGCTATGTGCACATCATGTCGCCGTATCTGATCCTGGACGGAGAGATGGAGACGGCGCTGAAATTCGCGGCGGAGCGTGGCGTGGACGTTCGGCTGATCCTGCCGGGCATCCCGGACAAGACCGCGCCATATTCGCTCGCGAAGACGCATTACAGATCCCTGCTGGCGTCCGGGGTGAAGATCTATGAGTACACGCCGGGCTTTGTGCACGCGAAAGTGTTTGTCAGCGACGACTGCAGAGCCGTGGTCGGCACGATCAACCTGGATTACCGCAGCCTGTACCACCATTTTGAGTGCGCTGTGTATATGTACCGGACTCTGTGCATTCCGGAGATCGAGGCGGATTTCCGCAATACGCTGGAGAAGTGCCGTGTCGTCACGGACGAGACGATTCGGCAGGAGAAACGTTCCATGAAGATCGAGGGCGCGCTGCTGAAGGCGATCTCGCCATTGCTGTAGAGGAGCATGTGAGAACAATGTTTATAAATACAAGAGGGAAGGAGAATCATATGTTATTCGTTTACTATCCGAAGTGCAGCACCTGCCAGAAGGCGAAAAAATGGCTGGAGGAAAACAAAATAGAATTTGAGGAGCGCCACATCAAGGAAGACAATCCTACGCTGGACGAATTGAAAGAGTGGCACTGCGCGAGCGGACTCCCGCTGAAACGATTTTTCAATACGAGCGGGCTGAAGTATAAGGAACTTCAGCTGAAGGATAAGCTGCCGACGATGAGTGAGGAGGAGCAGTATGCGCTTCTTGCGACCGACGGACTTCTGGTGAAACGCCCGATCCTGGTATGCAGGGATCGTGTACTGGTCGGATTCCGGGAGGCTGAGTGGAAAGAGGCGCTGGGAGTGTAAAGCCCGGTATATCTATTTCGCTTTTTGTTCGTGTCACCCAGGAGACGTTTCGTGAGAAGATATTGACAAAAAAACAAATTCTCCGTTAAATAAAAACGAAAGAGCAATGTCTGGCTAAGGAGGGCTGGTATTATGAGGAGAAAGAGAAGTTTTTGGTTTGCTGCCATGATGACAGGAGCGCTGGCGGCGGGAATGCTGATGTCAGGAGCCGGTGCAGCGGCGGCGGAGGCAGGCGCGCCGGAGATGGATGCGTCGGATTTTGTCTCGCTTGCGGAGGCAGTGCCCGACGTGATTCTGGAGATTCGATATTATTCCACTTATAATTTCGTGGGAGAGCGGATCGACGGCTACGAAGAGCCGTGCGCGCTGATGACAAAGGAGGCGGCGGAGGCTCTGAAGGGCGCGGCGGCGGACGCGCTGGAGCAGAGGTACATGCTGAAGATCTACGACGCTTATCGTCCGCAGACGGCGGTAAACCATTTCATCGCGTGGGCGGAAGACATCGAAGATACGCGTATGAAGGAATACTTCTATCCGGAGCTTGACAAATCCGTGCTGTTCGAGCAGGGTTATATCGCGGAGAAGTCCGGTCACAGCAGGGGCAGCACTGTGGATCTGACGCTTTTTGATATGGACACCGGGAAGGAACTGGATATGGGCGGCACGTTCGACTATTTTGGTGAGCGCTCGCACCCGGATTACACCGGAGACCTGACAGAGGAGCAGATCCGAAACAGGAATATATTGCGGGATATCATGGTCGGGAACGGTTTCAAACCGCTTGACACAGAGTGGTGGCATTTTACGCTGGAGAATGAGCCGTACCCGGATACCTATTTTACGTTCCCGGTGAGGGAGGAATCTGTCCCGGCGGTTGAGGCGGACGGCGCGGCAGAGGCAGACGTCCCGGCGGTTGAGGCGGATGTCCCGGCGGCAGAGGCAGACGTCCCGGCGGCAGAGGCGGACGTTCCGGTGGCAGAGGCGGATGTTCCGGCGGCAGAGGCGGACGTTCCGACAGCCGATGCGGATATGGCGCAGTGCCCCACATGCGGCGAGTGGTTCTCTACGGTCGAGAGCGATGGGCAGCCGAGTGAGTATACGCTGCATGAGATCGACGAAGTGGAAATGTCGTGGATCCCGGAAAATACGGAGAATATGGTGCAGTGTGAGTTCTGCGGCGGCTGGTATGAGGAGGGCAATGTGTTCCGAAATCATGTCTGCCTGGGGCGCGATGAGGCATATGCGCCGGAGGAGTAAAGAGGAGGATTTTCTTTATGTGGGTTGTGTTCGCGCTTTTGTCCGCAGTGTTTGCGGCGCTCACGTCGATCCTAGCCAAGGTCGGTATCGAGGGAGTCAACTCGAATCTTGCGACCGCGATTCGGACTGTGGTCGTGGTGATCATGGCTTGGGGGATTGTGTTCTGCACAAAGGCGCAGGGAGGGATGGCGTCGATCGGTCGGAAAAGCTGGATCTTCCTGATCCTGTCCGGGCTCGCAACGGGCGCGTCATGGCTGTGTTACTATAGGGCGATCCAGATGGGCGAGGTGTCCAAGGTCGTGCCGATCGACAAGCTCAGTGTAGTGATCACGCTGCTCCTTGCGTTTGTGTTCCTGCATGAGCAGTTCACGGCAAAGTCCCTGGCGGGCTGTGCCCTGATCGGAGCCGGGACGCTGCTGATGGTGCTGTAAGCCCGGGTTCGCGGACACGTCAGAGCCTTATAATATATCATAAAATTCGTTAGATCAAGACCGATTAGGAGGACAGGTATGGATATCCAATATTTATTGCTGCTGCAAAATCTGCGCGAGGCTACAGGCGGGGTGCTGAACGGCGCATTTGAACTGATCACGAAGCTCGGAGAGGCGTCGATCGTCACGCTCCTTGTGGCGTTCGTCTACTGGTGCGTCGACAAGCGCGAGGGCATCTTCCTGCTGCTGACCTTTTATTACAACCGTGTGATCAATGGATTTCTGAAGATCACGGCTTGCGTGTACCGCCCGTGGATCCGGGACGCGCGTGTGCTGCCGGTTCCCGAGGCGATAGCGGACGCCACGGGCTATTCGTTCCCGAGCGGTCACTCTGCGAACGCCACCAGTTTTTTCGGCGGTCTCGCGATCAACAAAAAATGTCCGAAAATCTTTCGCGCGCTTATGGCCGCACTGGTGCTGCTGGTCGGATTCTCGCGCAATTACCTGGGCGTACACACGCCGCAGGACGTTATTGTATCAATCGTTCTGGCAATCGTGTTGTTGTTCGCGTTTCGCAGGCTGCTTGACTGGGTGGATCAGAACCCGGAAAAGGATTGGATCGTCCTCCTCGCGGGCGCGGCGCTCTGCATTCTGCTCGTCGTCTACGCCTCTCTGAAGGGGTATCCTGTGGACTATGACGCGGCGGGAGAGGTGATCGTGGATCCGGCTAAGATGTCGATCGACTCGTTCAAAAACGCGGGCATGGGGCTCGGTTTCATTGTGGGCTGGTTCCTGGAGCGAAGATTGATAAAATTTGAGACGGACGGGAAATGGTATTTTCGGGCGCTGCGCTATGTCGTCTGCATCGCGGTCTATGAGCTGCTGAAGACCTGTGCCGCGCCGCTGATCACAGACGTGATCGCGGGCGGGCTCGGCAAGGCTGTGGAGCAGTTCGTGCTGGTCCTCTATATTACGGCGGGAGCGCCTGTGCTCATAAAACTTCTGGGAATCGCGCAGAAACGCGCAGAATGAATCAAGCAATCAATCGTGCCCTGTCTGAATCCCAGCCTTTTGCGTCCCGCGGCGCATCGCATTTCGCTTGAGACAGGCGGTCATGCCCCGGCAGTTATGCTCCCGGACAGGCGATCTCCATGACCTGCTCGATCATTTCGTGGAGCAGTCTGGCTTGCAGGGTGTCGGCGGCGCGGTAGTAGACCTCCTTTCCCTCGCGGCGGCTGACGATCAGCCCGCTGTTCTTCAGCGGGCGCAGGTGGTGGGAGACGGCGGGGCTTGACATTTCCAGCATGGCGGAAATGTTGATCACGCACTCCTCACAGTGGCAGAGGAGCCAGAAGATGCGGATCCGAGTGGTATCGCCGAGCATCTTGAAAATGTCCGCCACGATCTGAAAATGTTCTATGCGGTCGATCTGATTCTGGATCATCTCGATCTCCTGCGGTTCGCCGTGGTGGTGGGGCAATTCGATTTTTCGCATAGGGTATTCTCCTTTTCTTCTATATTTTATAGGATAGCCTTAAGAATCGTTCAACAAACGTTTTACATAACTGCAATTCAGATAAGGTCGAGGCATTTTCTGCTGGGACCTTATTTTTTGTATTGACGTTTCTTCTGCTTTGTATTATACTACAGATACAAAGATTAAACAAGTGCTTAATCGTAAAATTATAAAACCGGGAGGAATGTATCATGAAAAAGACGTACAAGATCGAAGTGGACTGCGCGAACTGCGCGAACCTGATGGAGGAGGCGACCCGCAAGACGGAGGGAGTAGCCTCTGCCACGGTGAATTTTATGACGCAGAAGATGATCGTGGAATTTGCGGAGGGGCAGGACCCGAAGAGTGTGATGAAAAATGTGCTGAAGGCATGCAGGAAGGTCGAGCCGGACTGCGAGATCGAACTCTGAAAATAGTACGGCGCCGAAAGGATCTGATCCGTCTGTTTATAGGAGCCGTTTTCTTTGACAATCAAGTAAACAATTAAGTATCTCTTGAAAGGAAATGTAAAATGCAGGAACTGATCATAGACATATTGCTTGCGGTCGTGGTGCTGGCGGCGGCAGGAATCCTTCTCTTTATTGGCAGGCGTGAGGGCGGTATGACGAAAAAACAGCGGAAGATGATGGTTCGTATTCTGATCGCCGCAGCCATTTTGCTGGGGCTGCAGTTTGCCCCGGCAAAGCTGTTCGATCAGCTTGACCGTTACCTGTTTCCGTCGGCGGGACGCTGGATCCGTTTTGTCTGCTATCTGATCGATTATTTCATTATTGGATATGACATCCTTAAGAAGGCGGCAAAAGGAATTCAAAACAGACGTGTGTTTGACGAGAATTTCCTGATGGCGGTCGCGACGATCGGCGCGATGGCGCTCGCGATCTACGAGAACGGAGAGTATCTGGAGGCGATCGCCGTCATGCTCTTCTATCAGATCGGCGAATGGTTCCAGAGCTACGCCGTGGGCAAGAGCCGCCGCAACATCAGCAGCCTGATGGACATTCGCCCGGACTACGCGAACGTGGAGCGGGACGGCGCTCTGGAGCAGGTCGACCCGGATGAGGTGGAAGTCGGCAGCGTGATCGTCGTCCAGCCGGGTGAGAAGGTGCCGATCGACGGCGTGATCGTGGAGGGCAGCTCCAGCCTGAACACGAGCGCGCTGACCGGCGAGAGCCTGCCGAGAGAGGCGAAGACCGGCGACGAAGTGATCAGCGGCTGCATCAGCATGACCGGCGTGCTGAAGATACAGACGACGAAGGAATTCGGGGAATCCACGGTATCGAAGATCCTCGATCTGGTGGAAAACGCCAGCTCCCGCAAGTCAAGGTCTGAGGATTTTATCTCGAAATTTGCAAAGGTCTACACTCCGGCAGTCTGCTACAGCGCGCTGGCGCTGGCGATCCTGCCGCCGCTTGTCCGCATACTCTTCATGGGACTTGCCGCAAACTGGAGCGTGTGGATCTACCGCGCGCTGACCTTCCTTGTCATCAGCTGCCCGTGCGCGCTTGTCATCAGCATCCCGCTGAGCTTTTTCGCGGGGATCGGCGGCGCGAGCCAACAGGGCATTTTGGTGAAGGGTTCCAATTTCCTTGAGATACTTTCACAGACGAAGACGGTCGTGTTTGACAAGACAGGCACGCTGACGCAGGGCGTATTTGAGGTGAACGGGATCCATCACAGTGAGATGGAGGATACGAAACTGCTCGAGTACGCGGCATTGGCGGAGAGCGCGTCGTCGCATCCGATCAGCAAGAGCCTGCAGCGCGCCTACGGCAAAGAGCCGGACCGCAGCCGCGTGAGCGACATTCAGGAGATCAGCGGCAACGGCGTGACCGCGAAGGTGGATGGCGTGGAGGTCGCGGCAGGAAACGACAAGCTGATGAGGCATCTCGGCATTTCCTATATTGACTGTCACTCTACTGGCACGATCATTCATGTCGCGGTCGGCGGAGCTTATGCCGGACACATCGTCATCTCGGATCGCGTAAAGCCGCACGCGAAGGAGGCGATCGCCTCACTCAAGTCGGCGGGCGTCGATAAGACGGTGATGCTGACCGGCGATGCGAAGAAGGTCGCGGATCAGGTGGCGGCGTCCCTTGGGATCCATGAGGTCTACAGCGAACTTCTTCCAGCCGGAAAGGTGGAGAAGGTCGAGGAACTGCTGCGCGTGAAGTCCGGAAAGGCAAAGCTCGCGTTTGTCGGCGACGGCATCAACGACGCCCCGGTACTGTCGCGGGCGGACATTGGTATCGCGATGGGAGCGCTGGGCTCGGACGCGGCGATCGAGGCGGCGGACATCGTATTGATGGACGACGATCCGTTGAAGATCTCCAAGGCGATCAAGATCTCCCGCAAGTGCCTGCGCATCGTCTACCAGAACATCGTCTTTGCGCTCGCCGTCAAGTTTGCCTGCCTCGCGCTGGGCGCGGTCGGCATCGCGAACATGTATCTGGCGATCTTCGCGGACGTGGGCGTCATGGTCCTGGCGGTGCTCAACGCGATCCGCTGCCTGTTCGTGAAAAAGCTGTAATATTTTGTAATAAGGATCTGGTGATTTTATGGATAGGACGGTTGAAATGGGGACATAATTGTGGTATAATTTGACCATATTAAAAAGAGAGGGTTGAGAAAATGCCGCAAATTATTCCTATTAAAGAATTGAAAAATACATCGGAAATCTCTGAATGGTGTCATAAGTCGGATGAACCTATTTATATCACAAAAAACGGATATGGAGATATGGTTATTATGAGTATGGAGACTTATGAAAGTACTATGCGGCGGGTTTCTGTATACAAGGATATCGAATTGTCAGAAAAGCAAGCCCAAAGTGGTCAGGTCAAGGAGGCAAGATCGGCTCTGGCGGGGATGAGAACGAAATATGGCTTATAAATTGATAATTACAGAGCATGCAGATGAATTGCTCGATGCTGCCTTGCAATATCTGATATACCAATTGAAAAATGAACAAGCGGCTGTGCATTTATTAGATGAAGTGGAGAAGATATATGATCGCTTGGAGGAAAATCCAATGCAGTTTCCGCTCAGTCGGGATACCTATTTGGCAGGAAAAGGATACCATGAGGCTGTGGTTGGACAGATGAATTATATTATACTGTTTCGTATAGAAACGGATTTTGTGATGATAGCAGGGATTTTCCATCAGCTGGAAAATTATTGGAAGAAGTTATAAATGCCATATGTTTTTGAGCATGGGAGGCAATCAAATGCGTTTGGAGAGGTTGCAGGATTATCTGCGGGGAAAAGGCTGGAAGTATTCCTATGTGGAGGAGGACGGCTGCGGGAGCGTCGACTGGGAGCACCGGGGCTTGACGTACCATGTATGGGAGTTCCCGGAGAACGGCGCGGAGAGCAATGTGAAAAATGTGGGAAAGATGGAGGATTATACCGGAGATTATGAGACGGAGATCCTGAAGATCATAGAAAGCTGGGGTTGATGCTTGCTCCGCAAACGAATATATGATAAGATGAGAACGTAGTTATTATTTGTCTGAAAAATGACAGCTTGGCTGTCAGGAAGGAAATTACAGAAGTGCTGCTGATTATTGCTTACACTCCATGCAAGGTTTGAGGACACTGCATGGAGGATGACAAGGCGGAGATTTCGGAGATGAGGTCTTGCGATCTGTTCCGCGGCTGTCCTCGGACTTTGCATCTTGATTTGTAACGGAAAAAGGAAACGCTATCTCAAATCAAAGGAGCAAAGTCAATGATGAAAAAAGAGAATACAGAAAAGAATATTGAAAAGAATATTGAAAAGAATGGCGCAGGAAAAACCGGATTCAGGAGTCTGAGACCGTATCTCCTGCTCTGGAGCACACAGTCGCTCTCAGGGCTGGGCAGCGGCATGACAAGCTACGCGCTGGTGCTGTGGCTGTATCTGCGCACCGGCTCTGCGCTCGGAACGGCGCTTTTGTCGGTCTGCTCGTACGCGCCGTATGTGGCGATGAGTATTTTTGCGGGCGCCCTGAGCGACCGATGGAACAAGAAACGCACGATGCTCGTCTGCGATCTGATCGCGGCGCTGAGCACGGTGGCGGTGTTTGGGCTGATTCGGACAGACCTGCTTGCCGCGGGGCATCTGTACATTCTGAACGCGCTGAACGGATTGATGAACACGATCCAGCAGCCCGCGAGCGAGGTGGCGGCGACGCTCCTGGTTCCGAAGGAATATTATCAGAAGACGAGCGGTCTGCGGTCTTTCTCACAGTCGCTGACCTCGATCCTGACGCCGGTTCTGGCGACGGCATTCTTTGCGTTCGGCGGGATCGGAACGGTGATCGCCATTGATCTGTTTACGTTCGTGCTGGCGTTTTTTACCCTACTGCTGTTTATTGAAGTCCCGGAGGAGCGGGCGCCGAAACAGGCGGAGGAGAAACTGCTTGCGTCCGCGAAAGCTGGGCTTGCGTGGCTGAAACACAATCCGCTGATCACGAACCTGATCCTGTTTCTTGCGGCGATCAATCTGGTGGCGTCGATGTATGACGCGGCGCTCCCGGCGATGCTCTTGTCGAGGGCGAACGGCGGCGAGACGGTGCTCGGGCTTGTCAACACGAGCGTCGGGATCGCGACATTGCTCGGCAGCCTGCTGGTCACGCTGCTGCCCGCGCCGAAGAACCGGGTGCGGGTGATCTGCCTTACGTTGTTTATCTCGATGAGCACGGAGAATTTCCTGCTCGCGTTCGGGCGCACGCCGCTGGTCTGGTGCATCGGCGCGGTGCTCGGCTGGCTCGTGATTCCGCTGATGAACGCGAATATGGACGTGATCTTTCGAAGTTCGATACCGGTCGATATGCAGGGGCGCGTCTATTCCTGCCGCAACACACTGCAGTTTTTCACGATACCGGCGGGCTTTCTGGCGGGCGGCTTTCTCGTCGATAAGGTCTTTGAGCCGCTGATGGCGCGGCAGACGGACGGCGACCTGCTGATCCTCTTCGGCTCGGGCAAGGGCTCCGGCGCGGCGTTCTTGTTCTTCATGATTGGAGTCGCGGGGGTGCTGATCTGCATATTCTTCAGCAAGAGGCTGCGGAACTATGCGTGGAATGAGGCAGAGGAGAATTAGCTGAAATGATCTTTGAACCGGGAGGGAAGAGATTTCCCTCCCGGTTTTTACGGCAGTTTTTGGGAAATATGCCTTTGCACCGGATTCATTCTGCGGTATAATGGTTCTGCGTAAGCGGATGGTACGCCGCCGTATAATGGTTTTGTGTGGGCGGATGGTACGCCGCCGTATAATGGTTTTGTGTGGGCGGATGGTACGCCGACCGTAATGGTTCTGCATAGGCAGATGGTGTGCTTGCCGGAACCGGGGCAAACGCTGATGCTTTTCAGAGCGGCGCGCCACGGGCAAGGAAGGCTTGAGAGAAACAGGAGTAGGGTCGATTGAGAGAACTGGAACTGTATCTGCATATCCCGTTTTGCGTGCGGAAATGCGCATACTGCGATTTCCTGTCCGCTCCGGCGGACCGGGCGCGGCAGGAGGAATATCTGCGCGCGTTAAAAAGGGAGATCGAGATGTTTCCGGACAGGGAAACGTATCGGGTCAGCTCGGTCTTTTTCGGCGGCGGGACGCCGTCGATTCTGCCGGGTGAGCGGATCGCGGAGCTGATGGAGCTCTTGCGCCGGGAGTTTCAGATAAGGGCGGACGCGGAGGTGACGCTCGAGTGCAATCCCGGAACGGCGGACGCGGAGAAATTGAGAATCTTTCGGGAAACGGGGATCAACCGGCTCAGCCTCGGGCTGCAGTCGGCGGATGAGCGGGAGCTTGCCCTGCTCGGGCGGATCCATACCTGGGCGGATTTCCTGCGCACTTTTGACACGGCAAGGGAGGCGGGTTTTTCAAATATCAATGTCGACCTGATGTCGGCGCTGCCCGGACAGACGGTGCGGTCGTGGGAGCGGACGCTCGCGCGGGTGCTTGCGCTTGCTCCGGAGCATATTTCCGCCTACAGCCTGATCATAGAAGAAGGGACGCCGTTTTATGAGCGCTATCACGAGGACGCCGAAAAGCGGGAGCGTGGAGAGCAGCCGGAGAATCTTCCCTCGGAGGATGAGGAGCGGGAAATGTATCAGCTTACGGAGCAGATGCTTGCGGAGGCGGGACTGAACCGATATGAGATCTCCAACTATGCGCTGCCGGGATATGAGTGCCGCCACAACATCGGTTATTGGACCGGAGCGGAATATGCGGGTTTCGGACTCGGGGCGTCGTCATTGCTGAGACTGAGCCGGGAGCTCCGTTATGTCGATTACGATGAGAGAGCGGAAAGGGGCGGGCATATCCGCTGCGATGAAAGGACTGCAACGAGCGGGTATGCACAGGGCGAAATGCTGGCAGCGCCAGCAAGGGGGTCAGAGCAGGAAGACGCCCGTTCCCGTAACCTTTGCCATGTCCGCAAGGAATCGGTGGCAGAGCCCGCAAGCATATATGTCCGCGTGCGCAATCCGGAGTCCATGCAGGCATATTTGGATGGGGATTTCTCCGGGCGGGAGATCACGCCGCTCTCCGAAGAGGATCGGATGGCGGAATTCATGTTCCTCGGGCTGCGTCTGATCGAGGGCGTGTCGGAGCGCGAGTTCCGGGAGCGGTTCGGCGGGACAATCGAGGAGACATACGGGAAAGTACTGGAAAAATATACCGCCAACGGTCTGCTGGCGCGGGAGAACGGAAGAATTGCCCTAACCGCGCGCGGGCTTGATCTGAGCAACGTGGTGATGGCGGATTTTATTATTGAATAATGGGAGGCAGAGAAGATGAAGGTATTACAAGGGCTGGAGCCGCAGAACGTTTTTGGTTTTTTTGAGCAGATCTGTGCGATTCCGCACGTCTCATACCATGAGAAGGCGCTGAGCGATTTTTGCGTGCGGTTCGCGAAGGAGCGCGGGCTGGAGTACATGCAGGACGAAATGGGAAATGTGATCATCGCCAAGGAGGCGACGCCCGGCTATGAGGATGTGGAGCCGCTGATCCTTCAGGGGCACCTCGATATGGTGGGGGATAAGACGGACGGTTGTGACCTGGATCTGGAGAAGGAGGGGCTGAGGCTGAAGGTGGAAGGAGATTTTATCCGCGCGGAGGGCACGACGCTGGGCGGCGACGATGGAATCGCAATCGCCTATGCTCTGGCGGTTCTGGACGCGCAGGATATTCCGCATCCGCGTGTCGAGGCGGTGATGACCGTGAGCGAGGAGGTCGGGCTGCTCGGAGCGACAGCGATCGATCTGTCGATGTGTCGCGGAAGACGCTTGCTGAATATTGACTCTGAGGTGGAAGGCGTCCTGACGGCGGGCTGTGCCGGTGGAAGGAGAGCTTACTGCAGCATCCCGGTAAAACGGGTGAAGGAGCGGGGAACGGAGGTACGGCTGAAACTGGAAGGTCTGCTGGGCGGACATTCCGGGACGGAGATCGACAAGGGGCGTGTAAACGCGTGCGTGGCGCTGGGCAGGTTCCTTGGATTTCTGCGGGAGAAGACGGCATACGGGCTTGCGGGGTTTTCCGGCGGAGTCAAGGATAACGTGATCCCAAAGAGCGCCTCGGCAAAGATTCTGATCGGACAGGAGACGATCGGTCTGCTGAAAGAGACGGCGGCGAAATTTGAGGAGGAGATGCGAGCGGAATACGGCACGGCGGATCCCGGGCTCTGCCTTGCCGTCGAGGAGCGGGGAGAAGAGGAGCTGCGGG
>CANQYP010000067.1 GCA_947628045.1 uncultured Lachnospiraceae bacterium | reverse complement strand
CGCACCGGCAGGACCGACCTACATCGAGGATCTGAACGAGGCGGGCGGCGTGTACGCGGTCATGAACGAGCTGACAAAGAAGAATCTGCTGAACCTGGACTGCATGACCGTCACAGGCAAGACAGTAGGAGAAAACATAGAGGGCTGCACGAACAAGAACCCGGAGGTCATCCGCCCGATCGACAATCCGTACAGCGAGACCGGTGGACTGGCGATCCTCAAGGGCAATCTCGCCCCGGATTCTGGCGTTGTGAAACGCTCCGCGGTCGTGCCCGAGATGATGGTGCACGAGGGACCGGCGCGCGTGTTTGACTGTGAGGAGGACGCGATCGCCGCGATCCTCGGCGGCAAGATCGTCGCGGGCGACGTCGTCGTGATCCGCTACGAAGGACCGAAGGGAGGTCCGGGCATGCGCGAGATGCTGAACCCGACGTCGGCGATCGCCGGTATGGGACTGGGCTCCTCGGTGGCGCTGATCACGGACGGACGGTTCAGCGGCGCCTCCAGAGGCGCATCCATCGGACATGTCTCGCCGGAGGCGGCGGTCGGCGGTCCGATTGCGCTCGTCGAGGAGGGCGACACGATCCGTATCAACATTCCCGAGTGCAAGCTGGAACTCGTGGTCAGCGATGAGGAGATGGCGGCGCGCCGCGCGAAGTGGCAGCCGCGTGAGCCGAAGATCAAGACCGGCTATCTGGCGCGCTACGCGTCGCTCGTGACCTCCGGGAACAAGGGCGCGGTATTGATCAACCCGTTGGATTCGCGAAAGCAATGAGTTGTAAAAAAGCCGTAGGCTTTTCGAGGGAACACGGCTCATGGGCTCATGTACACAATATGAACATAGAAGAGAAAGGGCAGATAAAGGATGAAATTAAACGGTTCGGAGATCGTGATCGAATGCCTGAAAGAACAGGGCGTGGATACCGTGTTCGGCTATCCGGGCGGCACGATCCTCAATATCTATGATGAGTTATACAAGCACAGCGGCGAGATCCGCCATATCCTGACCTCGCACGAGCAGGGCGCGGCGCACGCGGCGGACGGCTACGCGCGCTCCACGGGTAAGGTCGGCGTCTGCATGGCGACTTCGGGTCCCGGCGCGACGAACCTCGTCACCGGCATCGCGACCGCGTACATGGATTCGGTGCCGGTCGTGGCGATCACGGCGAACGTGGCGGTGACGATGCTCGGACGCGACAGTTTCCAGGAGATCGATATCGCCGGCGTGACGATGCCGATCACGAAACACAGCTTTATCGTCAAGGACATCACCAAGCTCGCGGACACGATCCGCTGGGCGTTTCAGATCGCGCAGGAGGGGCGTCCCGGTCCGGTGCTCGTCGACATCACGAAGGATGTGACCGCAGCGACGACCGACTATGAGCCGATGAAACCTGAACCGATCGTGCCGAGCAGCGAGTATATCAAGGAAGAGGACCTCGAACGGGCGATTAAGCTCATCAACAAGGCAAAGAAACCGTTTATTTTCGTCGGCGGCGGGGCGGTGATCTCCGGCGCGCAAAAAGAGCTGGAGGAGTTTGTCAACAAGGTGCACGCCCCGGTCGCGGATTCCCTGATGGGCAAGGGCGCGTACAACGGGCATAATGAGTTGTACTGCGGCATGCTCGGCATGCACGGGACGAAAGCGTCGAACCTCGGCGTGACCGGCTGTGATCTGCTGATCGCGATCGGTGCGCGTTTCAGCGACCGTGTGGTCGGCAATGCGAAGAGCTTTGCGCGGCACGCGAAGATCATCCACATTGACGTGGATCCGGCGGAGATCAACAAAAACATCGCTGTGGACGCCTCAATCATCGGCGACGTGAAGGAAGTCCTGAAACGGCTGAACGCGCGCATCGAGGAGCACCGCCACGACGAGTGGGACGCGTCGGTCACGGAGCTGAAGACGAAATATCCGCTGAAATACAACACGGAAGGGTTGACAGGACCTTACATCGTAGAGGAGATCTACCGCCTGACAAAGGGCGACGCGATCATCGTCACGGAGGTCGGGCAGCACCAGATGTGGGCGGCGCAGTATTACAAGTATTCAAAGCCGCGCACGCTGATCACCTCCGGCGGTCTCGGCACGATGGGCTATGGGCTCGGCGCGTCGATCGGCGCGAAGGTAGCCAACCCGGACAAGATCGTCGTCAATATCGCGGGCGACGGCTGTTTCCGCATGAATATGAACGAGATCGCGACCGCGGCGCGCTACAATATCCCGGTCATTCAGGTCGTCGTCAACAACCATGTTCTGGGCATGGTGCGTCAGTGGCAGACGCTGTTTTACGGGAAACGCTATTCGCAGACGGTCTTAAACGACGCGGTCGATTTCGTGAAACTTGCCGAGGCGATGGGCGCCGAGGGCATCCGCGTGACGAAGAAGGAGGAGTTCGCCCCTGCGTTTGAGTGGGCGCTGACGCTCGGGAAACCGATCGTGCTCGACTGCATCATCGACTGCGACGACAAGGTGTTCCCGATGGTTCCGGCGGGGAAACCAATCGAGACGGCATTCGATCAGGACGACCTGAAAGAGAGTTGAGACAGAGGCGTGTCGCGGCATGATTTTCCATGCGGCATGATCATTTGGCGTGATAACAAATAGAGGCTCTTACACAGAGCTGATGAGGAGGATATGAGAAAATGGGAAGAGTGTATAATTTTTCGGCGGGTCCGGCGGTCCTGCCCGAGGAGGTCCTGAAGACGGCGCAGGCGGAGATGCTGGATTACCATGGCTGCGGACAGTCTGTGATGGAGATGAGCCACCGCTCGAAGGTCTTTGACGACCTGATCCACGAGACGGAGGCGGATCTGCGCACTCTGATGCAGATCCCCGACAATTACAAGGTGCTGTTCCTGCAGGGCGGCGCGAGCCTGCAGTTCTCGATGATCCCGATGAACCTGATGAAGAACCGCGTCGCGGACTACATTATCACGGGGCAGTGGGCGAAGAAGGCATGGCAGGAGGCAAGGAAATACGGGCAGGCGAACGTGGTCGCGTCCAGCGAGGACAAGACGTTCTCCTATATCCCGGACTGCTCTGACCTGCCGATCAGCCCGGACGCGGACTATGTCTATATCTGTGAAAACAACACGATCTACGGCACGAAGTACAAGAAACTCCCGAACACGAAGGGCAAGCTGCTGGTATCCGACGTCTCGTCCTGTTTCCTGTCGGAGCCGGTGAATGTGTCGGACTACGGCATCATCTACGGCGGCGTGCAGAAGAACATCGGTCCCGCCGGAATGGTGATCTCCATCATCCGCGAGGATCTGATCACGGACGACGTGATGGAGTTCACGCCGACTATGATGAAGTTCAAGACGCATGCGGACGCGGGATCCATGTACAATACGCCGAACTGCTACTGCATCTATATGTGCGGTCTGGTGTTCAAGTGGCTGCTGAAGATGGGCGGGCTTTCCGTCATGAAGGAGCGCAACGAGGCGAAGGCGAAGGTGCTGTACGATTTTCTTGACCAGAGCGAGATGTTCAAAGGCACGGTCGTGAAGGAGGACCGCTCGCTGATGAACGTGCCGTTTGTGACCGGCGACAAAGATCTGGACGCGAAATTCGTGAAAGAGGCGGAGGCGGCAGGATTTGTCAACCTCAAGGGGCACCGCAGCGTCGGCGGCATGCGCGCGAGCATTTACAACGCGATGCCAGCAGAGGGCGTCGACGCGCTCGTCGCGTTTATGAAGAACTTCGAAAAGGAGAATGGCTGAAATGTATCGATATAAATGTCTGAATCCGATCGCCGAGGTCGGACTGAAACGGTTCTCGGAGGAGTATGAGCAGGTAGACGATATACAGGGCGCGGACGCGGTGCTTGTCCGCAGCGCAAAGATGCATGACATGGAGCTGCCGGAGTCGCTGCTGGCGGTCGCGCGCGCCGGAGCCGGTGTGAACAATATCCCGCTGGAGCGCTGTGCCGAGCAGGGGATCGTCGTGTTCAACACGCCCGGCGCAAACGCGAACGGCGTCAAGGAGCTCGTCTTTGCGGGGATGCTGCTGGCGGCGCGCGACATCATCGGCGGAGCCAACTGGGTGCAGAGCCAGACCTGGAACCCGGACATCGCAGCAGTGACCGAGAAGGAGAAGAAAAAGTTTGCCGGCAGCGAGCTGCAGGACAAGAAACTCGGCATCATCGGGCTCGGCGCGATCGGCGTGCAGGTGGCGAACGCCGCCACGCATCTCGGCATGGAGGTCTACGGCTACGATCCCTATATCTCTGTGGACGCGGCGTGGAGCCTGTCGCGGAGCATCCGCCACACCTATGATGTGGAGGACATCTACCGGGAGTGCGACTACATCACGATCCATGTGCCGCTGCTGGATTCCACCAGAAAGATGATCAACCGCGAGGCGATCGCGCTGATGAAACCGAATGTGGTACTCCTGAACTTTGCGCGCGACCTGCTCGTGGACGAGGAGGCTGTGATCGAGGCGCTGGACGAGGGGTGCATGCGCCGCTATATTTCAGATTTTCCGAATCCGCTGACGGTCGGCAGACAGGGCATTATCCTCACCCCTCACCTCGGGGCGTCCACCTCGGAGTCGGAGGACAACTGCGCGGTGATGGCGGTCAAGGAGCTGATCAATTTCCTTGAGAACGGCAACATCCGCAATTCCGTGAACTATCCGAACTGTGATCTGGGACAGTGCGAGTCGGAGGCGCGTCTGGCGATCTACCACAGGAATGTCAAGAAGATGATCAGCCGCTTTACGGATGTGCTTTCCGACACGAATATCCACAACATGAGCAATACGAGCAAGGGCGACTACGCCTATACGCTGATCGACCTGGATTCGGCAGTCTCTGACAGCATCGTGAAGGAGCTGCGCGCGATCGACGGGGTGATCCGGGTGCGTGTCGTGAAATAAAACCAATCACGCGTGACGGGCGGTACAGGTCACAGAGGAAGACCTGCGCCGCCTTCTTTCGGTTTGCAACGAGCCATGCAAAGCGGACGGATGACAAAACGGCTGCTTGTAGGCGGCTTTGTCAGTTGGCAGCTTTATAGGACTCGATGCTCTTAAAACTATCGACAGGAGAGGAAAACTATATGGCAGACATCAGACCATTTCGGGGAATACGTCCGACCGGGGAATACGCGGCGCGCGTCGCCGCGCTCCCGTACGACGTATACAGCCACCGTGAGGCATATCGCGAGGCGGCGAAGGACCGCCTGTCCTTCCTGAATATCGACCGTCCGGAGACACAGTTTGCGGAGGAGATCGACATGTACGCGCCGGAGGTCTATCAGAAGGCGAACGAGCTGCTGCAGCGGCAGATCGCGCAGGGCATTTTCCGGCAGGATGAAACAGACTGTTATTATCTGTACGAGCTGACGATGAACGGAAGGGTGCAGACCGGTCTGGTCGCGTGTGCCTCGATCGACGATTATGTAAACGGGGTGATCCGCCGGCATGAGAACACGCGCGCTGAGAAGGAGGCGGACCGCATTCGCCATGTGGACGTGTGCAGCGCCCAGACCGGACCGATCTTCCTCGCATACCGGAAGAATGACCGTATCCAGGAGATCACCAAGCGGGCGAAACAGGCGGAGCCGCTGTTTGATTTCACCTCTGAGGACGGGATCCGGCACCGCGGCTGGAAGATTGCGGACAAGACGGCGCTTGACGCGATCCGCGGCGCGTTTGGCGGAATCGGGCAGATCTACATTGCGGACGGGCACCACAGAGCCGCCTCCGCGGTCCGGGTCGGGCTGAAACGCAGGGAGGAGCACCCGGATTACAGCGGCGCGGAGGAATTTAATTATTTTCTGTCCATCTTGTTCCCGGACGAGGAGCTGATGATCATGGATTATAACCGCGTGGTCCGGGATCTGAACGGATTGGACGAGGAGACGTTCCTGCAAAAGCTGAGGGAGAAATTTGAAGTGGCTCCATGCGCGCAGAGGCAGAGACCTGAGAGAAAAGGAACCTTTTCCATGTACCTCGGTCGACAGTGGTACCGGCTGGCGATCCGGGATGAATTCAAACAGGAGGATCCGGTGCTGGGACTTGACGTCTCGGTTCTCCAGAACGAGCTGCTCGCGCCGATCCTTGGCATCGGCGACCCGAAGAAGGATCCGAGAATCGATTTTATCGGCGGCATCCGCGGACTCGCGGAGCTGGAGCGGAGAGTGCGCACGGACTGCGCGGTGGCGTTCGCCATGTACCCGACCTCGATCGCGGAGCTTTTTTCCGTTGCGGACGCCGGACTTCTGATGCCGCCGAAATCCACCTGGTTCGAGCCGAAACTGCGCAGCGGCCTGTTTCTCCACGCCATCGAGCGGTAGGGCGACTGTATGGAATCTTTTCTTGAGTTTATTCTGATAAGGTGGTAAAATAAGATATATCGAGAAACAATTCAGGTCTGGAGGTATTGCTATGGATGAAAAATTGTACAATTTGATGGATTGGGCAGGCGTAGAGGCAATCGTCTATTCAGAAGAAGATCACCCGGAGAAATACCTCGGACCCCATCAGACGGAGGAGGGCATCATGGTTCAGGCGTTCTTCCCGGACGCGGTATCCGTGGCGCTCAAGTCGTCCGGCCGCAAGACCCCATACCCGATGGATAAGGAGGACGACGCCGGATATTTCGCGGCGCTGCTGCCCGGAAAGAAGATACCGGACTACAGCTACCTTGTGACTTACGAGGACAAAGAGACGCTGGAATGCATGGATCCGTACGCGTTTCCCCCGCAGATCACAGAGCGCGACACAAAGAAATTCAACGCCGGGATCTGCTACGACATTTACGAAAAGCTCGGCGCACACCCGATGACGGTCAACGGGACGCCCGGCGTGTATTTCGCCGTCTGGGCGCCGAACGCGATGCGCGTCAGCCTTGTCGGGGATTTCAATCTCTGGGACGGCAGACGTCTTCCGATGCGCAGACTTTGGAATTCCGGCATATTCGACCTCTTTGTCCCGGGACTTGAGGTCGGCACATTGTATAAATATGAGATCAAGGCGAAGGGCGGGCTCACCTACCTGAAAGCGGACCCGTATGCCAATGCGTCTGAATTGCGCCCGAACACGGCGTCCGTTGTGACGGATTTAGGCAGCTTTGCATGGAGCGACCAGAAGTGGATGGAGCAGCGAAAGGAGCTGGACACCAAGAACCAGCCGATGTTTGTGTTTGAGCTGCATCTCGGCTCCTTTGCGAAACCGGAGGACGGCAGGGAGTTTTACAACTACCGCGAGCTTGCCCCGAAGATTGCCGACTATGTGAAGGAGATGGGCTATACCCACATCGAACTTCTGCCGGTCATGGAGCACCCGCTGGACGAGTCCTGGGGCTATCAGGTGACGGGATACTACGCGCCGACCGCCCGCTATGGGACGCCGCAGGATTTCATGTATTTTATCGACTATATGCACGCGCAGGGGATCGGCGTGATCCTCGACTGGGTGCCGGCGCATTTCCCACGCGACACGCACGGTCTGTGCGGCTTTGACGGGACCTGCCTGTATGAGCATCTCGACCCGCGCCAGGGGACGCATCCGCACTGGGGCACGCTGATCTACAATTACGGGCGCCCGGAGGTCTCCAACTTCCTGATCGCGAACGCGCTGTTCTGGAAGAACGTCTACCACGCGGACGGGATCCGCATGGATGCGGTCGCCTCTATGCTTTATCTGGATTACGGCAGGAACCACGGCGAGTGGGTCGCGAATATGTACGGCGGGAACGAGAACCTCGACGCGGTCGAATTTTTCAAACACCTGAATTCAATCTTCAAGAAGGACAAGGACGGAGCGCTGCTGATCGCGGAAGAGTCCTCCGCATGGCCGAAGATCACGGCTCCGGTGGAGGAGGACGGGCTTGGGTTCGATTACAAGTGGAACATGGGCTGGATGAACGATTTCCTCGGCTATATGCAGCTCGACCCGTTTTTCCGTTCACACCATCACGGGGAGCTCACGTTCAGCATGATCTACGCGTACAGCGAGGATTTCATTCTGACATTGTCGCACGATGAGGTCGTGCACGGGAAAGGCTCGATGATCGGCAAGATGCCGGGCAAGCGCAAGTCCAAATTTGCGAACCTGCGCGCCGCGTACGGCTACCTGCTGACCCATCCGGGCAAGAAACTCCTGTTCATGGGGCAGGACATCGCGCAGTTCTCGGAGTGGAGCGAGGCGAAGTCCGTCGAGTGGAACCTGCTGGAATACGAGGATCACAAGAAGTTTCAGGATTATGTCAAGGCATTGATCCGGCTCTACAAGGAGCAGCCGGCGCTCTATCGCAAGGATTACGATCCGTTCGGGTTCGAGTGGATCAACAATATTTCCGCCAACGAGAATATGCTGGTGTTCCTGCGCAGAGGCAGCACGGAACAGGACGACCTTCTCATCGTCTGCAATTTCTCACCGCTTGCCTACGCGAAACATAAGATCGGCGTTCCGTACAGCGGCAAGTTCAAGGAGATCTTCAACAGCGACAGCACCGCGTTCGGCGGAGACGGAAACGTCAACCCGCGCGTTAAGACGTCCAAAAAGAGCCCCTGTGACGACAGGGAGAACTCGATCGAGCTGCTTGTGCCTCCGATGGGGATTTCCGTGTTCAAGTGCACGAGGATCGAAGAGACGGATAAACCGGCAAAGGCAGAAAAAATAGAGAAAGCGGAAAAAGAGCCCGAGACGACGCCGAAGAAAAAGCCGGGCGCACGCGGTCGCGCGAAGAAGGCGACCGCCTCAAAATAAAACATTGATACATCAGATCCTACGATCAGGAGAACGATTATGGAGAATACCAGCGGACCAAAGGTCCACGCGCATGCGCATGCCGAGGGGGACGGCGCCGTATACGAGCACACCCATACCCATGTGGGCAGGGACGGCGTTGTGTATGAGCACACGCACACCCACGCGGGAACGGTCGGACACGGGCATGAGCACACGCACACGCATGAGAATACAAAGGCTGTGATCAACCGCCTCGCAAAGGTGATCGGGCATATGCAGTCCATCAAGCGCATGGTGGAGGACGGACGGGACTGCAGCGAAGTTCTGATCCAGCTTTCCGCGGTGAAGGCAGCCATCAACAACACAGGCAAGGTGATCCTTCAGGATCACATCAAGCATTGCCTTGTCGACGCGATCGAGTCGGGCGACATGCAGGAGATCGAAGAGCTGAGCAAGGCGATTGACCGCTTTATCAAGTAGCCCCATTGTCCGTCGAGGGGGAACCGCTGCATCGGGAGGTGAAGGGATGATTTACAAAGAGATCGCAAAAATCTTACATGAGAGCAATTACGTTGTATGTCTGTCCGGGCGTGAGATGATCGTGGAGGATGGAATCTCCTCCATGCGGAACATGGAGACGGCATACTACATCGAGATGAAATACGATTACTCTCCGGAGGAGCTGTTCAGCGCCCAGTTTTTCAGCACGCGCATTGAGAAATTCTATGAATTCTACCGCAACGAGGTGCTGAACCAGGCGAAGGAGTACCCTGGTTTATCCTTCCAGGCGCTTGCCGAGCTGGAGCGCATGGGCGTGCTGAAGGCGACGATCAGCCGGCAGCTCTTTGATTTCCCCAAACTCGCCGGCTGTCAGAATGTCTATGACCTTCACGGAAATATTTACGAGAAAAACCATTGTCCGAGATGCGGAAGGGAGTACCCGATGGAATATCTCCGCGACTCGAAGAAGGTGCCGCTCTGCGAGAAGTGCCGGGTGCCGATCCATCCGGGCGTGACGCTGGTGGGAGAGATGATCAACATCGGTCGGATGACGAAGGCGGCGGAGGAGGTCTCCAAGGCAGATACGCTGCTGTTGGCGGGCGCGTACATGAAATCCGAGATGGCGCAGCAGTTCCTCAAGTATTACAGAGGACACAATGTGATCCTGATCCATCCCGGGAGCGCGCACGGCGACCAGGAGGCGGATTATTTCATCAGCGAACAGGCGAAGGTTGCGCTGCCCGCGATCATAGAAGAGCTGAAACAGCTCGAAAACAGGCAGGGCGCCTGACATAGTATTTGGCAGCGGGAGAGGGTACAGGGCTGCCGCGAAAAAGACGGACGAGAAAAAATAAAAAAAGACTTGCCAAACATACAGAAATTATATATAATACATAAGTCGGCTGGAACGACAGCCGCAATGCCGGATTAGCTCAGTCGGTAGAGCGACGCATTCGTAATGCGTAGGTCGTGGGTTCGAGTCCCATTTCCGGCTTATACGGAGATCGCCAGAACCATATGATATGAGTTCTGGCGATTTTTATGCGCGTCTGCTTACAGGTAGCTGCGCAGATCCTTGCAGAGCTGGTCCTCGATGGAGGCAAGTCTGCGGCAGATGTCCTTCGAGCTGTCGTCGGCGGTCGGGTATTGGTTGAGATACTTGTGCAGAGACTTTACGCCCATGTTGCAGCCGTCCGTGATCAGGTCCGCGACCGTGGCGGCGCTCTTATCCATGCCCATTTTCACATTCGTTTTGAGCCAGGACATTCCCTTCGCCATCGGATTCGGATCCTTCTCCTCGCTCTGGCAGCGGCTGAGAAGTCCGTGGATCTCGTTCTCCAGCTTTTCGTGATGCTCCCGGCTGTCGATGAGCAGCTGTTTCATGTTGGAATCGCTGACGCGGTCGAGCACCTCGTCAAAGGATGCCACAGCCATCTTTGCGCCGGAATCGCACTCCTTCAGCAGATGAATTGTGTCTTGATTTTCCATAAAATCGCTCCTTTCACTTGCGTTTCCCTTAGTCTGTTCCGATTCCGGGAAGGCTATACGCGGATTTTTATAAATGGCGAAATGAGTTCTGGTGTTTTAAGTGGAAGTGTGATATATTCGTGTTTAGCAACGAGCCATGCAAATACGGTGGAACACGAAATGCCTGCTCGCAGGCAATTTCGTGAGACAGCGTATTTATAGGGCGACTGCCCGCGACCGAGGAAAGCCGAAGGCTTTTCGAGGTTCGCAGGGCTCGTTGCTATTGAAGTACACTAAACACGAACAGAATGGAGCCCACCATGGACATACGCTGCATCGCCCTGGATCTGGATTACACGACGCTGAACAGCCAGGGACATTTGAGTACATATACGCGTCGGGCGCTCACCTGCGCGATCGAAAAAGGCGTCCATATCGTTGTCGCGAGCGGGAGGGCGCTGCAGTCGCTCCCGGACGAGATTCGCGATTTTCCCGGCATCCGCTACGCGGTGACCTCAAATGGAGCCGCGGTATATGACCTGCGCACGGGTGTCTGCCTGAAACAGTATAAGCTGACGGAACAGGCGGCGAGTGAGATCCTGCGGCTGACGGAGGGCATGCACATCGCTCGCGAGGTATTTATCGACGGCAGACCCTACGCGCAGGCGGACTATGTCTCGGATCCTCTGCGTTACGGCACAAAGTCGGTCTCGTATATCCAGAATACACGAACGCCGGTGGAGGACTTCCGGGAGTTTGTATTGCGGAATCTCTCGAACCTGGACTGTATGGATCTTGTGATCGACGACCCAGAGCTGAAGACGGAGCTCTGGAGCCGATTCGCGCGGGAGATCCCGGACCTATACATCACATCCTCGGTCGGACAGCTTTTGGAGATCTCTTACCGGGATTGCGGGAAACATTCCGGGGTTCGGTTCGTCCTGGAACAGCTCGGTCTGCCGCGTGAATCGCTTGCCGCGTTCGGGGACAACGACAACGACGCCCAGATGCTTGCGTATGCCGGACTCGGGATCGCCGTGGCAAATGCATCAGAGGGCTGCAAGGCAGCGGCGGACCGGATCACACTGTCGAACGACGAGGACGGCGTCGCGCGGGAGATTTTTCGGATTCTTGACGGGCAGACATCTTTATAGAAAGTTCGAATCCTTGACGGGCAGACGCCTTGATAGAAAGTTCGGATCCTTGACGGGCAGACGTCTTGACGGAAAGCCGTCGTCCTGGTCGGGAGCCGACATGACGGAGGACATCTGGACGGAGAGGTATCTTGACGGAAGGAAAGAGTCGTTTTGACTCGGCGATGGACTGGATTGCATTCTTCCGGCATGCGATAAAGACAAATAGAAAGAAGAGAAAATATGTTTGGCTTGGGAACTTTGATCAACACTGCGGGAGTCGTGGCGGGCAGCGCGATCGGACTTCTGCTGCGCAGAGGCATGAAGAAGAGACTGCAGGACGCGCTGATGGCGGGCTGCGGCGTGGCGACGATCTTTATCGGGACAGCGGGTGTGCTGCAGGGCATGCTCGAGGTCACGGACGGGACGATACAGACGAAGGGCAGTATGCTCCTGATCTTTTCGCTTGTGCTCGGCGGACTGTTCGGCGAATTCGTTGATATCGAGAAACGGATGGACGCGGTGGGAGAGCGGCTGAAACGCACGTTCCACGCCGAGAAGGACGCACGGTTCGTGGAGGGATTTGTCAACACCTCGCTGATCATCTGCGTGGGGGCGATGGCGATCGTCGGATCGATCCAGGACGGTTTGAACGGCGACGCGACCATGCTCACCGCGAAGGCGGTGCTTGACTTCGCGATCGTGATCGTGCTGGCGTCCACCTACGGCGTGGGCGTGATGTGCTCGGCGCTCGCGATCCTGGTCTATGAGGGCGCGCTGACCCTGATCGCGCATTTTGTCGGCAACTTCATCAGCGACGCGCTGATCGCGAATCTGTCCTACATCGGCTCCGCGCTGATCTTCTGCGTCGGCGTGAATGTGGCGTTCGGCAAGAAGTTCCGGGTCGGCAATATGCTCCCGGCTCTGCTTGGACCGGTCGTGTACGCGCTGATCTGGTGAACGTTTGATTTTGCAAGACTGATGGATTCGGATGTATCGCTAAATGCATAATGATTCAGAGAATGAGAATGAGGGGGATATCCTGTATGAAACAGAATTGGAAAAGATTAATGACGGCTCTGCTGTTATCGCTGGCATTCGCGCTGTCCGTTCCGGGCATAATGCCGCAGCAGACCGCAATCGTCTCGGCGAAGACAACAGCCAAGGCAAAGGCAAAAAATACGACGGCGAAGAAACAGGCAGGAATTCGGCTCAGCACGAAAAAAGAGACGATTTATTGTCATGATACCGGTTTTAACGAAAGTTTTACTCTTCGTGTCATAGGAGCGAAGACGAGTGTAAAATGGAAGGTTTCCAATTCTAATGTACTGAAACTGACGAAAAAGAAGAAAGACCGAGTAACGGTATCCTCCAAAAAAGCCGGGAAAGCGACCGTTACAGCCCGAATCGGCAAAAAAAAGTTAAAATGCAAAGTGACTGTCCTCGGGCAGGACGATATATTCCCCGAAAAAGAGGAAGAACTTCCGGAAGAGTCGAAATATGCGGATACGCGGATGCAGATTTATCAGGCGGCGGGAATCACCAGCGACATGAAAGATCAGTACAAATGTTTCCTTCTGGCGAAGTGGATCTGTGACAATATAGCGTATGCAAAGGGATTTAGTGGCGGACAATTGTATCAGGAGGCACTTCTGGAAGGGACAGATGTATGCGCAGGAATATCGGATTTATATCGATTTTTATTGAAAGGGCAGAACATCCCCTGTGAGTATATCTCATGGGAAGAAGGTGATCACGCATGGAACCAGGTGCAGATTGACGGCGAATGGTATAATGTGGACGTCACCTGGATGGGAGTGTTTTCACCGGAACAGAGAGCATTTCATCAGATGTTCGGGAATAAAACTTATAATATGCAGTATTTTCTGTATGCGGATAATGCCTGGGGAATGACAAGGGGAGTGGACTGGTATTGCTCCCACCATAACGCGACCAGTACAAGATTTCAAGGTTGCTACACAGTGTCCTATGAAAGGTATTATAATGAGCCACTCTTGGACAATGTTAGTAGTGGATGGTGCTACGAATACAATCCCTGGTTCACTGGCGAGTGGGTAAACTATTGAGAAAAAACAGTTGACGCAATCCCCGGAATATGTTATCTTAATTAAGTATGCCGCACAAAGAGGTTTAAGTGTCTTCGGACCACCGAATTTGGCGAGTAATGATAACAGGAGGTGTCTTATGTACGCGATTATTGCAACTGGTGGTAAGCAGTACAAAGTAGCCGAGGGCGATATCATTAACGTAGA
>CANQYP010000066.1 GCA_947628045.1 uncultured Lachnospiraceae bacterium | reverse complement strand
CGAAACGGTGCGCCTCGTCCTGAATGCGCGTCACAAGCCGGAACGCCTCGGAATGCGTGTCGATCGGCAGCTCCACGTTCTCAAAATAGATGCCCCGCGTCCGGTGGAAATCGTCCTTCACCATGCCGCAGACGGGAATCGAGATCCCCAGCGCATCCAGCACACGCAGCGCGACGTTGACCTGCCCTCTGCCGCCGTCCATCAGGATCAGATCCGGAAAACGGCTGAAACTACCCATCTCATTGCCCATGCCCTTCTCGGCGAGCTCCCTGCGCTCATCCAGACCATGCCGGAAACGCCTCGTCAGCACTTCCTCCATGCTCGCGTAGTCGTCCGGTCCCTGTACCGACTTGATCTTGAATTTGCGGTAATCGCTGCGTTTCGGCTTGCCGCGCTCGTAGACGATCATCGAGCCGACCGACTCGAACCCGTTGATGTTGGAGATGTCGTACGCCTCCATGCGCATCGCGCGCTCGACGCCGAGCAGCTGCTCGATCTCGTGCACCGCGCCGATCGTCCTGCCCTCCTCGCGCTTGATGCGCTCTCTGTCCTGCCGCAGCACGATCGCAGCATTCTCCTGCGCCATCTCGACCAGTTTCTCCTTCGTCCCCTTCTTCGGGACACGCAGATAGACGCGCTGCCCGCGTTTCTCCGTGAGCCACGCCTCCACGACCTCGTGATCCTCGATGTCCGTCTCCAGCATCAGCTCGCGCGGCACGAACGGCGTTCCGGCGTAATACTGTTTGACAAAGCTGCTGAGGATCGCAGCGCGCTCGTCGTGCGGCGCCACGCGCAGGTAGAAATGCTCCCTGCCGATCATCTTGCCGCCGCGGATAAAGAACACCTGCATCACGGCGTCCCCGCCGTCTGTCGCCATCGCGAGCACATCCTTGTCCTCGCCGTCGCCGTGCGTGATCTTCTGGCGCTGCGCGACCTGGCGGACGCTGGCGGTCAGATCCCGGTACTCCGCCGCGCTCTCAAACTCCATGCGCTCCGCCGCCTCATTCATCTTCTCCGTGAGCATGTTCAGGACCGGCGCGTAGTTCCCGTTCAGGAATTCCAGCGCCTCGTCGATCGAACGCCGATACTCCTCCCTCGTGACCTTCCCCTGGCAGGGCGCGTTGCACTGCCCGATGTGATAGTACAGGCAGGGGCGCTCCTTCCCGATATCGCGCGGAAGGCTGCGGTTGCAGCTGCGCAGCCGGTATAGCCTGCGGATCAGCTCAATCGTGTCCTTGACCGCGCCCGCGCTCGTGTACGGACCGAAGTAGCGGGACTTGTCCTTCTTCATGCTGCGCGAAAACAGCACGCGCGGGTACTCCTCCCCGACCGTCACCTTGATGAACGGATAGCTCTTGTCGTCCTTGAGCATCGTGTTGTACTTCGGGCGGTGCTCCTTGATCAGGTTGCACTCCAGCACGAGCGCCTCCAGCTCCGAGTCCGTCACGATATACTCGAAACGGCGGATCCGCTCCACCATCTGCTCGATCTTCACGCCCTTGTTCCGGCTGCTCTGGAAATACTGGCGCACCCGGTTCTTGAGGCTGATCGCCTTGCCGACGTAAATGATGTCGTCCCGCTCGTCGTGCATGATGTACACGCCCGGACGCCCCGGGAGCTTTTTCAGCTCTTCCTCGATATTGAAAACGGACTTCTGCTGCTCTGTCTGTTCCTGCAAAGCGATCGCCTCCTTTCCTTTTGAATCTCTTTCTATTTTTTTCCGTTTTATTTTTGTTTTCCTTTATAGTTTGACCACGGTTCTGACACATTTTTCCGCTAAACTATGATTTGTCAAAAGAGGTCACAGCAGTGCACGGCGCGTCTGCGCTGACTATGGTCTCGCCAAACAACATTTCCGGATTCCCGGATTCTCATACATTTGCGGCAGTGTAGACAAGGCTGCCGCAATTATCATGCCCTCTCATTCTCCCGCATAATTTTCCGGAAATACGCCGCGAACATGCACGCCGTCGTCATCACCGCGAGGAAGTCCGCGACCGGCTCCGCCATGAAGACCGCGCGCGTCTTGTCCGCCGGGAACAGCGCCGGCATGAGGTAGATCAGCGGGATCAGCAGAATGATCTTGCGCAGCAGCGCCAGAAACAGGGAATTCTTCGCGTTGCCGAGCGCGATAAACGTATGCTGGCACGCGACCTGGATCCCGAAGATCCCGTTCATCAGCAGGTAGATCCGCAGACACGGAACCGCGAACTCGATGAGCTCCGGGTCGCTGTTGAACATGTGAATGAACATCTGCGGCGCGAACATCGCGAGCGCCCACAGCGTCATCGAGTAGCACAAGCTGGCGCACAGCAGAATGCGGAACGCCTGCCGCACCCGCGGCATATTGCGCGCGCCGAAATTGTAGCTGACGATCGGCTGCGAGCCCTGCGTCAGCCCCTGCAGCGGCATCATCGAAAACTGCATCACGCTCGAGGCGATCGTCATCGTCGTCACCGCGATATCGCCGCCGTACTTCAGCAGGGACGAGTTAAAGCAGATCGACAGCAGACTCTCCGTCGACGACATGATGAACGGCGAGAGCCCGAGCGCGATCGACGGCAGAATGATCCCCGCCGAGAGTTTCAGGTTCGCCCTGCGGATGCGCAGCACCGTCTTAGGACCGGTCAGGAAACGCAGGATCCAGATCATCGACACGCACTGAGAAAGGATCGTGGCGAGCGCAGCGCCCGACACACCGAGTTTCAGCACAAAGATAAAGATCGGATCCAGAATAATGTTGCAGACCGCCCCGATCATCACCGTCAGCATGCTGGTCTTCGCAAAGCCCTGCGCCGTGATGAACATGTTCAGCCCCAGCGTGAACTGCACAAAAAGCGTGCCGAGACTGTAGATCCGCATATAGTCCACCGCGTAATCGATCGTGTTCTCGCTCGCGCCAAACATCAGCAGCATATTCCGCGAGAACAGCAGGAAGATCACCGTCAGCGCCGCCGCGATCAAAAACAGCAGCGTGACGGAGTTGCCGAGTGTCTGTTCCGCCTTGTCCTTCTCTCCCCTTCCCAGGAAGATCGAGGCGCGGGGCGAACTACCCATGCCGACCAGGCTCGCGAACGCGGAGATCAGCGTGATCAGGGGCACGCAGACGCCGACTCCGGTCAGCGCCATCTGCCCGACCCCGGCGATATGCCCGATGTAGATCCGATCTACCAGATTGTACAGAAGATTGATGATCTGCGCCGCGATCGCCGGCGCCGCCAGTTTCAGCAGCAGACGTCCGACCGGTTCCGTGCCGAGCTGATCGGTTCGCGTCCGAGGCGGCGTCTGCGGCTGTGCCTTCGTCCGCTCTCCTGTCCGCGTCTGTCCCTGTGTCTTTCTGTCCGGCTGCTCCATCTGTTATGCCCTCTTTCCCGATCCTGATTCCCCGCGTTTCCGGCTTATGCGCCTGTCCGACGGCAGGTCAGAACCCCCGCAATTTGTCGTTGCTGTCGTCGTTCGTGTTCTCGATCGACTTGATCTCCACGTAATAGCCGTACTGCTCATTGACCTGAATGTGCACGCGGTCGCCGACCTTGTGCCCGAGGATCGCCTTGCCCAGCGGCGATTCGATGCTGATCAGCCCGTCGATGGAATTTCCGCGCACCGAAGTCACGAGCCGGTAGGTCTCCGTCTCGTCGTCCTCCTCAAAATAGATCTCGACCGTGTTGTTGATCCCGACCTCATCGTCCTTCGAATCGTCGGAGATCACCTCGGCAGTGCGGATCATCCGCTCCAGATAGTGGATGCGGCTCTCGTTCTTGTTCTTGTCCCGCTTGGCGGCGTGATACTCGAAGTTCTCGCTCAGGTCGCCGTGCGCCCGCGCCTCCTTGACCGCCTCGATCGCCTCCTTGCGCACCACGAGCTTGCGGTACTCGATCTCCTCCTCGATTTTTTTGATATCGCTCTGCGTCAGCTGCTCCCGCATGTTTGTTCCCTCTTTCTTCTATCCTTTTTCATTTACCGACCGCACAAAGCGCCCGAACGCCTCCTGCCCTTCCGGCGTGCGTTTGAACACGCCCGCGTGCTCCAGCACCTTGCCAAACACCAGCCCGACCTCGTCCTGCACGACCTTGTCGATCGTGTCCGCGCAAAACGAGCCGTACTTCTGTCTCAGCTCCTCCACCCAGGGAGCGTGCTTGGACAGCAGCTCGTCCTTCGAGACGTCGCGCCCCTCCAGCATCGCCGCCTTCAGCTGTTCCAGCTCGTCCTTCAGACGCGCCGGGAGCACCGCGAGCCCCATCACCTCGATGAGCCCGATGTTCTCCTTCTTGATATGGTGCAGCTCCGCGTGCGGGTGGTAGACACCCAGCGGGTGCTCCGCTGTCGTGATGTTGTTGCGCAGGACAAGGTCGAGCTCGAACTTATCCCCGCGCATGCGCGCGATTGGCGTGATCGTGTTGTGCGGCTCGCCGTCGGTCTCCGCGTAAATAAACACCGCCTCGTCCGTGTAGCCGCGCCACGCAAGGAGGATCCGGTCGGCAAGCGCGATCAGGCGTTCCCGGTCCGCGCTGTCCAGGCGGATCACGGACATCGGCCACTTCACGATCCCCGCCGCGACGTCCTCGAATCCCGCGAACGTAAGCGTTTTCTCCACCGGCGCCTTTGCCATCGCGAACTCATAACAGCCGCCCTGGAAATGGTCGTGGCTCAGAATCGAGCCGCCGACGATCGGCAGATCCGCGTTCGACCCGACAAAATAATGCGGGAACTGCGCCACGAAATCCAGCAGTTTCGCGAAGGTCGCGCGCTCGATCTTCATCGGGATATGCTGTGAATTGAACACGATGCAGTGCTCGTTGTAATAGACATACGGCGAATACTGGAGAAACCAGGAACTCCCGTTGATCGTCAGCGGAATGATGCGGTGATTCTCCCGCGCCGGATGGTCGATCCGCCCCGCGTACCCCTCGTTCTCCATGCAGAGCTGGCACTTCGGGTACGCCGTCTGTTTCGCGCTGCGCGCCGCCGCGATTGCCCTCGGGTCCTTCTCCGGTTTCGAGAGGTTGATCGTGATATCCAGGTCGCCGTACTCGGTCGCCGCGATCCATTTGCGGTCGCGCGCGATGCGGTACCTGCGGATATAGTCCGTATCCTGGCTGAATTTATAATATGCGTCTGTAGCTCTCTTCGGCGATTCCCGGTAAAGCTCCCAGAACCTGCGCGCCACATGCGACGGGCGGTCCACGAAAAGCCCCATCACCTTCGTGTCAAACAGGTCGCGGTAAGCCACCGTGTTCTCTTCGATCAGTCCTTGCCCGTACGCGTAATCGCAGATCGCGCCGAGGATCTCCTCCAACTGTGCCCCGGGATCTTCCGTCTCCGATTGTCCGACCGAATTTCCGGCGGCAGATCGTCCCGCCGCCACATCTCCTGCGCACGGCAGTCCTGCGGCATCTGCACACGACCACCCCGCCGCATCTTTCGCGCACGGCTGCCACGCGAGGATCGACTCCTCCGCCGCCTCGTCCAGCGCGTCGATCTTCAAGAGCGCCAGCAGGCTGTTCGCCGTGTAAATGGCGTCCTCCTTCGCGATCAGTCCTGTGTCCAGCCCGTACCGGACCAGCTTTGCAATGTATTCCTGTATCATACTTCTCGTTTCCTCCTGCCTCTGTGCCGCCATACTCTGTCTCGATCCGTCTTTCGCCGCGCGCATGCAGTTCTTCCGGCTGCCTCATGCCCTGTGCCGCCGCACTCTGTCTCAATCCGTCTTTCGCCGCGCGTATGCAGTTCTTCCGGCTGCCTCATACCCTGTGCCGCTGCCGCGCAGATCCATGTTACAGCGTCTGCAGACCGTCCCCGATCTCCACCGCGTAGAAATCCGCCGCGTACCCGATCTTCTCCTGATACGCCTTCCCGACCTGCTCGATGAAGGCGTCGATCGCATCGTCCTTCACGATGCTGACCGTGCAGCCGCCAAAACCGGCGCCGGTCATGCGGGAGCCGATCACGCCGTCGATCTTCCACGCCTCCTCCACGAGCGTGTCCAGCTCGATGCCGGTCACCTCGTAATCGTCCCGCAGCGAGACGTGCGAGTCGTTCATCAGTCTGCCGAACCGCTCGATCTCATTGTTCTTCAGAGCCTCCACGGCGCGGATCGTCCGCTGGTTCTCATACACCGCGTGGCGCGCCCTCCGAAGGCGCACCGGGCTCTTGATCGCGTCCTTGTACTGCTCGAACTGCTCCTCCGTCAGGTCGCCGAGCGTCCTGATATCACACACCTTCTGCAGCTCGGCGAGCGCCTCCTCGCACTCGCTCCTGCGCTCGTTGTACTTGGAGTCCGCCAGCCCGCGTTTCTTGTTGCTGCACGCGATCACGATCTTCGCGCCCGCGAGCGCGATCGGCGCGTACTCAAACTGCAGCGTGTTCGTGTCGAGGAAGATCGCGTTGTCCTTCTTCCCCATCGCGATCGCGAACTGATCCATGATCCCGCAGTTCACGCCGTTGTAATGGTTCTCCGCGTACTGCCCGATCAAGGCAAGATCCTGGTTGCTCACGTCAAAGCCGTACAGCGCGCGCAGGATCGCCCCCGTGAGCACCTCCACCGACGCGGACGAGGACAGCCCCGAGCCGTTCGGAATGTTGCCGAAAAGCACGAGCTCCAGACCGCAGTCCATCTCCATGCCGCGCCCGGCAAACGCCCACATGACTCCCTTCGGATAATTCGTCCAGCCGACCGTCCTTCCCGGCTCCAGCTCGTCCAGGCTCGACTCGATCACGCCAAGCTGCCCGAAATTCACCGAGTAGAACCTCAGTTTCCGATCCGCCCGTTTCCGCGCTGCCCCGTAGGTTCCGATCGTCAGCGCGCACGGAAAGACATGCCCGCCGTTGTAATCGGTGTGCTCGCCGATCAGGTTCACGCGTCCCGGCGCGAAGAACACCTCCGCACCCTCAGAGTCGCCGAACACCCTCGCGAAATGCTCCAACATCTGCTCTTTCATACTTGTTTCCCCCTATATATTCACAAAATTTCAATCCAACGCAGCGAATCCAGTATAGCACAAAACGGGTTCGATGTATACGGAAAGAACACATTCCCGAAAAAATCACAATCCGGTATCCACCTCGATCCGGCTCCCGTTTTTCCCTTTCCGGATCCGGATCTGCTGCGGTATGTTTTCCATCAGCTCCTCCCGGTGGCTTATGATGCCGACCAGCTTGTTCTTCCCGGACAGGTTGAGCAGACTGTCCATCGCCGCCTCGATCGACCTGCGGTCCAGCGTGCCGAACCCCTCGTCCACAAACAGAGCGTCCATCTGTATCCCGCCGAGGTTCGACGAGACCGTGTCCGACAGCCCCAGCGCAAGGCTCAGAGACGCCTTAAAGCTCTCCCCGCCGGACAGGCTGCCCACCGGTCGTTTGTGCCCGGTAAAATTGTCGAGGACTTCCAGGTCGAGGAATGTATTGCTCTGTTTCCCGAGCGAGTCCTCCTGCCGGAGTAATTCGTACTGCCCATCGCTCATCGGGAAGAGCCTGCGGTTCGCCGCCGCGATGATCGCGTCAAAGCCCGCCGCTTGGACGTACTGCTCCAGGGTGATCTTGCCCTTTCCGGTCAGCCCCTTCACCAGCCTGTACAGCCGGGAATACGTCTTGTGATCCCGGTCGTGTTTCTCCAGCTCCGGTCTCAGCTTTGAGATGCCCGCGTGCCTGTCCCGGTTGTTCTGCAGCCGGTATTCCAGCTCGTTTTTCTGCCGCCGGAGCAATTTCACTTTTTCTTCCAGCCGCCCGATCTCTTCCCGGATCCCTTCGCTGTCGATGAGCGTCTTATCCTTTGCGTCGCCCGCGGCGTCCCTGAGCTGTTCCTCGTTGGTATGCACCGCCTGATCGTACCGACGAATGGTTTCCTCTTCCTCCGCGATCTGTGTCTCCGTCCTGACACAGGCAAGAAACGCGTCCGCGTCGGCAAACTTCTCTTCCCGCAAAAGCCGGGCGAACCGTTCTGCGAGCTTTGCCTCGTCAAGCTGCTGTCTCTGATACGTCTCCCTCTGGGCGGCAAGCGCGCCCCGCAGCCTGGTCTCCTCCTTCTCCGCCTGCTCCTTTTCCGCCTCCGCGTCCGCGATCTCCCGCTCGACCCGGTCTGCCTCCCTTCGGAGCCTGTCACGCTCCGCGCGCGCGGCGTTCCAGTCGTCGAAACTAAGCTCCGACAGACCTGCGAGCGCAACCCGTTTCCCGCTAAGCCCGCTCTCGTTCTCCTGCCTGCTCTTGCCGAGCTCCCGTCTCCTTGCCTCCAGGGTCTCCGTCTCCTCGCCCCTTGCTCTGGTCAGCCCATCCTGCGCGTCCCGCAGCGCCTCACACTCCCTTATTACCGTTTCCTCTTCCTGCCGCTTTTCGGAAATCTGCTCCCGGAGCTCCTCCCAGGCAGTCTGCGCCAGGGCGAAAAGCTCGTCAAGCGGTTTGCCCGCAAGCTCTGTCTGCGCAGATCGCGGATCACCCAGGCATTCCAGCAGGTCGCTCCTCAGCTGATCTTCCGTCTTCGCAAGCGCGGCGCGCTCTTCCACCGCCGCCGCGTGCGCCTCGTCTTTTGCCCGCGCTGCCTTCTCCTCCTCGGCGCGCCGTCTCTCTACTTCCTCTTCCGACAGAAATTCCTCCGGCAGCGCCGCCGGTTTCGGATGGTGGATCGAGCCGCAGACGGGGCACGCGACGCCGTCGGACAGCCCCTGCGCCAGCATCCCGGCGCGGCAGCTTTCCCAGACGCGCTCAGCCGCGCGCCGGTCTTCGAGCGCACGGTCATACCGCCTTTGCTTGTCCGCAAAATCCTCCTGTTTTTCCGCGAGGATCTTCTTCTGCCGCGCGTATTCCGGGATCCTGCGCTCCACGATCCGGTCGGCGTTCGCCTTGCGTGCCTCCAGCTTTTCCCGCTCACTCCTGAGCTCGACGCGGCGCTCCGGTCTGCCCTTCAGCTCCAGGCTTTTCTGTTCCAGCGCTCGGATCCTTTCCTTCAGCTCCTCCTGTCTCTCCTCCAGCCGCCGTTCCTCCTCCGCAAGCGTCTGCCCCGCCCGCTCCAGCGTCTGGATCTCCCGCGTCAGCGCGTCCCTGCGCTCGTATTTTTCCTTCTCCTCGTCCAGCCTGGCGATCCGGTTTCTCAGCGCCTCCGCCTCCGGTTTCTTTTTCAGGTTCTCCTGTGCGGCGGCATTCGCCTTTTCGGCGCGCACTGCCGCCTGTCGGAGGAGCGTTTCGTTTTCCTCTATCTGGCGCCCTGTGTCCGCCGCCTCTTTTTTCCTGCCCGCCCAGAGGTCGTAGACCGGCTTTATCCCGCGCGTCGCGGTCTTTTCGCGCTCCACGCGCTCCCTGAGCTCCTGCATCTCTTCCCGACGCCCTGCGAGCCGCTCTTGTTCCTCGACCGCTTTTTCGTAGCGCCGAATGGCGGCGTTGTTCGCCTCCGCCCGCGCGAAGACATCTCTCCTGGCATTCAGGAGCTCCTCCTCGCGCTCCGTCTCCCTGCTCCTGTCCTCCAGCGCCTGCCCGTCCGTCTCGAGGAGCGCGGACAGCGCCGCGAGGGACTCCTCCAGGTTCCATACGCTGCGGCTTTCCTTCATTTTTTCCCTGAGCAGGGCGAACGCGTCGTACGCCGCGCCCTCCCCCTCCGCCAGCACATCTCCGAAATACTGGATCACTCTGGTCTCCGTCTCGGTCTTCAAGCGCTCGCTCGCATCCTGGCGCTCTTTCAGACGAACTTCGAGTTTCTGGTACCCCTCCGTCCGAAACAGTTTACGGAGGATCGCGGTCCGCTCCTCCGTCTTCGCGTTGAGCAGATGAAAAAATTCTCCCTGCGCGATCATCGCGATCTGCTTGAACTGACTGACGTCGATGCTGAGCAGCTCGGTCACCGCCTCGTTCACCTGCCGGATCTTTTCGTAAAGGGGCTGCCCCTCGCAGTAGAACACCGCCTTTTCCTTTTTCTCCGTCATGCCCTCGCCGCGCTTTTTCGGTTTCTCATAAGCGGGTTCCCGATAGACGCGGTAGTTCTTGCCCTGATGGGAAAAGTAAAAATCCACAAAGCTTTCCGTACCGCTCTTTGCGTACTCGCTGCGGAGATGCCCGGTGCCTCGGTAGGCGCCGCTGGTCTCCCCGTAGAGCGCATAGCAGATCGCGTCGAAGAGTGTGGTCTTGCCCGCCCCGGTGTCCCCGGAGATCAGAAACAGCCCCTTTTCCTCAAACGCTCCGAATTCAATTGCCGGCATCGTGTCCGCGTAGGGACCGAACGCGCTTACGATCAGCTTAATCGGTTTCATCCGCCACACCCGCCTCTCTCGCGATCTCGTTCATGACACGGAGCTCCTCCGCGTCCATCTCACAGCCGTAGACATACTGATAAAACTCAGAGAACAGTTCGGAAAAGGATCTGTCCTCCGTGATCCTGGAAAAATCCACCTGCCCCATCGCCCTGCTGTGGGCATTGTCGTAATCGATCCGGACCGTGTTCGGGTAATACTGCCGAAAGATACCCATCGCGTCGTCGATCGGATCCTCTTCCGTCAAAGTCGCATAGATAAAGTCGTCGGGATCGGTAATCGTCTTCTCGTCCAGCAGCTGCTCCAGCTTTCCCTTTATGTGCCGCACGTCCCGTCTGGGACTCAGCTTTACAAGCTCCACTAAGACCTCGCCCTTTTCGCCCAGTGTGACGAGCGGGAAGGATTTCTCGTTTCGCGCCTCGCTTAAGGAGTATTTCAGCGGAGAGCCGCAATATCGTATCTCCTCTCTTCCCACCCGCTGCGGGGAATGGATATGCCCCAGCGCGACGTAGTCAAATGCCTGAAAGCAGTCCGCGCCGACCTTTTCCACAAGCCCTACGTTCAGGACCGCCGCGCTCTCGGAGCCTCCCGGCTGCGGCTCCTCTCCCTTTCCAGCCACAAACTGGTGGGCGACCAGAATGTTCCGCTCCGTCTGGTCTATGTCCGCGCGCGCCAGCACCGCGCGAACCGCCTTGTCGTAGGAATCGATCTTTTCCTCCGGGAAAAAACGCTTTACCTGCGACGCCTTGACAAATGGGAGCAGGTACACGTTCACCTTTCCGTGTTCATCCTCGCATTCCTGCCGGTAAAGGGTCCCGTTGTATTTGGCGGAAATATACAGCCCGTTCGACGCAAAAAGGCGGCTCCCGAAATTCAGCCGCTCCTCCGAGTCATGGTTGCCGCTGATGACAAACGTCCTGACGCGCAGCTTAGCCAGCTCGGAGAGAAAAGAGTCAAACACGGCGACCGCCCCCTCGCTCGGAACCGCCTTGTCATACACGTCCCCCGCGATCAGCACCGCGTCCACCGCCCGTTCGCGGGCAGTCTGAAGGATCTGATCCAGAATGAATTTCTGATCCTCGAGCAGATGAAATTCACCCAGCGTTTTCCCCAGATGCAGATCCCCTAAATGAATCAGTTTCATCCGCGCTCCCCCTTTCTTTTTTTCTCTCTGCTTTTCCTTTTCCCTCTTCCCGTTCCCCTTGTGGTCTCGGAGCATTTATGGTACAATCAGACTGAATACAGGCGCCGGAACATCGGCAGAGTTCTGAAACAGATTGGGAAGAAACTTCCGAAGAGGGATCCTTTTATGAGTGAACTGAAACTGTACCGGAAACGCATCATTCCGGCGGAATGTCTTCTTTTGGAGGACGACGAGATCCTGTACCGGGACCGCGAGGTGATCGTCACGCGCTGGAACACGATCCGTCCCAAAAAAACACTGCACCACGGCTACTCCTGCTACTTCATGGACCGCGGATTCAAGGTCAGCAAGTTCTACGACCGCGACGGGAACCTGATCAGCTGGTACTGCGACATCATCGACGCCGCGTACGACGAGGCAGAAAACGCCTACACGTTCACGGATCTTCTGGTCGACGTGATCGTCTACCCGGATGGCTTTGTGCGCGTCGTCGACCTCGATGAGCTCGCGGACGCGGCAAGGGACGGTCTGCTCTCGGACGAGCAGATGCAGCTCGCGCTGCGCCGGGCGGACAAGCTGCTGTCCGTGATCTACAAAGGTTCGTTCGCGAAACTGCAGAAATACATAGAGGATCGGGAGCTGTGACGTTCCCGCCTCATGCCGGATAGTCGATCCGGACCAGCGTCAACCCGTGAGCCGGCGCCGTCTCCCCGGCGCGGCTCCGGTCGCGCGCCGCGAGGATCTCCGGCATCTCCTCCGGTTCCGTCCTTTTGCCGCCGACGCGCAGCAGCGTCCCGGCGATGATCCGCACCATATGGTAGAGGAATCCGTTCCCGCGCGCACGGATCGTGAGCATCTCCCCCTCGCGCACTACGTCGAGGCTGTAGATCGTGCGCACATGATCCGTGATCTCCGGCCGGTTCGTGCAGAAACTCGTGAAATCATGCGTGCCGACCAGATACTCCGCCGCCTGCCGCATCCGTTCCTCGTCCAGATCCCAGTAATAAAAAAGCGAATACAGCCGACTGCAGGGATCCGGAAATCTCCGGTTGCAGATCTTATATTCGTATGTCTTCACTGTCTTACAAAACCGCGGGTGAAAGTCCGCCGCCACCTCGCGCGACTCCTGGATTCGGATATCCGCGGGCAGACGCGTGTTCAGCGCGTAGGAGATCCGGTCCGCCGGCATGCGCGCCGTCGTGTCAAAGACTGCCACATTGCCGCGCGCGTGCACTCCGGCGTCCGTGCGGCTCGCGCCGATCACGCGGATGTCCTCGCCGAGCAGCTCGCTCAGATGGCGGTTCAGCTCGCTCTCGATCGTGACGCCGTTCGGCTGTACCTGCCAGCCGTTGTAATTAGTCCCGTCGTACGCGACGGTCAATTTCACACGCTTTTTTTCGCCCATCCTGCTCTCTCCCTCAAAACGCGGCTGCAGATCCGGGAACGACTGACAGGGGCTCCCACCCGGAGATAAGCCAGTTTTTTACATACAGCTTTTCTGCCGCCCACATCTTTACCAGCGGATCAGCCCCGCGAAAAACCCGATCCGGTTCACGAAAAACATCACGAGGAGATACGCCAGCATCACCAGGTACGCCAGCCTGTCCCGGCGCGCGTAGACGAGCGGGCGCATCTTCGTCCTGCCCTCCCCGCCGTGGTAGCCTCTCGCCTCCATCGCCATCGCCAGGTCGTTCGCGCGCCGGAACGCCGACACGAAGAGCGGCACCAGCAGCGGGACCATGTTGCGCACCCGCTGGATCAGATTGCCGGACTCGAAATCCGCGCCGCGCGCCGCCTGCGCCTTCATGATCTTGTCCGTCTCCTCGAGCAGGATCGGGATAAAGCGCAGCGCGATCGACATGATCATCGCGATCTCATGCACCGGCACACGGATGCGGCGCAGCGGGGCAAGCGCCTTCTCCAGCCCGTCCGTCAGGTTGTTCGGCGTAGTCGTCAGCGTCATCACGGACGAGCCGAGGATCAGATAGACCAGGCGGATCGCCATGAACACCGCCGTCTTCACGCCCTCCCTCGTCACCGTGAAGATCCAGAAATGGAAGATCGGCGTCCCCCGCGTGAGGAAAAGGTTGAACGCTACCGTGAACAGGAGCAGGATAAAAACTGCTTTCAATCCCTTGAGCATAAACTTGAGCGGCACCTTCGAGACGCGGATCACCGCCGCCAGCGCCAGCGTCGCCAGCAGATACGCCTCCACCGAGGCAAAGACGAACAGGGACACGAGAAAGACCAGTGTCCCGGCAAGCTTGACGCGCGGATCCAGTCTGTGGATCACGGAATCCGCCGGATAATATTGTCCGATCGTAATTTCTCTCAACATGGCATTATCTTTCTTTCCAAAGTTTCCGTTCTAAGCATGGGATCTGCCCGCCCCGAGGATCGCCTGTACAGCCTCCTCCACCGTGGTCGCGTCGGTCGGGACCGCCCAGCCCTTCTCACGCAGAGCGTTCACCAGATAAGTCACCTGCGGGGCGGCGAGCCCAGCCTGTTCCAGCTCCCGATAATGCCGGAACACCGCGCGCGGCGTGTCGTCGAACAGGACGCTCCCGTGGTTCATGACGATGATGCGCTCCACATAGCGCGCAATGTCCTCCATGCTGTGCGAGACGAGCACGACCGTGATCTTCCGCTCCCGATGCAGCTTTGCCACCTGGTCGAGGATGTCGTCGCGCCCTTTCGGGTCCAGCCCCGCGGTCGGCTCATCCAGGACGAGTATCTCCGGCTCCATCGCGAGGATCCCCGCGATCGCGGCGCGGCGTTTCTGCCCGCCGGACAGCTCAAACGGGGACATTTTGTAGTACTTCTCCTTCAGCCCCACCTGCTGCAGAGCCGCGAGCGCCCGCGCCTCGATCTC
>CANQYP010000065.1 GCA_947628045.1 uncultured Lachnospiraceae bacterium | reverse complement strand
ACGCGGTCGTCGACCGGCTCCCCGCGCTCCAGTACGATCGGTCTCAGCCCGGCGCGCGCGAGCATCAGCGCACAGAACAGACCGGCGGGACCGCTGCCGACCACGACCGGCGGAAGAAACGTTTCTACCTCCGGAACGGACGACGTTTTTCCACCATAGGGAAAGAAATACTCTTTCTTTTCCACAAGCGCGACCTTGCTGTTGTGGATTCGTCTCAGCGCTGCGCGCGGATCCTTCACCATGACGTCTACCGTGTAGACATAGTACAGCTCCGGTTTTTTCCGCGCGTCGATCGACCGACGCATGATCTCATACGTCGGCGTTTCCCCGCGAAGATGCAGAATCTTCTGTATTTCCCGCACAAGCTCCCGCTCCGTGTGATCCGGGCGCAGTTTCAGTTCCTTGATCCTGAGTACCATAAATTCAACCTTTCACTATTTTTGCAGCGTTAGATGAGATGGATCCGCTCGCCCGTGGCAAGGAAAAAACAATCCCCCAGCCAGAGCCCGGCGTCCAACAGCCGGAACAGGATTCCCTGCATCCGCTCGTTCAGCCTGTGGTATACCAGACTCCTCTCCCACGGCAATCCCTCGAGGTATTCCCGCTCCCTCGTGTCCAGCGCGGCGAGCAATTTCTGATAATTTGCGGACGCATCGACCGAGCGTAAGCCGAAATCACAGGCGGCATAGGAATCCCGCGCTCCGTTTTCGGCGATCCTGCGGGAGAGAAGGCTGCGCAGCTGCTCCTTTTCCGAGACGCGGACGGTTCGTTCGGACAGTCCCATTCCGGTCTTGCCCGGATCCGACTCCGACACCATGCGAAAGCTTGTCCGCCCGTATTTGCCATATTCCCTGACAAACGCGGAAGACTCCCTGCGGCTGCCAGGCTCCTGCGTCAGGATCACGCCGGTCTCCAGAAGTCTCTTCCACATCTGCGCCTGTGTCCGTTTCATCGGCGTTGGATAGGAAAGCATTTCCGAGATCTGTTTCGCCGTGTAGCCCAGATCCGTCAGGTGCCGGATCGCGCCGCCGCTTGCCACATCATAAGTAAAATCCGCCAGCGCGGACTGAAACGGCGACTGCTCAGCCATTTTTCTTTTCGCTCCATTCTGTCTGCAATATCCCGTCCCTCATCCGAAACGCCACATCGGCAGCCTCGGCGACTTCACTGTCGTGGGTCACGATGATAACGCAGTATCCTTTTTTATGCGCAAGCTCACACAGAATCCCAATGATGTTCTGAGTGTTCGCGTAGTCAAGATTTCCGGTCGGCTCATCCGCCAGAAGGATCTTCGCGTTTGACGCAAGACTTCGCGCGATCGCGACCCGCTGCCGTTCGCCTCCCGAGAGCTTTGACGGGAACCGTTTTCTCTTTTCCTCCGCGATGCCGACGCCCTCCAGCAGCGCCTTCGCCCTCTCTCTCGCATCCTTCGGGTTCACCCCGCAAAGTTCCATCGGGAAACAGACATTCTCCATGACCGTGAGCAGCGGGAAGAGATGGAAAGCCTGAAAGATCATGGAAATACATTCGCGGCGGTAGCGGTCAAGATCAAGCGCCGCGATATTTTCGCCGTCGAGCAGAATCTCTCCTTCCGTCGGACGATCCATTCCCGCGAGCAGCGAAAGGAAGGTCGATTTGCCGGAGCCGGAAGGTCCTGTGATCGCATAGACCTTTCCCTCCTCAAACAGGCAGGAGATCCCGGAGACTGCAGCCCTGGGTGAATTTTTATAGCGGTAAGTCACATTTTTCAAAGCCAACGCCGACATGACGTTTCCCCCTCTCACTTCGGAATTCAGATACATTTATTTTTATTCTTTCCTCTGTAAAAGTTCCAATATTCGGTGTCTGGTAAGCTGCCCGGCAGCCAGATGCGCACCGCCGACAAACCCCGCCAGATACAAAGTCCAGCAGACGGCGAACGACCGGGTACTCTTTGTAAACGGAACAGGCGCGCCGAGGAAAAGCAGTCCTGCCACAAATGCCATACTGATCAGGCACAGCGCAAGATGCCCGGATACCAGCATGCAGCGGGCGCGTTTCCTGCTTGTTCCGAGGATCCGCATGCAAGCCGCCTCCGTCGCCAACTGCACGACCACCAGCGCGGAGCCGAGCAGCGCAAGCAGCACCGTGGCGGTCACAACGACGGGGAACAGAGACTGCAGGAGCGCGCGGATCCTGTGAATGTTTTCAAGCGCCACCGTATCCACGTAGAAGGACGCGGTCGGGGCGTATTGCAGCTGCTGGTTCTTCTGCTCATCCAGCAGGACGTTCAGCTCCTGAATCCGCCCATTGTCCGTCAGGATACATTCACAGTATCCGATTGGAAACGGCTGTCCGTATAAAGCCTCCGCCGCGCGGTTCGCCGCGGCAAAGATCCCGGTATTTACCTCCGTATCCGCCGATTCCACGATACCCGCCACCCGGTACGGCATACCCGCACGGTTCACCGCCTTCATAAACGCGGATTCTTCCTCGTACAATTGCTGCAAGAAGGAATACAGATCGTCGGTCAAAAGCCGAACCTCATCGCCCGCCTGAACGCCCAACATATCGGCTGCGGTTTGTCCCAGCAGACATACAGCCTCGTCACTGTCCAAAGCGGAAACGTCGTAACCATCGGCGTACGTGATCCTGTGCCCGTTTTCCAGATAGCGTTCCAGATCGTTCGTGAGCGTCATCGGGATCCTGTTTCCTTCGTCGCCCGCGCGAACGCTGAGTTTTCCGTAATAGTACAGATCCTTCGTCAGATCGGATTCGGACAAGACGGCGATCGAATCAGAAGAAAAGCCTGTAACACGCGCCGTCACATCAGTTTCATAAAAGGCGTTCTCATAGGTGTGCATCGCCAGTATAAAAACGCCTGTGCCGGCGAAAAGCACCACCGCGAGAAGAAACGAGAGCAGGGACTTTCCGATGTTGCGCCTGACCTGGCGAAACGCGTAGGTCGTCACCTGGCAAAAGGCAGGATATCTCCCGGAAACAGGCGTTTCGTCCGTCTCCAAAAGCTTTGCAACGGCAAGATCAGCCGGAGGCGGAGTCTCCTCCGGACAGACAGAAGTCTTCCTCCTCCCGGCATTTATTCGCGTCCCCTCCTGCAGCAGCTCAAGCGGAGGAACCTTCCGCATTTTTCCCAGAACGGCTAAGCTGACGCCCAGGATAGAAACCGCCTCTGCCAGCAGACATACCGCAATGACTGCGAACGGCTGTGCGGAGTTGGGGATATAGCCCTCCGGCATGCCCTCCGACAGATTAGCCAGTGCCGCAGCCGCGGTTCGGGACGTGTACAGAATCCCGGCAGCGCTGCTTGCGGGGATCGCGATTGCGAGCAAGACCACGAACGGCAGCACGATCGCGGTCTCCGCCTTCCTTGCCGGGACACCGAGCGTCCGCATGATGGCATACGATTTCTTCTCCCCGCCGACATACAGGCAGACCGCGAGGAACTGCGCCAGCATCGCGCCAAGCACATAGAAAACGACGGTGAAAAGCGAGGTGCGCGCACCGTTTCTGAAACTGTCTTTTACCCGCGTCCAGCCGCCGTCCGAAAAGCGCAGCCCAAGTCCCAGTTCGGCGGCAAGAGGCTCCGCGGCGTCCCGGAAGGTTTCGATATCCTGCGCCTTTTCCACAAACACGCTGAACTCGCCCGAGCTGCCCTTATAGTCGTCCGGCACCGCCACAGGCAAAAGCGACGTCGGTACAAAAACGGTGTTTTCCGTGTACGCCCATTCCGATTCCGCTATGCGCGTCTGCACATCGTCCGTCATCCGATACGCGCCTGCGATCTCCAGCTCTTTGGCATCTACAAAGTCCGCAAGGCGTTTCCCGGCACCGAGCGCCATCGCCCCTACCATAGCGTTTTGCGGCGTCAGCTTATTCCCGAACTGCACCGTGATCCGGTCTCCGACGGACAATCCATAGGTCTCCAGAAAAAGCTCGCTCACCACACAGACGTCCTCGTCCCCTGCAGTCAGCGGTCGTCCCTCGGCGATGACCATGCCGCGCTCATTGAAACGCGGTATGGCGCGCATGTCGGAAGTATAGACCAGATCGAAGGTGCGGGAATCCTGCTGAATCGCCCGAATCAGTCCGTTTTGATAGGCAAACTCCGGGCGTTCGAGGTAATCGGTTCCCAGACCGTCCAGGACGCAAAATGCGTTTGCGTCCGCAGCCATCACGTTAAGCCTCAGCTCCCGCCCGCTCGTCCTGTCATAATTTCCCGTGACAAGGCAGCGGCTCCCTTCTTCTACTCCCTCAAAAAAGGACAAAGGCAATTCGCCATAATAGAAGTCGGAGGCACGCAGCTTATTATATTCTTCTTCCGTCAGCTTTCTCGTCTCGATCTCAAGCGGTTCCTCGGAGTCAAGCGCGACGTCGCCCGCAAGCAGCCTGACATTCTCCAGCAGCAGATGGACGAAATCCCCGGAACCTGAAGTTTCCTCATAACCGGCATAGTCGCCCTCCAGCACAAATTGTCCCGTCCCGTAAGCCGTCTCGCCGTCTATCACCAGACGCTTGTAATCGTCAATCAATCCGGCGGTCATGTACCTTGTATCCGCCATTGTCACCCCGGGCAGAGACGCGAACGCGTTCAGCTCCTCCGCGCTCGGCAGCGGCTTGTCGTCCGGAGAAAACTGATACAGTGTACCGTCCTCCTGATAGGATACCGTAGGCATGGTGATGTCCAGCGCGGCGACTCCGTGATAAAATCGCTCGGCTTGCTCTGTCTCCCTGCGCATAAGCGTGTAATCTGTGACGCGGGAAAGCAGCACAAACGAGGCAAGCGCAAGCAGCGCCAGCGTCAGCAGGGTTCTCACTGGAGCACGCAGGAGCGTTTTGAGGGCGACCGATTTTCTCATTTCATACTCATCTCCGGCATTTTTCATTCAGTATAACAAAAGCCTAATCCTATTTCAATATTTCGCACATCATTTATTGATGAATCCGGCATATTATGGTATACTTTCTGTAACACGGTTTGCCGTGAAGGATTGCAGCGGCAAAGCAGAGAACCGGTTCGTTTTCCGGGCGCACGGCAGACCAGACATATCGGAAGAAAGGTGGAAATCATAATGTTAGAAGAACTGAAACAGAAAGTTTACGAGGCAAACATGGAGCTGCCGCGCCGCAGCCTTGTCACCTACACCTGGGGCAATGTCAGCGGGATCGACCGCGAGAAAGGGCTGTTCGTCATCAAGCCCTCGGGCGTCGAGTACGAGGAGCTGAGACCCGAGGATCTGGTCGTCATGGATCTGAAGGGCAACAAGGTCGAGGGCGACATGAATCCCTCCTCCGACACGAAGACGCATCTCGTCCTCTACAATGCCTTACCGGAGATCGGCGGCATCGTGCACACGCACAGCACCTATGCGGTGTCCTGGGCGCAGGCGGGGCGCGACATCCCGGCATACGGCACGACGCACGCGGATTACTTCTACGGACCGATCCCCTGTGCGCGGAACCTCACAACCGAGGAGATCGATGAGGATTACGAGACAAACACCGGTCATGTGATCGTTGAGACCTTCCGCGGACGCGACATCAATCCGACCTACGTACCGGCGGTCATCTGCCGCAATCATGGTCCGTTTACCTGGGGCAAGGACGCCGCTCAGGCAGTCTACCACTCCGTTGTCCTCGAGGAGGTCGCGAAGATGGCGATGTTCACCGAGCAGATCAACCCGAAGGTAGCCCCGGCACCGGCGAATATCCAGAACAAGCATTTCATGCGCAAGCACGGACCGAACGCGTACTACGGGCAAGGGAACCATTAACCCGAACAGATTGTTTTTGCATGTAATAAGAGGGACAGACTTACTGACTTGAATAAAAAATGAGGAGTTTACATAATGATCAAACTGAGCGCATCTGTACTATCAGCTGATTTTGCGAGACTTGGGGCGGATTGCCGCGAGGTGCTGGACGCCGGGGCGGACATGATCCACTTCGACGTCATGGACGGACACTTCGTGGACAATTTGAGTTTCGGACTGCCCGTGCTCAAGGGACTGCGCAACGCACTGCCAGAGGCATATTTCGACGTGCACCTGATGATCACGCATCCGCTGCCCTACGTCAAGAACTTTGTGGATGCCGGAGCGGATTGCATCTCGTTCCACGCGGAGGCAGCCAACAGCATCACCGCCACGATCGCCTCGATCAAGGCGTACGGCTGCAGCGCCGGGCTTGTGATCAATCCGACCACCCCCGCGGAGGCGGTCTTCCCGTTCCTAAAGGATCTGGCGCTCGTGCTCGTCATGGGCGTCACGCCGGGACACGGAGGACAGGCGTTCCGCCACGAGAGTCTGGACAAGCTGCGCGCGATCCGCGCGGAGTGCGACCGTCTGGGGCTCTCCCCCTATCTCTCCGTGGACGGCGGGATCAAGGTCGACACCACCGCCCCGCTCTGCGTCGAGGCAGGCGCGAACCTGCTCGTGGCAGGGAGCGCGATCTTCGGCGCGAAGGATAAGGTCGCCGCGGTGCGCGCATTCAAGGCGCTGAACGGATAGGAACAATTCTTCAACGCATATTTCGGGTGTGCATTTTGGATTTTTACCAGGGATTTCGGACGAAATCATGAGGGGAAATCCGAAAATGCACACCCTCCGCAAAACAGGGATCATAGCAGATTATGTTTCGATAAATACAATACAAGATCATCGTCATTACAGCAATCCCGATACGGCTCACAGATCTGATCTTTATACCAGACGCCGCTCCCGTCCGGAATGTATCCTCGCTTGACATACATTCTCTGGGCGTTTCCGTATCCGCTGTGCAGTCCCACTCCAAGATATATCACGTCCGAATAAGAGAATGCAATCTGTTCCGCAAGATCCATAAGTTTGCCGCCAATTCCTCTGCGCCTGTATTTCTCCAGAACACTGAAGTCAACGATCTCCGCATAGCCCCGATTCGCGTACGCGCCGCTCTTGGCATCTGGATAAACGTTAATATATCCGGCAATGTTACCATTCCATTCGGCAACCAGGGCGATCGCTTTGCCCTCAGCCTGATGTTTCAGCCGCATTTCGTACTTGTCGATTGTCGCATCCCAGCCCTGCGCAATTTCTTCATCCGTAATGATTTGAGCGTCGCTCTGCTGCAAATCCCGAATTAGAATTCCATTTTTATCATAATAGACCATGCCCATCTTAAATCCTCGTTTGTTCTTATGCTCTGTTTCCTGAAATGCGGGAAGTTGGTCAAATCCTGCTGCAAAACTCTATGATTTCCTCTTTTCTCGGTTCCACAGCCTCTTTATACTCTACAGAACATAAACTCAACCTGTCACAGCATTCAATCTCTAAATGCCCGTAAAAATGTTCAATCGTATCAAAAATGTGCTGACATTCCCTCATACTCGGTCCTGTTCTCAGCGCCACCACATACCCTTTCTTTCCTGTACTTAAAGCTGCGTGCGGCTCATGGGTATTGCACCATGGTGTGCATCTGTCAATAAAAGCCTTAAACTGCCCCGGGACATCCGCCCAATAGGATGGCGACACCGATACGATCACTTCTGCCCATTCATAGTTTTCCATAATCTTGTCAACATCATCATGCTGGACACATTTTGCCGTACTATGACACGTCCGGCAACCCTTGCAAAAGCTAAAACTGAAATCATCAATACAGATACTTCTGACCTCGTACCGTTCCCTGAGACATTGGGAAATGATTTTGACGATTTCTGCCGTTGCTCCGTCCCTGACAGGGCTGCAATTGATTACTATGGCTTTCATTTCATTCACCTCATCCTTTCGGTATGCCATAATTTGCTGAGCGTATTCCATAGCAGGCTCAAATTTCTTCTCATATCTCCACGTATTATATTAGTTGTGCCGCCGCCTGCCCAGCGATGTAGCCGCTCGCCCATGCCCACTGCAGGTTGTATCCCCCGCACGGACCGTCCACGCCGAGCAGTTCTCCGGCAAAATAAAGATTCCGATGCAGTTTCGATTCTAATGTCTCTGCAACAATCTCCCTGCAGTCCACGCCGCCGCTGCATACCTGGCATTCATCAAAGGAGCGTACCCCTGTCACCGGAATGGTAAATGCCTTCATACACGAAACCAGCCTGTCAACCGCTCCAACATCCTGTTTCTCACAAATCTTCGATTTTTTGTTCTCTGTTCCGTCAACTAACTCTGTGCAAGTCCGTGATTTCTTGACCCTCGCAGATGCTCCATCGCAATTTTGCTCAATCAGTTCTTTGCATGTCTGCGATTTATTGATCCCCGCTCCTGAAAGCACGACCGGAATCAGCTTTTCATGCAGCATTCCCTTTAGGAGCACCGCCGCGGTTTCTTTCGATAGTTTCTCTGCGCGCGCGGACAGCAGCCTCACCAGATAAGCGTGTTCAAACTCCGGCAGAAAGTCAACGGACAAAATATAGGAACCTACCGATTCTGCCAATTGTCTGCTCGCCTGTCTGCCAGAGTGTTCACGCGCTTGTTCTGCCTGGAAACTCAAAGCAGAATTCAAACGACGCTGTCTTTCCTGTGTATTGTCTGTGCTCACAAAGCGCGAAAGCTGGAACACCACGATCCCGGAGACGCCGTATTTCGTCCACTGCAGCTCCCCAATCTCTTCCTTCACCGGCTGCCCATCCGCCAGCAGCGTCACCCTTGCGCGGCAGCGCACACCGGCGAGCGATGCAAAGAAATCCCCGGAACAATTCAGTGCGGCAAGCGCCGGACGAGGTGTTATGATTCGATGCCCGAGCTGCGCCGCGAGACGATAGCCGCTCCCGTCCGAACCGGTCTTCGGCAGACAGCGCGAACCACAGGCGAGAACGATCGCGTCCGCCTGATAAGACCAAGAGGACGTCTTCACTTCCCAGCAAACAGACTGCCGCCGTTCATCTCCGATTCTGTCCTGTTTTTGCTTTTGTTTCTGTTCTTGTTCCTGTCCCTGTTCAAATTTAGAGTCCTGATTTTCAGCACAGACCGTTTCTACAGCCTCTCTTTTTTTTATCCGCACAATCTTCTCATTGAATTTCAGCTTTACTTTCAGCCTGCGCAGCTCCGCCAAAAGCACATCGAGGACTGCGGAGGACTGCATGCTGTACGGATAGACGTATCCGTTTCTTTCAATCGTGAGAAGTCCCAGCTCTTCAAAAAAACGGCGCGTCTGCTCTGCCCCAAACCGCTCCGTCACAGACTGCGCCAGCCCCTGTCCGCTCCCATAGTAACGCGCGGAAAGCTCTGGATCCATGTTTGTGAGATTGCATCTTCCGTTCCCGGTCAGCAAAAGCTTGCGTCCCGGGCGATCCATCGCCTCGAGAACCGTCACCTCCGCGCCTTCTCTTGCCGCCGCGATTGCCGCGACTAGACCAGACGCGCCCGCGCCAGCTACAATCACTTTTCGTGCCATAATTCACCTGCTATTTTCTTCTTCCTTACTGCTGTCTAAAATATCTCCACATTCCTTTCCTAATTCAGGAATACTGCTCTTTAATGTCGCCCAAACAATTCCTTCTGGTTCATAAATAAGTATTGCCTCCTTTTTGATTCTATTCAAAAAATCCTGATCACTGCTTGTTGTGGTGACCACATCTACATGCACCTTAAATACATTCTCCAACGCGTCGATAAAGCTGAAATATTGTAAAAGATTCCTCATGCTGCCTTTATCAATCAAGAGGTCGATATCGCTGGCTCCTGTCGCCTCTCCGCGTGCATATGAGCCGAAAACATAGAGCTTGGCTACGCCATATTCTTTGGCGATCGGTATACTGTTCTTTCTGATTGTGTCTAAGGAATAAGCCTTTTTCATGGCGTCACCACCTCTGTTTCGGTTTCTGAATTGTTTGTCCGATATCAATCATACTATATCATATCCGGTCATGAATATCCACGCAATTATAGCAGATAAGTTCTTTTATCTGACGAATTTCTTTCCTATGCCACGCGAAATACATCATCCGATTTTACACGGATATGCCTCACAGTTTCACATACCCGCGCTCATACAGTCGCTGCAGCGATTTCAAAATGCCCAGTTTCGCGTGCGCCCAGGTCAGCCCGCCCTGAAAATAGACCGCGTATGGCGGTTTGATCGGTCCGTCCGCCGAGAGCTCGATTGAGGAGCCCTGCACGAACGCGCCAGCCGCCATGATCACGTCGCTGTCGTAGCCGGGCATCGCCCACGGCTCCGGCGTCACATAACTGTCCACCGGCGCGGCAGCCTGAATCCCCTCGCAAAACGAGATCACGCCCTCCGGGAATCCAAACTCCACCGCCTGAATGATGTCGTAGCGCTCCTCTGTCGCGTTCGGCACGACAGAAAAGCCAAGTTTTTCATAGACATTTGCGGCAAAGATCGCGCCCTTCAATGCCGCGGCAGTCACAGTCGGCGCAAGGAACAGTCCCTGATAGAATGACTGCATCACGCCGAGCGAGGCTCCGACCTCTTTTCCAAGCCCCGGGGAAGTCAGCCGATACGCGCAGCGCTCCACGCACGCTTTTGTTCCCGCAATGTAACCGCCGATCGGCGCGAGTCCGCCGCCCGGATTCTTGATCAGAGAGCCGACCACCATATCCGCGCCGAGATCGCTCGGCTCGATGCGCTCCACGAATTCCCCGTAGCAATTGTCCACCATGCAGATGATCTCCGGATTGATCTTCTTCACAAACGCAATTGCCTCGCCGATCTGTTCCACGGAGAGCGTCGGTCTGGTCTGATACCCCTTCGAGCGCTGAATTTCCACGAGTTTCGTGTTCGGTCGGATCGCCGCGCGGATTCCATCATAATCGAAACTCCCGTCCTTCAACAAATCAACCTGCGCGTAGCTGACCCCGTATTCCGCCAGCGACCCGCACGACGGACGGATCCCGATGACCTCATCCAATGTGTCATACGGTTTCCCCGAGATCGACAACAGCTCGTCCCCCGGTCTCAGATTGCCGGACAGGGCAATCGCGAGCGCATGTGTCCCACAGGTGATCTGCGGACGCACAAGCGCCGCCTCTGTGTGGAAGGTTCGCGCGTACACCTCTTCCAGCGTATCGCGTCCCAGATCGTTGTAGCCGTACCCGCTCGTCGCCTGGAAACACTCCGCGCTCACGCGCGCCTCCTGCATTGCTTTGATCACCTTGAGCTGATTGTATTCCGCCGTCTCGTCAATTTTGCGGAAACGATCCTCCAGACCCTTAAGCAGCCCGTCCGCAAAGTCAAGCACCGGGCGGCTGACGCCCAGCGTCTTATACATATCGTCCATAAAAAAGTCCTCCGTCAGATCTCTAATTATCTCTGTATCATCTCTTTCCGGGACAACACGTCCTCCATGTACGCAAGTATCTTCCCGGAATCATATGCAAATTGCTCCTTGTCCACCCAGATCACGTCTCGTTCCCTTCGAAACCAGGTGAGCTGCCGTTTTGCGAAGTGCCGCGTGTCGCGCTTGAGCACGCGCACCGCCTCCTCCAGCGAATATTCGCCCGCGAGATAATCCAGCATCTCCTTGTATCCAAGCCCCTGCATGGACACCATCTCCCGCGTACAGCCCGCCGCCTTCAGCGCGCGCACCTCGTCGAGCAGTCCCCGCTCCATCATCGCATCGACGCGCCGGTCGATGTTGCGGTACAGCCGTTCGCGCCGGTCATTCAGCACGAAATACGCAAAATTGTAGGGAGACTCCTTCTGCCGTTCCGCCTCGTTGTGCTCCGAGATCCGTTGTCCCGTCTCATGGTAGAATTCCAGCGCCCGGATCACGCGTTTCACATTGTTCGCATGGATCGCGTCCGCCGAGGCAGGGTCCACCTCGCGCAGCATTGCGTGCAATTTCTCCGCGCCCTCCGTCTTAGCCAGCTGCTGCAGCGATTCCCGGTAAGACATATCCTCTCCGTTTTCCGTGAAATCAATATCGTACAGCACCGCCTGGATATAAAAGCCTGTCCCGCCGACGAGGATCGGAATTTTCCCCTTGTCCTGAATTTCACGGATATACCGTTTTGCGAGCTCCTGAAATTTTACAACATGGAATTCCTCCGCCGGGTCGAGCTCGTCGATCAGATAGTGCGGAATCCCCTGCATCTCTTCCCTCGTCACCTTCGCCGAGCCGATATCCATGCCGCGGTATACCTGCATGGAATCCGCCGAGACGATCTCTCCGCCGATGCGTTTCGCGAGCTCCACCGAAAGGCTCGTCTTGCCGACCGCGGTCGGACCGGTCACGATCACCAGCGGAAATTTTTTCTGCTCCATCTCACGCTCACTCCTGCAATAATTAACTTTGAAGTAAATTACCTTAAAGTTAATAATGCCATACTTTTCATCGAATTACAAGAACCCACAGGAACTGCTTTCTTATGCTGTTTTTTTCATCCTGCGCAGCGCGAACACCGTCACGACAAGCACGATCGGGAATCCGATTCCGGCAAGCACGCCTGCCTGCAGATCATTTCCGGCGCTTTGCGAGATATTCCCGACGATCGCCGGTCCGACTGCTCCGCCGAGATCGCCCGCCAGCGCCAGCAGGGCGAACATCGCGGTTCCGCCCGCCGGGAGCGTCGCCGAGGAGATGCTGATTGAGCCCGGCCACATGATCCCGACCGAGAAACCGCATAGAGTACAGCCGATCAGCCCGAGGATTGGCAGCTTTGCAAATCCGGCAAGCAGATAACAGCACAGGCAGAGGACGCCGGACGCAATCATGAATTTTTTCAGATCGATCCTTTCCCCGAATTTCCCGTACAGGACACGGCTGATCCCCATAAACACCGCAAATCCGCAGGGACCGGCAAGGTCGCCCACGGTCTTCGAGACATGCAGCGCCGACTCCGCGAACGCGGACGCCCACTGCGCCATCGCGAGCTCCGAGGAACCCGCGCACACCATGAGCACGATCAACAGCCAGAAGATCCTTGTCCGGAAGAGCTGTCCCATCGTCATGCCCTGCCCGTCCTCCACCAGAGGCTCAATCGGGCAGGTCGCGAAATTGTAAATGTTGTACAGCGGAACGATCGCCCACAGGCAAGCCAGCACACGCCAGTGTTCGATCCCAAACAGGCTGAAGAACAGCGTCGAACCCAGGATCACGCCGACCGAGCCCCAGCAATAGAAGGAGTGCAGCAGACTCATCATTCCCTCTTTGTTTTCAAAGGGACAAGCCTCGACGATCGGACTGCAGAGTACCTCGATCAGCCCGCTCCCCACCGCGTAGATCACCACACAGATCAAAATCCCTGCAAAGGGCGACGGCAGCCGATCCGGCAGAAACGCAAGCCCCGCCAGACCGAGTCCCGAGAGAACCTCCGCGGCAACGATACTTACGCGGTAGCCGATGCGGTCCACAAACTTCGCACAAATGAAATCCACGACCAGCTGGGTAAAGAAAAAGCAGGTCGAGATCAGGGCAAGCCGTCCGTAGGAGATCCCATAGGTATGATAAAAGGTCAGAAACAAAAGCGGCGTGAAATTCGCCGAAATCGCCTGTGTGATAAAGCCCAGGTAACAGGCGAGCAGTGTTCTTCTGTATTTCCTTTTGGTATTCATCGTTTACTCCTCTCTTGCTAATGACTTGCTTTTTTTGTTTTGATGGTTATAATTATAGCTGACAGCATAAGCTTGTCAATAAATTCAAAGAAAAGAGGTTCTGTTTATGCGAAAGAAATTGAATATCACCGAGGGCATTTTCCCCATGCCGGTACTGATGATCGCCACCTACAATGAGGACGGCAGCGTGAATGTCATGAACGCCGCCTGGGGAACGATGCAGGAGCGGGATACGGTGGCGCTCAATCTGACCGAATCCCACAAGACTGTCAAGAACATTAAGGAAAGAGGCGCGTTCACGGTAAGCATTGCCGACGCCGCCCATGTGACCGAGGCGGATTATTTCGGCGTCGCGTCCGGGAATCAGACCACAGACAAGCTGGGAAAAGCCGGTCTCACCGCCAGCAAGGCAGAGACGGTAGACGCCCCTGTCATCAATGAATTCCCGCTCTGCCTGGAATGTGAATTCGTTGAATACCAGACCAACGAATACGGCTGCGGCGTGATCGGGAAGGTCGTAAACGTCACCGCGGACGAGCGCGTAATGCCGAACGGGAAACTCGACATGTCCCTGGTAAATGCCATCGCCTTCGACCCGTACACACATGGCTACTACAAAGTATCCGAGCGTGTCGGCGAGGCGTTCCATGACGGAATGAAACTGAAATAACGCTTTCTCTAGAACAGACAAGGGGGTGTCGCAAAATCATCAAAATTAGATGATCGAGCGGCGCCCTCGCCCAGTATAGTCAAAACTTAATTGGTCAGGCTTTCTTTAATGGAATCCAGATATAGCTTATATAATCATCCGGATTCTCTGTCGGAGGACCATAC
>CANQYP010000064.1 GCA_947628045.1 uncultured Lachnospiraceae bacterium | reverse complement strand
CCTGTTTCGTGCGCTGCGAGTACAAGAAGGAGGTCATGATCGCGGCGGGGATCCGCGTGCGTTTCATCGACGCCGGACACTTGCTCGGCTCTTCGTCCATCGAGGTGTGGGTGAAGGAAAAGGGCGTCGAGAAGAAGATCATTTTCTCCGGCGATATCGGCAATGTCAATCAGCCGCTGATCTGCGACCCGCAGTACCCGGAGGACGCGGATTACGTCGTGATGGAGTCGACCTACGGCGACCGCTCGCACAACGCGCCGGTGGATTACGCGGCGGCGCTCGCCGAGGTGATCCAGCGCACGTTTGACCGCGGCGGCAATGTGGTGGTGCCGTCCTTCGCGGTGGGGCGCACACAGGAGATGCTGTATTTTATCCGCCACATCAAGCAGGAGCATCTGGTGCGCGGGCATGACGACTTCGAGGTGTACGTGGACAGCCCGCTCGCGAACGAGGCGACTAACATTTTCCGCGAGCATATGTGGAGCGATTTCGACGAGGAGGCGACGGAGCTTTTGCGCCAGGGCATCAACCCGATCGGGTTCACCGGGCTGAAGACGTCGATCACGAGCGATGATTCCAAGCGCATCAACGACGATATGCGCCCGAAGGTGATCCTCTCCGCGAGCGGCATGTGCGACGCGGGGCGCATCAAGCACCACCTCAAGCACAACCTCTGGCGCCCGGAGTCGACGATCCTCTTCGTTGGCTATCAGGCGGTCGGGACGCTGGGGCGCGCGCTTGTCGACGGCGCGACGAACGTCAAGCTCTTCGGCGAGGAGATCGAGGTGAAGGCGGAGGTGCTCACGCTGCCCGGCATCAGCGGACACGCGGACAATGAGGGATTGATGCGCTGGATCGGCTCGTTCAAGGAGAAACCGTCCAAGGTGTTTGTCGTGCACGGCGAGGACACGGTCTGCGATCTGTTCACCGACCGGCTGCGCAGCGAAAAGGGGCTGGACGCCTACGCTCCGTACTCGGGGACGGAGTTTGACCTGGCGGCGGGCAAATTTATCCTGCAGGCTGCGCCGGTGCGCATCAGGAAGGGCGAACCAGCCGCGAAGGTCACGAAGGTGTTCGCGAAACTGCTGGCAGCGGGGCAGCGCCTGATGGAAGTGATCCGCAAAAATGAGGGCGGCGCGAACGCTGATTTGAATAAATTCACGCGGCAGATCCATGAGCTGTGCGATAAGTGGGAGTAAATACAGAATCTGACGGGAGAAAAGGGAAAGAATGAGAAGAAGATCCGGGATACCCGCCGTGCTTGGCGGATTGTTTGTGCTCCTTGCGGTGGCATGCGTGTTTGCCGCGATCAATTTTGACGTGATCAAACGCGTCCGCTATGAACTGACCGGCGGCGGTCTGGAGAGCTGGGAGAATGCCGCGCTGGAGGAGGGCTTTGTCTCCTCGGTGGAGGAATATTATTACGACAATCTGCCGGACGCTATGCACGAGCCGTACCGGGAGATCTACGTCCACATCATGCGCGGCGAGGATTCCGGGGATTTTCTGGCGGACATCAGCGGGGACGAGTTCTGGGACGTCTACTATGCCGTCCTCGCAGATCACCCGGAGATCTTCTGGATCGGCACGAGCGCGCAGATCGAGACGGATTTCACCGGGCGTGTGGTCGGGTACGATCTTGAGGTCACGGTGCCGGCGGAGGCGCGGGAATCTATGCGGCTGAAACTGGAAGAGGCGGCGGACGAGTGCATCGCCCGGATCCCGTCGACCGCGACCGACTATGAGCGCATCAAGACGGTTTACGAGTACCTGATCGATACGGTCGAATACCGGGCGGGCAGCGCGGACTCTCAGAATATGCAGAGCGCCCTCCTGTACCATATGTCGGTGTGCGCCGGTTACTCGAAGGCGTTTCAGTACATTCTGCACCGAATGGGGCTTTTCTGTACATACATTACCGGGCAGACAAAGGATGGCGGCGACCACGGCTGGAACATGGTGCGGATCGACGGCGAATATTATTATGTGGACGTGACCTGGGGCGATCCGGTGTTCGCCGGGCAGGAGGAAGGCGGGAGCAACGACAATGTGACGAACTACAATTACCTCTGCTGCACGGGGGACGACCTGTTCAAGACGCATGTGCCCGGAGATTCGATCCCGCTCCCGGACTGCACCTCCGACAAATACGATTATTACAAGCTGAATGGGCTTTATTACGAATATTTCGATTATGAAACGATCCTGAGCGCGCTGATGAATTCCGTGTGGAACGGTGAGAGCAGCATCGTTATGAAATTCGGGAGCACCGAGGCGCTCGAGACGGCGCGGTATGAGCTGTTCGACAATGGACTTCTCGACCAGCCGGGGCAGTACCTGATGGCGATCAACGGGGTATCCACCTGGAACTACCGCTATCACATCGACGATGAGTTTTGCCTGATCACGATTTATTGGTAAAAGTGAATTTTTTCGCAAAAAATCCGAATCAGGCGATTTGATATGACAAATTTTGCAGAAAACATACGGTATAATGGTTGCATAATTTTCATCAGATGAAGTATAATCAAGGAGGAATACGGAAATTATGCAGAATAAGGTTGTACCGAACAGGGAGTACAAGTCGGGCTTGTTTGCGTTTCTCTTTCACGGAAAGAAGGATCTCTTGTCCCTTTATAATGCCGTGAATGGGAGCGATTACACGGATCCGGAGGAACTGGAGATCTATACCATGGAAGGTTTTATCTACATGGGGATGAAGAACGACCTGTCCTTCCTGATTGATTCACAGCTGGCGGTATTTGAGCATCAGAGTACATACAATCCCAACATGCCGCTGCGGGGTTACATATACATGGCGGATGCCCTGAAGAAATATATTGCGTTGAATCATCTGGATATTTATTCCAGCAGACGTTTGGAGCTCCCCACGCCCAGGTATTATGTCTTTTACAACGGAACGCAGAAGATGGAAGATGAAACGATTCTGTATCTGACGGACAGCATGGAGGGCGCGGATACCGCAGAACGATCCTGCACACAGTTCAAGGCGCATATGATCAACATTAATGAGGGACACAGTCGGAAGATTATGGGGAAATGTCCGCTTTTGTATGAGTACTCCTATTTTGTAGCGACTGTGAGGGGATATCTCAATGAAGAGACATCACTGATGGAGGCAATCGACAAAACAGTAACGGAGTGCATTCGTAAAGGTATACTGGCAGATATTCTGCGGGCGCACAGAGCGGAGGTGACGGATATGCTGCTGAAAGAATATGATGAGGAATTCCATATCTCGTGCGAGAAAAAGATCAGCTATGAAGATGGTTATGAGGATGGCGTGAAAAAGGAGAAGGCGCGGGCAGACGAAGCCAATTTGAAGGTGGAGATTCTTACTCTCCGGATTCGCGGTCGTTCGGAAGAAGAGATTGCCGCGACCTTGAATATCCCGATCAACGTGGTGAAGGAGTGTGTGCGGAAGGCAACCGGAGAGTCAGAGTGAGCGGTGGCTGGTACGGGCAGACGGAATCCTGTATTTGAAAAGCATCAGAGCATATAGAGAACCGGATCAGGCTTGCTCTATATGCTCTGTTTTGTATGCTGCTATGTTGTCTGTCTGCTGCGCGGTCGCCAGCCTGAGCAAAACGCTGCCTACTGCGCAGACGCCAGCCTGAGCGCTTGCCGTCTGGCGCTGTCGGCTGCGTGGGTGAAACGCTGTTTACTGCGCGATCGCCTGTTTGAGCGCCTGGGCGCCTGTCATCTGACGCTGTGGGTTGCATGGGTGAAACGCTGGCTGCCGCTATAGACGAATCGTTGTATTAGAATGTCTTGAAAAAATCAACTAAGGCTTTCAGCTGAATCGGTGTAAGGCGACCGGATTCTTCCAGCAACTCAATCTGAAGGGGCGTCAGTGAAAAGGATTCCAGGTCTTCTGCAAAGAATTGGGATAAGGTAATTCCAAATGCGGCACAGATCTTTTCCAGAGACGGTATCGACGGCAGGATGTCTTTCCGATACCAGGAAGAAATCGTTGACTGTGTAAGACCGGATCGCTCGGCAAGCTGGTACTCTGTCCAGTTTTTCTGCTGTCGGAGATGAACAATTCGATCCAATACGTTTATCATATACAGGAGACCTCTTTTTTTTCGTTAATATTATTTACTTTTTCGTTGCAATATAATATATTATATCGTATAATCATAACGAATATCCGAATCTGTCGAGGCGATATTCACAGTTTTTATGCGTAGTAAGTATTGCAATGGAAAGGAGAAGAACATGACAGGTATTTTGAGAAAAAACATGGGGATTGTGACGCTTTTGGGAAGTCTGGCGCTTTGCATACTTTTTTCCTTCAGAGCGTCTGCGGAAATAACAGGGGCAGATATTTGGAACTTGCAGGTAGGATTGGATGGAGAGGATTATACGAATGTAGACGATTCGTACGGTTCTATTTATTTGGGCGGAGAATACTATCCTGAATATAAAGTGCCCGAAGGAGTGAGTTATGATCCGGCAAGCAATACGCTGACAATTACAGATTGCAGCTGCAAGGGTGACTTTATAACTTATGCGGGGACGAGAGATCTCCATATACAGGTAAACGGAGAGAACAGCTTTACCGGAGGCAGCTTTCTCACATACCAGCGTGAATTATACGTGGACAAAGGCGGCGACGTTTACATTGAGGGGAGTGGAAGTATTACTTCTACAAATGTAACTCAATATGGGTCTACGGCTCTGATCGAGCAGGCAACGCAAGCGGAGAGCGCAAATACCAAAGATGGGGATATCTATATAAACGGTGTCACATTGACATCAAACGCAGACGGGATTATTTCCAATTTCAGCAATGTGTATATTAAAAACGCCAAGCTTATTGTGAATGGCTATCAGGGCAAGAAAGCAGATTATGGAATCACGGCAGGACGGATAACGAGTGTATACGGTGCCGCTTTTGGAAATCCTGCCAAAGCTTTTGAGGGAATGATTTCCATCGAGAACTCGGAGATAGAGATTCGCAACTGTATCACGGCGCTTGCCTGTAACCAGTATAAGATTACCGGAAATTGCTATGTCGGTGAGACTTCGGCGCAATATAGTGTTGATGCGGTATCTTTGTTCAATCATCAAAGTGAATATGAGGGCGGACTATTCCGACAGCTGGCGGAATATGGTTATTTACGGATTACGAATCAGGATCTGGGACTTCCCAAGATAACCCCGGAAACGATTTACAGAATTACCGTAGATTCGAGCGATCCTGACAGTCGTAATGGAACTGTGACTGTGTCCAAAGATACGGCGGTTCCGGGGGATGTGATCAATATCACAGCAACACCGAATCCGGGCTATGTTCTGACTCAGCTGCAGGTAAACGGAACGTCAATCACCGGTACAAGTTTTACGATGCCGAAGATGGATACGATAGTGAAAGCATTTTTTGAAAAAGAAAAAACGCCTTCTTCGGAAAAAGAAGAGAAAACGCCTTCTTCGGAACAAGAAACGGTTTCTCAGGGAGACGACTGCAAAGTCACCTCGATCTCCATAGAAGGTGATTTCACGAAACTGGCGGTGGGGAAGAAAGTTACTTTGAAAGCTGTTGTAGAGCCGGAGAACGCCGCAAATAAAGCCGTCACATGGTCGGTCAGCAACAAGAAATATGCCACGGTGAGCAGCAACGGCGTCGTGAGGACAAAGAAGGCGGGCGCTGGCAGGAAAGTAACGGTCACCGCGGAGGCGGCAGACGGAATTGGGATAAAGGCGACTTATAAGATCAGTATTATGAAGGGTACTGTTCAAAAAATCACGCTGAAAGGGAACAAAACGGTCAAAGCCGGAAAGAGCACAAAACTGAAAGCAACCGTGAAAGCAACGAGCGGCGCGAATAAGAAACTGCTCTATACAAGCAGTAATCCGAACTACGCGACAGTGACGAAAAAAGGTGTCGTGCAGACGAAAGCGGCAGGTAAGGGAAAGACGGTCACGATCACTGCGAAAGCGACAGATGGGAGCAAAAAGAAGGCAAAGATTAAAATAAAGATCAAGTAAAACCGGCATCTGACAAACACGGCAATAAGAACAGAGCATATAGGGAACCGGATCGGTTTGCTCTATATGCTCTGTTTTGTATGCTGCTATGTTGTTTGTCCGCTATGCGGTCGCCAGCCTGAGCGTTTGCCGTCTGGCGTTGTGGGTTGCATGGGTGAAACGCTGTCTGCTGTGCGGTCGCCAGCTTGAGCGCTTGCCGTCTGGCGCTGTCGGTTGTATGGGCGAAACGCTGTTTACTGCGCGATCGCCTGTTTGAGCGCCTGGGCGAGCTGATCCGGGCAGGAGGTCGGACGCGGACCGCAGTGGATCCCTTCCAGGCGAGCGATCGCGTCGGTGGCTTTCATTCCCTGCACGAGGCGCGCGACGCCCTGGGTGTTGCCGGAACATCCGCCGACAAATTGCACGTTCTTGATTACGTCTCCGTCCAGATCGACGTGGATTTCCATGGAGCAGACTCCCTTTGGCTTGTATACCATATTTCATTCCTCCCGTGTTCGTTATGGTTCGGCGTGCCCTGCGGCAGCCGTCTATGAGCAGTATATCCCTTTTTTCGGACAGATTCAAGAAAAAAAACTTTACAACGGGGGTGCGACGTAATAAACTTTTTAAGAGAAAGAAAGTGGGCTGCGGCGGGGACGCCCGCGCTGCTCTGAGATACGGGAGACGACAAAAAATGAAACACAGGGTGCCCAGACTTCTGATCGGCAGTATTATTTTTGTGATCGTTCTCTGCGTGATCGTTTTCACCACGCAGACGATCCGCATGAACCGCAAGAGCGCGGAGACGATCGGCGAGATCGGTGAACTTTATATGTCCGGGATGAGCAGTCAGTCGGCGATGCATTTCGGGACGATCATGGACCTGCGCTTGTCCCAGGTGGCGGGGCTTGTGGACGCCGTGCCGCCGGACACGATCACGAACCAGACGTCCATGCGTGTGACGCTGACCCACCATGCGCGGTCGAGGGGATTCGACCATCTGGCGCTGTGTGCGTCGGACGGCACGATTGATATGTTTTTCGGCACAGACGTGGCGCTGGAAGGTTCGGACGATTTTCTGGAGTCGCTGCGCAGCGGCGAGCAGAAGATCACGATGGGGACGGACTCGCTGGGGGAGGAGATCGTGCTGATGGGGATCCCAGCCGTGTACCCGATGGAGGACGGAAAGGAGTGCATCGGGCTGGTCGCGGGTCTTCCGGTGAGCTATATCAGTGAGACGCTCGCGCTGAATTTGGAAGGGTCGACCGATTATTATTTTATCATCCGCAAGGACGGGAGCTTTATCATTCGCGACGACACGGTGGACGACGACGATTACTTCACCCGTGTCCAGAACAAGTACACGGACGTCGGAGGGAAATCGGTCGAGCAGTATACGAAGGAGCTGCGCGCGGCGATGGCGAAGGGCGAGAGCTACTCGACGCAGTTTACCCTCTCCGGGGATGATCAGCGCTATCTGTACGCGACCAGTCTGCCGAACACAGAGTGGTATCTCATGATGTTCATGCCGTATGGGCAGCTGAATGAGGCGATTGGAGATCTCGGGAGGAACTGGACGATGACCGCGATCCGAAACTGTATGATCATCGTATTGATCCTGCTGCTTATTTTCAGCTGGTATTTTCATCTGCTCCGGCAGCATATGGAGAAGATGGAGGAGGCGCGGGAGGCGGCGGAGCACGCGAACCGTGCCAAGAGTGAATTCCTCTCCAACATGAGCCACGATATCCGCACGCCGATGAACGGGATCGTCGGTATGACCGCGCTCGCGCTCTCGAACCCGGAGGACAGCGGACAGGTGCAGAACTGCCTGAAGAAGATCACGCAGTCCAGCAGACATCTGCTGGGGCTGATCAATGACATTCTCGACATGGCGAAGATCGAGAGCGGAAAGATGTCGCTGAATATGGAGCGGACATCTCTGTGCGAGGTCGCGCAGGGAGTCGCCGACCTTATACAGACGCAGAGCCGGCAGAAGGATCAGGAGTTTGAAGTCTGCATTCGGGACATCTCGGACGAATATGTCCGCTGCGACAGCGTCCGGCTGAACCAGGTGCTGATGAACCTGCTGGGCAATGCGGTCAAGTTCACGCAGGAGGGCGGCAGGATCGACCTGGAACTGTACGAGGAGGAATCGCCGCTCGGCGCGGATCATGTGAGGGTCCATTTCCGGATCCGGGACAACGGGATCGGCATGAGCGAGGAATTCCGCAGGAAGGTCTTTGAGACGTTCGCGCGCGAGGACAATGCGAGGGTGCAGAAGACGGAGGGCACGGGTCTCGGCATGGCGATCACGAAATATATCGTGGACGCGATGAAGGGGACGATCGAGGTGAGCAGCGAGCAGGGGAAGGGCACGGAGTTCCATGTCACGCTCGATCTGGAAAAGGCGCCGGACAAGGGTGCGGACGAGCCTCTTTCCGCGGCGGAGGAGATCGGCAGCGGGACGTTCTCCGGGAACCATGTGATCTTCGCGGAGGACAACGACCTGAACTGGGAGGTCGCGGACGGGCTGCTCTCGGAGCTCGGGCTGCAGCTGACCCGGGCGGAGAACGGTAAAGTGTGCGTGGAGCTGTTTGAACAGTCGCCGCCGGGGTACTACGAGGCGATCCTGATGGATATCCGCATGCCGGTCATGAACGGGTACGAGGCGTCGATGGCGATCCGTGCGCTGGACCGCGAGGACGCGAAGACGGTGCCGATCATTGCGCAGAGCGCGGACGCGTTTTCCGACGACGTCCGCAAATGCCTGGACGCCGGAATGAATGCGCACGTCGCGAAACCGATCGATGTGCCGGAGATCGTGCGGCAGTTGAAGAAGTGCATGAAGAAAGAAGGGGAAAAATGAGGCGAACGATGTTTCTGACGCTTGCCGTGAGCGCGGCGTTATGTCTTACCGCTTGCGGCGGTTCCGGACAGGCGCCGCAGACGGACGCGCAGACGGAGACGAAACAGGAGGTCACGGAGCTCACGCTCTGGGCGTATCCGGTCGGCGACTGGGGGAATAAGAGCGCGGTCTCCAATCTGATCACGGAGTTCCACAGGCAGTATCCAGAGTACCATGTCTCGGTGGAATATCTGGACTATGTCACCGGGGACGAGAAGGTGGAGCAGGCTGCCGCGGACAAGGCTTTGCCGGATCTGGTGCTCGAGGGACCGGAGCGTCTGGTGGCGAACTGGGGCGACAGGGGTCAGATGGCGGATCTTTCCGACCTGTGGGAATCTGAGGCGGCGGGGAAGATCTATGAGCCGGTTCGGGACGCGTGCCGCCATGGAAACGGGGAATATTATGAGTTCCCGCTCTGTATGACGACGCACTGCATGGTGGTCAACCGCGACCTGTTCGAGAAGGCGGGCGCGCTCTCTTATCTTGACGAGGAAAACCGCACCTGGACGACAGACGATTTTGTGAGCGCGGTGAAGGCGCTGACGGCATACGGGCAGAAAGAGGTCGGGATCCTGTACTGCGCGGGGCAGGGCGGCGACCAGGGTACGCGGGCGCTTGTGACAAACCTCTGCGGAGGCGCGTTCACGGATGAAGAGCATGAGAATTATGAGTTTGACAGCCCGGAGAACATCGAGGCGCTGGAGCTTTTGAAGGACCTGGACGGCATTTCATTTGATGAAAACGCGCAGGGCACAGATGAGATCGAGCGTTTCGTGAAGGGAGAGCTCGCGATGGCGTTCTGCTGGAATGTCTCGGTGGAGATCAACCAGATCGTCAACAACCCGGATCTGGATTTCGAGATGCTCCCGATGGCGTTTCCGGCGGCGGAAGGCACGCCGACTCTGCAGGGCGGAATCTGGGGGTTCGGGATCTTTGACAACGGCGACGACGGGAAGATTGCGGCGGCGAAGGATTTTATCCGCTTTTTCACGGAGGACGACAGGAATTACGCGAAGGCGGTTCTGACGTCGTCCTACTGGCCGGTGCGCGAGATGCCGGAGCTCTACGCGAACGATGTGCTGATGAAGGAGTACAGCATTTTTACGCAGTATCTGGGCGATTACTATCAGGTGACGCCGGGCTGGGCGGACGCGCGCACGGCTTGGTGGAATATGCTGCAGGAGATCGGCGGCGGCGCGGATATTCCGCAGGCGGTGAAGAAGTTCAACGATACCGCGAACGCCGCGGCGCGGGCGGCGGAAAACGGGCTGGAGCGAGGCGCTGCGCAGACGACAGAGGAGCAGCAGAGCTCGGAGGCAATGTAAGCGGGAAAAGAACAGAAAATGAATCCGAAAAAGGCGGGCTGCAATGATCTGCCGATGCAAGGCAAACAGATATGGATAATTCGATTTTGGAAGGGGTATTTATTTTATGAAAAAGACAGGCATCATCGGGGCGATGGACATCGAGGTGGAGCAGCTCAAAAAGGATATGGACATCCGGCGTGAGGTGAAGAAGGCAGGAATGAATTTCTGCGAGGGCGTCCTGAACGGGCAGGAGGTCGTGGTCGTGCGCAGCGGCGTCGGCAAGGTGAATGCGGCGGTCTGCGCGCAGATCCTGGTCGATGAATTTCAGGTGGACGCCGTGATCAACACTGGGATCGCGGGCTCGCTGAACGCGGACATCGACATCGGGGATATCGTGATCTCGACGGACGTGGTGCACCACGACATGGATGCGGTGAATTTCGGCTACGAGCCGGGACAGATTCCGCAGATGGACGTGTTCTCGTTTGAGGCGGACAGGGAGCTTGCCAAGCTGGCGGAAGAGACCTGCCGCAAGGTGAACCCCGATATCAAGGTGTTCCGCGGGCGCGTCGTCAGCGGAGACCAGTTCGTCGCGGACAAGGCGGTCAAGGAGCGCATCAGCGGATTGTTCCACGGGTTCTGCACGGAGATGGAGGGCGCCGCGATCGCGCAGACCGCGTACCTGAATGGGATTCCCTTCGTGATCATCCGCGCGATTTCTGACAAGGCGGACGACAGCGCCTCGGAGGATTACCCGACCTTTGAGAAGAAGGCGGTCGCGCACAGCGTGCGGCTTGTGGAGGGGCTGCTCGGGTAAGGAGACTGGATATGATTCGTTTGCTGAGAGGCTATGAGGAGGAGCTTGATGGCGGACAAGGAAAAAATTCATAAGGAAAGTACAGATTTTCAAAATCATTTTGCGTAACTGCCGAATAGTCTTTCTGATCCAGCCAGAAGATGCAATTTATATAAAATAAATGCAATATATACTTTACATTCCTCCCGGTAAGATGTATAATGATCGACAGGAGGTGGACAATGAGAAATCTGAAAATGAAATTCAGACGTATTGAATTGGAAATCTCCCAAACCAAGCTTGCCGAGATGGTGGGCGTTACCAGGCAGACGATAGGCTTGATCGAGGCGGGAGACTTCAATCCTTCGCTCAGGCTCTGTATCGCGATCTGCAGGGCGCTGGATACCACGTTGAACGATCTATTCTGGGAGGAGAACGGAAATGAAGAAAAGCAGGAACAATCTGGACGAACGACAGGAGCAGACGCTGCTGCGGATTGAGAGCAACGGGTGTTGGCTGGCGTTCTGGGGGCTGGCGGCAGCCCTGGTCGTGCAGAGGATCTTTTTTGATTTTGATTTCAGGAATCTTGCGGGAGAGTGCATTGTCTTTGCGGCGCTCGCGCTGCACATAGCCGTGGGATGCATCAGGCAGGGGATCTGGGACCGCCGCCTGAAGCCGAACACTTCGTCGAACCTCATGGTTTCTCTGGTGGCGGCACTGATTTGTGGGATACTGGGTTTCGTTCGCACAGTGAAAAATTACCCGGATAAGATCGCGGGTTCCCTTGCCTCAGGTATCGTATACGCGATGATCACATTTACGGTATGTTTTGCGGTCCTGCAGTTTTCCGCAGATCTGTTCCGTAAGAAACAGGCGAAACTGGAGGAAGAGCCGCAGGAGAATGTGGACGAAGGAGATCCGCTTATCTGAAAAGCACAAAGCGGAAAAGAAACAAATTCTCTCAGCCTGAGAAAAATTCTGACTTCCCCGGAGAGCTTTTTTCCGGCTCGGATAAGGTCGTTCGACATGCGAATTTGTCGAACGATTTTTCTTTGCAAACCTCAAAAATACGGCTATAATGGCGATACTTGAGCGACTGCAGCGCTCTGGCATCTTCAAAAAGGGGGAGTCTATCATGATTCAATTCATCATGGAGCGGAATCTTCTGCTCTATCTACTTGCGGCGGCATGCATAGCCGCGGTCGCCAGTCAGATGATCCTCAAACAAATATACGACAGATTGATCAGGGACACAAGAAACACGGGGGAACCCGACGGGAAGTTTTTGCAGCAGTTGAGACAACGCTTTCAGTATTGCAGGCATTTGAATGAGAAGGTGGGCGACGTGCAAGCCTTTATCCGAAAGAACCTGATGGAATACCGGTTCTGGGGGATCGGGCTGCACCGCTGGAAACGGCTGGGGCTGGAGCTATTGTCGGTCAGTGTGCTGTGCGCCTTCGCCGGGAGCGCATATTTCGTGCGGGGCGGGGGCGCGGTCGTGAAAGGGAATTCCTATTTCTGGATGGGGCTCCTTGCCGCCGCGCTGGTCGGGCTTGCCTATGCCGTCGCGGACAGCGGGTACCGGCGCAGGTTTCTCGAAGTGCAGCTCGCGGATTATCTGGAGAACAGCGGCGCGGTGCGCGATTACAGCGAGGACGCGGCGCAGACGTGCGGGATGGACGAGCCTGCCCCGATCGTCTCTGTGGAGAGCAGACGCAAATCCAGGCGCAAGGCGGTGAAGGAGAGCGCGGCGGCGCAGACCAGGGCGCAGAGGGAGAAGAACGATCTGAAAGAAAACCTCGCCCGGGTAAAGGCGGGGCTGCAGGAGACGGCGGCGGCGACCGAGCGGGAGCGAAACGCGGAGCTTTTGCGGCATATGGATCCTGCCGAGCAGGAGCGCATTCTGCGGGAGGTGTTAAAGGAGTTCCTCTCCTGACCCGCTCCGGCGGCGGGTCATCCGCGAGGCGGAACGCCGGAATTACCAGCGACAAGACGCCGGATTTTGCGCGGGGCGCGCCGATTTGCAGCCGAACGGCATGATTCCGCAGCGATCATAGACGTTGGTTTTTGCGCAGGGCGAGCCGGGTTGCAGGGCGGAAGGATCCGCGGACTTTCAAATTGCGCGGATTTTGCGGAAAAGTCTTGCACAAGGCGGGAAGGTCTGCTAGAATAGACGCGGAAAAAATTGCAAAGGAGATGTTGTGGAATGGGAAACAAGGTGGCATTTGACTATTCAAAGGCGTCCTGCTTTGTATCGGAGAACGAAGTGACGTCGATGAAGAAGATCGTCGCCGACGCGAAGGACCTGCTGGTCTCGAAGACGGGCGCCGGAAACGATTTCCTTGGCTGGATCGATCTGCCGGTCGACTATGGCAAGGACGAGTTTGCCCGCATCAAGAAGGCGGCGGAGAAGATCAAGGGCGACAGCGAGGTGCTGTTGGTGATCGGCATCGGCGGTTCCTATCTGGGGGCGAGAGCCGCGATCGAGTTCCTGCGCCACAGCTTTTACAATACGGTGTCGAAGGAGATCCGCAAGACGCCGGAGATCTATTTTGTGGGCAACAGCATCAGCAGCACGTACATTCAGCACCTGATCGAGGTGATCGGGGATCGCGATTTCTCCGTGAATGTGATCTCGAAGTCCGGGACGACGACGGAGCCGGCGATCGCGTTCCGCATCTTCAAGGGCATGCTGGAGAAGAAGTACGGCAAGGCGGAGGCGGCGAAACGCATCTACGCGACGACGGATAAGGCGAGAGGGGCACTGAAGAGTCTCGCGACGGCGGAGGGCTACGAGACGTTCGTGGTTCCGGACGACGTCGGAGGACGTTTTTCCGTGTTGACAGCGGTGGGACTTCTCCCGATCGCGGCAAGCGGAGCGGACATCGACAAGCTGATGGAGGGCGCGGCATCCGGGAGAAAGCGCGCGCTGGAGGCAGACTTTGAAGAGAACGACGCCCTTCAGTACGCGGCGGTCCGCAATATCCTGCTCAGAAAAGGCAAGGCGATCGAGGTGCTGGCGAATTATGAGCCGAGCCTGCACTATGTTTCCGAGTGGTGGAAGCAGCTGTACGGCGAGAGTGAAGGAAAAGACCAGAAGGGAATCTTCCCCGCGTCGGTAGATCTCACGACAGATCTCCACTCTATGGGTCAGTTTATCCAGGACGGCAGCCGTACACTCTTCGAGACAGTGATGAATGTGGAGGAATCGAGGTGCGAGCTTACGATCGGCGAGGAGCCGGTGGACCTCGACGGGTTGAATTATCTGGCGGGCAAGACCGTGGATTTTGTGAATAAGAGTGCGATGAACGGGACGATCCTCGCGCACACGGACGGCAATGTTCCGAACCTGATCGTGAACATTCCGAAGCAGGACGA
>CANQYP010000063.1 GCA_947628045.1 uncultured Lachnospiraceae bacterium | reverse complement strand
GCGCGGCGACCTCCTTCGCCGCGGACATGATCGTGAGCGTCATGTTCGTGCCGGTATCTCCGTCCGGCACCGGGAACACGTTCAGCTCATTGATCCATTCTTTCTTTGACTCCAGATTTTTCGCCCCCGCCAGAAACATTCTGGCACAGAGGGACGCGTCTATCTTATTCGTACTCAATGGTCGTTCCTCCTTAATCAATGACTCTTACGCCTTCCACAAACATATTGATCTTCTCGACCTCCATGCCGGTGAACTCCTCCACCCGGTACTTCACGTTGCCGAACAGATTGTCCGCCACCGCGGAGATGCTCACGCCGTAGGAGACAATCACGTGAAAGTCGATCGTGATGCGGTTGTCCTCGATCCGGACGCTCAGTCCCCTCTCCAGGCTGTCCCTGCGGAGCAGGCGGACCAGCCCGTCCTTCACATTGACGATCGCCATGCCGACGATCCCGAAACATTCCACTGCGACACTGCCCGCGTAAGTCGCGATCACGTTCGGGTCGATCACGATCGCGCCCAGCTCATTGCTCATACGTCCTTTCATAGCCAAAGACCTCCATCTATTCTGTCCATCGATTGTTTCCTGTTTCATGCATTCCACGCATATTCTACCAGAAAAGGCTCCGGTTGCAAAGATGCATTTTTATATTTCTGGAAATAAATTTTTATTTTTCGCAATTTTTGCTTGCAAATTAACAGAGTATCTGATAGAATCAAAGTGCTGTGAGTCTGCGAGAGAAGGCAGACTTAATATTATTCCAAGGAGGTGCGGTCATGGCGAAGTGTGCAATTTGCGACAAAGCGGTTCACTTTGGGAACAATGTGAGCCATTCTCATAGAAGAAGTAACAAGATCTGGAAGGCGAACGTCAAGCACGTTAAGGTGAAGGTCAACGGTGCAGCCAAGAGAATGTATGTTTGTACTTCTTGTCTGAGATCCGGTAAGGTTGAGAGAGCTTAAGTCTGAATCACAAAAGAGCCGCTGCGCGATGCAGCGGCTCGATTTATTTTCAGGATCGGAAGGCGTCTCCCGCCGGCAGGACATGGGTCACAGGAACAGATTGTATCCCAGCAGAAGGAAAAAAAGGATCAGCAGGATACTCACCAGAATATTTGCGAGAAACAGCTCCAGCACCATGCCTACCGCGATCCAGAACATCGTATAGCCGATCAGTCTGCGCATTGGGTACCTTTTCTTCCGGTTTATTTTATTCTATTGTATGCACCATGCCCTGATTTAGAATACCGACTCGCCCTCCGCGGCGTCGTGGATCGCCTGCTCCACCTCCGGGTCGCTCTGTACGCCGGACTTGCCCGCGCCTCTCCCCGATGTGAACTTGTTGACAAAATCCGGAACCATATCGAGGATCTTCGTCACGCTGTCCTGGTTCTTCACATTGACCAGTTTCGTCGTGCCGTTCTGGATCACCAGGATCGCGCTGGGCGAGAGCTTGCCGCCCATACCGCCGCCGCCGTTGTTCTTGCGCTCCTCCTGTTTCGCGGACGCAGCGACGCCGAACGTCACGTCGACGAGCGGCAGAATGATCGTGTCACCGACCGTGATCGCATCCCCGACTACCGTCTTTGTCGTGATAAAGCTGTCCATTCCCTTGAATAAGGACTCTACCGTGTTCTGAAAATTGTCCGCCATGTTATGAATCTCCTCTCTTTCTCAACTTGTTTATCAGCCTTCTGAGTTTCCGGTCCCGGAACCCCCGTACCAGAACGCGCAGCGCGTGCAGCGCCCGAATATGCCCGGAGCAGACCAGATCGGTCTCGAACCGTGTCTCATTGAACTCCGGCAGGACCTCAAAGCGATCCGCGCCTGCCGGAAGTAAAAGATAGATCAGCCCGGTAAGCTGCCCGGTCGCCGCCGGATCGCCGGTGCCGAACCGCAGATAACCCTCTATCCTGCGCGGCTTATAATGCCCGAGCAGAAACAGCAGATGCCCGGCGACAGCGCCAAACGCCTCGCGCATCTCATACTCTTCAAGAAACTCCAGCAGCTCTCCCGGCTTGCGCCAAAGGGCGATCCCTTTCTGCCATAACTGCGCCGCGCGCTCCCGCAGGGAGAGCAGTTTCTGCCGGACACGCCGGACGCCCTCTGTCATTTGCCTTATTTTATCACAGATATTCCTGCAAGAAAACCATATTTTTTGCAGAATATTCCGGCGCGGTCGCGCCCTTTCCTGTTCTTTTTGTTCTTCGCGCTCCTGTGTCACGCTGTCCTCGGGCTGTTCTTCCCCCTGCCTTATCCGTTGCCCGCTCTCCTTGCGTCCATGCTCCCGCGACTCTCGGGGCGACTCTTCTGCGCGTTCACTCTCCCGTATCTCGGTCTCCTCGCGCCGCGCCGCGCCCCGTTCCTTTCGTTTCCTGCTCCTGTTTCTCGTGGAGGACGCGCCCGCCCCAAACAGCGGCAGCCGGATGCCGAACAGCCGCAGCCGTATCGTCCGGTCCCCGGAAGAATCCGCCGATACCGACGCGCTGACGATGTGCAGCAGCCAGCTCCCCCGCAGGGAAAACGCGTACTTCCCCTGCTGCGCCTTCGCCTCCAGCCGGTACTTAAGCGGCACGAAGGCGACCGCCAGCAGCACGGCAAGCAAGAGCAGGAGCAGCGTCCCCAGGAGTATGCCGATTATTTTTAGTATAACCAGAATCATATGTAGCATATTCTTCCTGTCAACCTTTCTGTCCCGGCTGGGTCTGCTCGAAATATTCCCGCAGGCACGCCCCGTGCGTCTCCTGATACACCTCTTCCGTGATCCTGCGGACAAGCTCGAACGTCTCGTCCCTGCCGCAGCCGAGCCCGACGATCAGCGTAAGCCGTTCGCGCTCATGCGCGAATCTCAGGTTCCATGCCGGAATGATCTCAAGCTGGTTCGCCTCCCCGGTCGCCAGCGTCACCAGGTACGTGTTGACTGGAGTTTTCCCAGATTCGAGCTTTTGAATCAGCTTTTCTTTTTTCTCCCGCGCCATTTTCCCGAGATAGAGCCCCGAATACCAGTTCATGACGATTCTCCTGTTCCCCTTTTCGCATTACAGAAACGCCGAGATCCCGCAGGCAGCGAAATCCCGGCATCCTTGTGGACTAAAAGTATTTTCGGTTTCCCCAAAGATTGTTCCTTTTCAGATTCAAATATTCCTCGTACGCCTTCTCAAGGATCATCTTTTCGTTTGAAAACTTGAGCAGGTGGTACGCCTCGTGATATTTGTAATACCCTGAGTCAATGAAATACTCCTCTCGCTGCGGCTTGCTGTAATAGCTGTTTGACATCATCAGATACCAGTGCACATCCTTCGCGACCGTGTCCTCCGGCACATTAAACGTATACTGGCTCTTTCCAATGTATTTTATGATAGAGGCGTTCACCCCGGTCTCCTCAAGTACCTCCCGGGCGGCAGTTTCTTTGTACTCCTCGCCCTCCTCTACCGTACCCTTCGGCAGGACCCAGCCCTCGTACTTGTTCTTGTAACTCTTGTACAGGACAAGGATCTTTCCTCGGAATATCACCACACCGCCACAGCTTGTTGCCTCGATCATTGCAATCCCTCCTGTCTGCGTTGTGCCACATATGACTGCAACCAGTATAACTCTTTTTGCAGGATCGCGCAACCGGAAATCAAATTCTTCTCTTCAATTGCCGTAAATGCTGTAATAAGCCTGGAAGATCTGCGACGCGATCGGCACCGCCGTCTGGCTGCCGGTACCCCCGTTCTCGGCAAGCACCGCAACCACAAGGTCGGGGTCGTCCACGTCGGAGAACCCGACGAACCACGAGTGTGTGCCCGCAACGCCGCCGCTTGTGTACTCCGCCGATCCGGTCTTGCCCGCCGGCGCGAAATTGTACCAGCCCAGCTCCGTCGCCGTGCCGCTCAGCACAGTCTCCCGCATGTATTCCTGGAGGATCCGCGCCTCCTCCTCTGTCATCAGCCGTTTGTATCTGGACGGTTTAGTCGTGGACACCGGATCCCCGTCGTAGGTCTGCACCCGGTCGATGCAATATGGTTTCATCAGGATCCCATTGTTCGCGACAGTCGCCGCGACCATCGCCATGTGCAGGGGCGTCATCAGGGTGTCGCCCTGCCCGATCGCCGTCGTCATCTGTTCCCCGTAGGACGCGTCCCCGCTCAGGCTGAACTGGGAGGTGCTGTGCTGGAGCGAGGTCGGCAGCGCCCGGTTGAACAGGAATTCCTCGCAGAGGGAATGAAAATCATCGTTGTCGAGATCCAGCCCGATCTGCGCGAACGCGGTGTTGCAGGAGTGGGAAAACGCCCCCTTCAGGTCCTCCTGCCCGTGCGCATTGTTGTTGTAGCAGTTGATCGTGACGTCATTCACGGTGAGCTGAGACGTGCAGTTAAACTGAAAGTTTCGAAATTCCCCCGGTTTCTGGCGCATATACGCCAGTGTTGTCAGGATCTTGAACGTGGAGCCGGGCGGGTAAAGTCCCTGTGTCGCACGGTTCAAAAGCACGCTGCTCGTGTTGTCCGTCACAAGGCTCTCCCACACCTCACCGATCGTATTCGGGTCGAAATCCGGCTTTGACACCATCACAAGAATCTTGCCGGTGTCCGGCTCGAGCGCGACCACCGCCCCGTTGTACGATCCGAGCGCGTCGTACGCGACACTCTGCAGGTTCGCGTTCAGCGTCACGACGACAGAGTCTCCCGGGAGCTTGACGTCCTCATCCCCCTGCAGCCTGGAAAGCGCCGAGACATGCGAGGAAAGCAGCTCCTTGTTGCACGCCGCCTCCAGCCCGGACTGCCCGTTCGTCGCATATCCGATCACATGGGCAAACTTGTTCGCGAAAGGATAGACCCGCAGCTCCTCCCCGTCGTCGAGAACGTCGGTCTGCGCGAGGACGCTGCCGTCCGCGGAGAGGATCGAACCGCGGATATACTTATCCATGTTCGCAATGTCCTTCGTATTGTAGGCGCTGGAATTTAAGTCCTTTGCCTTCCACGCGTTAATATAGACCAGGTAGCCGATCATGATCAGAAAAAGGAAGACAAAGGTGTAGGTGACGATCCCCAGCTCCGTATTGCGCCCGGGTCCGCCTGCCGGTTCCGACTCCTGCTCAAAAGAGACCTCCTTCACGCGAACCGGTATCCTACCTTCTGCGCGGGCGCTCGTCGTACTCCTCCGGGTACGGCTCCTGCCGGAAGTCCGTCCCGTCGTCGGAGTAGTATTCGTACCGCGGCCCGACGTATCCGTTCTGTCCGTAGTATCCGTCTTCTTCATAATCTCCCTCCTGCCTTCCGGCATAATCTCCGTTTCCATAGTATGGCGGCTGCTCTATGCCGTCGTTGTAGTAAGCGCCCTGCATCGGCATGCCATCCCCGCCGCCGTTATAGTAGGCCCCCTGCATCGGCGCGCCGTCCCCTCCGCCGTAGTAGGACTGCTCCTGCTGCCGTTTCAGCTCTTCCTTGTACTCCTCGTCCCGCTGGAGCATATACAGTCCCTGGACGATCGCGAACATGATCAGCGTGCTCAGCATCGAGCTGCCCCCGTAGCTCACAAGCGGCAGCGTCACGCCGGTCAGCGGGATCAGCTTGATTCCCCCTCCCACCGTGAGGAAGGTCTGCACCGCGTACGTCGTGCCCAGCCCGACCGCCACCAGCCGATAATAGCGATTCTTCAGCTGCATCGCGATATTGACAAACATGATAAAGCAGCTCATGCACACGAGGATCAGGCAGATCCCGAAGATGCTCCCGAGCTCCTCGCAGATCGCGGAAAACATCATATCCTGCGCCGCCCACGGGATCGCCCCCGGGGAACCCTGGCACAGCCCGGTGCCGAACCAGCTCCCCGCGCTGATCGCAAACAGCGACTGCCCGATCTGATAGCCGTCTCCCTGATAGTCCTTGAACGGATCCCTCCACGCCTCCACGCGCACGCGCACATGGCTGAACAGGAAATACGCCCCCACCGCCGCGAGCGAGCCGGAAAGCACCCCGGCAAGCACATAGAACGGGTTGCGCGTCGACACGAACAGCATCACCAGATAGGTGACAAAGAAGATCAGCGCGCTCCCGAGGTCCTTGGAGATCACGAGGATCAGCACATGGAGCGCCGCCAGGACGGTGGCGATCACGATGCGCCGGAAATCCCGCGCGTGCGTCAGCAGCCCGGCGATCGCGAAGACAAAGATGATCTTCACGAACTCCGAGGGCTGGAAGGAGATCCCGCCCACATCGAAGGACAGCTTTGCGCCGTAGGTCACGCGCGCCGCGATCGCCACCAAGCCGAGCATTCCGATGCCGAGCAGCGTGTACGCCCAGTACATGCGCGTGATCAGGCGCAGTTTCCGTATCAGCACCGGGATCAGCAGCGCGACGACCGACGAGATCACGGCGATCTTGAACTGCTTGACGCTCTGCTCGTAGGACAGCCGGGTGATCATGATAAAGCCGATGCACGTCAACATGCACATATTGTTGATCAAAAGCCGCGACCCTCTCCGGTACAGATTGCCGAACAGGACGAGCACGGCGGCGAGGTACAGCACCTGCGCCCCGTAAAACAGGAGGATCGTCGTCTCCGACAGCTCCAGGTACAGCACCATGAACGCCACGAAATGCATGAAAAACATCAGCATGTTCTGGCGCATGAACAGATAGCCCTTCGCGTCCTCGTCCCTGAGCCGGAACACGGTAAAGCACTGCAGCGTATACAATGCCATCAGCAGTATGATCAGATATTTAGAAACCTGGATGATCAGATTCATCATGTTCTATTCCACGCCCCTTTTGAAATGTCCCCGCGTCCCCTCATTTGCGAGACGGCGGGCGTCCTCCTCTCCCGAGAGGACCCGCTCGCAGTGCCGGAGGACGCGTAAGGTCTCTTCCCCCGACTCCACTGTGAAGGACAGCCTGAGATAAGCCGGCACCAGACGCCGCAGCTCCTTCCGGCAGCCGTACAGCACAAGCGGAACACTGTTGTAGATCGTATTATAGCAGAACAGGCAGCGATTCAGGACCGGGAAACGGACCTTTTTCCGGTCGATCAGAAACGAGACCCGCGAGACTCCGTCACAGCCTTTTGTGTTCTTCACCACACACTGCGCGGACTGCATCAGCGCCTGATATCCATAGACCGAAAGCTCTGAGTCCTCCGCGGCAAGCCCGGCAAGCTCCCGGTCATTCAGCTCCTCCGGAAGTGTGAAACGCGCCACGCCCTGCGCCCGCAGAAACGCCGCCGCACGCCGGTTGTAAGCGTACAGGTCACTGTCCGCGGCAAGGAGCGCACGACGCCCGTCCGCCCGGACAAACTCCCGGAAAAAGGACAGCTCATCGACCGTGTGCAGCAGGAATCCGTCCAGTCCGGACATCCGTTTCCGCACGCTCTGCGCGGACAGAAACGCGCGCTCCCGCTCCCTGAGCACCGCTGGGGCATTCAGGAAACAGCGCCAGCCCTTCTCCTTCGCTCCCGACAAGATCTCCCCGATATTCGGGTCGGCAAACAACAGGCTGTCCAGATATATGGTATCAATTCCCGGAAAGCCGCTTTCCAGCAATGCCGCGAACTGTTCCTCTGTCGTCACGAGAATGTTCCTGCGCCACCCTGCGGGAACCCCTTCACGCGATTCCCTGTCCTGCGGCGTTTCCTCATGCGGCAGCGCGCGGCATACGGCGCCAGCTCCCGCCTCCTCACAGTCAGCATGCCCGACCGTAATCTTCGCCGCCCTCTTACACTCGACATGTCCGGTCGTGACCTCCACCGCCTTCTCGCACCCGGCACGTCCCGTCGTGAGCCCCGCCGCGTCCCTGCGGCTGCGCGACAGGATCGCCTCGCTCAGCCGCGCCATGCCGGTCCGCCTCAGCTCGTTTAAGCGGGCGACCGGGACGAACAGCCCATCCGCCACGGAGATCTCCAGCCGTTCAAACACAAACGGCGTGCTGCCGGTCTTCTCCATCTGGCGGCGCACCGACGCCTCGTCCGCCGGCTGTCTCTGCGCGGGCTGCGCGATCTCCTGCGCGCAATCCACGGCGATCCCCCGGCACTCCAGCCGCAAAAGCGCAGGCGCGTCCGGGGCGATCACCAGCCTGCCCGTGATCCGCTCGCGAAACGCCGCGTCGACATACTGCTCCTTCAGGCGCAGCCGCAGCGCGTCCGCCCCCACACGCTCCGGGCGGCGCAGGGCGATCATCTTTTTCCCGTTGTGCGTGTGGTAATAGCCGCCGGAGAAACCGCCGCGGTCGAACAGCTCCAGCAGCAGCTCCCGATCCTTCTCTTCCACATGGTACCCGGCTCTGCCGGACGCCTGGTACAGATCCATATATTTCCGGTATACGCTCACCACGCCCGCCGTGTACTCGGGGCGTTTCATGCGCCCCTCGATCTTCAGCGACGCGATCCCCGCCTCATACAGCTCCGGCAGAAGGTCGAGCGTACACAGATCTTTCATCGAAAGGTAACAGGCGGGACCGCCCGACGCCCCCTGTACCTGATAGGGGAGCCTGCACGGCTGCGCGCAGCGTCCGCGGTTGCCGCTCCTGCCGCCCAGAAGGCTGCTGAACAGGCATTTCCCCGAATAGGAATAGCACATCGCGCCGTGAACAAAGGTCTCCACCTCGATGCCGGTCTCTGCTATGATTCCGCGTATCTCCTCCAGGGACAGCTCCCTCGCCGCGACCACGCGGGACACGCCCTCAGCCTGCAGCAGCCGCGCGCCCTCCGGTCCCGTGACCGTCATCTGCGTGCTTGCATGGATCGGAAGACCGGGAAAGCGCTCCTGCACAAAACGCATCACGCCCAGATCCTGGACGATCAGCCCGTCGACACCGTTCACATAGTACGGCTCCAGATACGGCGCGAGCGTCGCCTCAAGCTCCTGCTCCTTGAGCAGCGTGTTCACCGTCAGATACAGTTTCCGCCCGTGCAGGTGGCAGTATTCGATCCCCCGGATCAACTGCTCCTCGTCCGGGTTGTCCGCATAGGCGCGCGCCCCGAACAGCCTACCGCCCGCGTACACGGCGTCCGCGCCGGCGTTCACCGCGGCAAGTATGCTTTCATATGAACCGGCAGGCGCAAGCAGCTCCCACATAGTACCTCCCCGAACTCTGTAAACCATGCCGAGGGGCTATTGCAGTTGCGCAGCAGCCCCTCGCGGATATTCACTGTCTTGATTTCTGGTTCTGGAGCTTTGTCTCCATCTGAATGTTTTCTTTTTCCAGCCGCGCGTTCTTCTCCTCCAGCGCGGCGGCGTCCTTCCCGGCATTCTCCAGCTTGATCTGCGCCGTGATCAGCTCGTGCTTGAACTCGTAGATCTCCTTGTCCTTCCGGGAAAGCTCCTGCTCCAGCTCCTCCACCCTGTTCTTCATCTTGAAATAATCGTCCGCGACGTTCAGGTCCAGAAGAATGCTCCGTAGCTCCGGCGACATCCGCTGATACCCTTCCAGGTTTCGGCACTCGGCGATCCTGCCGTTCAGGTACGTGGCGACACGCTGCAGGTACTCCTCGCTCTCATAGCCGCTGAGCGTGTAGATCTTCCCCGCGATTATCACTTGTGTTTTGATCTTGGATGACATGGCAGCCTTCCTTTCCTTCGTCTTATCTCCATTATAAGCAAATTTCAAAAAAATACAACTGTTTCTTCCGGGATCGCCGCCGTACGGATCCGTCCCGTCCACGCTCAGTCTATGCTCACTCCGCGCGGCTCCTTCCGAGGTGCTCGTAGGCAAAGTCCGTCACCACGCGCCCCTTCGGCGTGCGGTTCAGGAATCCGTTCTTCAGCAGATAGGGCTCGTAGACGTCCTCGATCGTACCGGAATCCTCCCCGATCGCGGCGGAGAGCGTCTCCAGCCCGACCGGTCCGCCCCCGAACTTGTCGATCATCAGCTCGAGGATCGCCCGGTCAATGCGGTCCAGCCCGTAGCGGTCGACCTCCAGCAGATCCAGCGCCTCCGCCGCCACGCCGGAGGATATCTTTCCGTCGTAGCGCACCTGCGCGTAATCGCGGACGCGCTTGAGCATCCGATTCGCCAGCCGAGGCGTCCCCCGCGCGCGCCGCGCGATCTCGAGGGCGCCACGGTTGTCGATCTCCACGCCGAGCACCTGCGCGGAGCGGAGCACGATCGTCTGCAGCTCCTTCTCGGAATAGTATTCCAAATGGTTCACCACGCCGAAACGATCGCGCAGCGGAGCCGAGAGCATCCCGGCGCGGGTCGTCGCCCCGATCAGGGTAAAGCGCGGAAGGTCAAGGCGGATCGAGCGCGCCGCCGCCCCCTTTCCGATCATGATGTCGATCGCGAAATCCTCCATCGCCGGGTACAGCACCTCCTCCACCTGCCGGTTCAGGCGGTGGATCTCATCGATGAACAGCACGTCGCCCTCCTGAAGGTTGTTCAGGATCGCCGCCATCTCGCCCGGTTTCTCGATCGCGGGACCGGAAGTGATCTTGATATTCACGTCCATCTCGTTGGCGATGATGCACGCCAGCGTCGTCTTGCCGAGCCCCGGAGGTCCGTAAAAAAGCACATGGTCCAGCGCGTCCCTGCGCTGCTTTGCCGCCTCGATGAAGATACGCAGCGTATCCTTCGCCTTCTCCTGCCCGATGTATTCGCTCAATGACTGCGGACGGAGTCCCGGGTCCAGCCGGATATCCTCCTCCGTCAAATCTGTCGTAATAATTCTTTTTGCCATAGCCTCTCCCAAAACAGCCGGAGCCGTTCTTATGATGAAATCTGCCGCAGCGCCAGCTTGAGGATCGTCTCCGTATCCATGTCGTCCGCGCCCTCGATGCCGCGCACGGCGCGCAGCGCCTCACTCCCGGAATAGCCCAGCGCCGTAAGCGCCTGGACCGCCTCTGACCGCGCATCGTCCGCGCCCGTCCCGACAGCCGCCTCCGTGTGCGCCAGTTTCTTCTCAAACGCATCCTCCAGGCTGAGCTTGTCCTTCAGCTCCAGAATCAGTTTTTTCGCCGTCTTGCCGCCGATCCCGGGCGCCCTGGAGATCGTCTTCACGTCGTCCGAGAGCACCGCAAAGCGGAGCTCATCCGCCGTCAGCGCGGACAGGACGCCAAGCCCTGCCTTTGGTCCGACGCCGCTCACAGTCAGGAGCAGCTTGTACATCTCCAGATCGTCTTCCTCCAGAAAGCCGAACAGCTGCATCGCGTCCTCCCGGACGCTCAGGTAGGTGTAGATCTGAACCTCACTGCCGCGCCCCGGCATCTGCGCCGCGTCCCGCGAAGTGATAAAAACCTGATATCCCACGCCGTTCACATCGAGGATCACCCGCGTCTGCGTGACCCCGGCTACGGTACCTCTCAGATAGGCAATCATGTCCTTCCTCCAAATCCATTAATAAGCGATCGCGTCCGGCGCGTCCGCATCCTCCCCTGCGCTCCCCGTGATCTGCACGGTAACGCGGTTCGGCATGCAGGTGATCACCGCTCCGTCCGAAGAGATCCTGCCCTGCCGGACACAGATCTGATCCGGACAGTCCGCGTCCGCCATGCGGGCAGTCCCGTCCTCGATCACGATACGGTTCCCTGTCCCGACGGCAATCTCCTGCTCCTCGTCGAGCGCATAGCGCCCATACAGCTGCCCGTCCCTCTTCACCACCACGTACGCGCCGTCCCTCTTCAGGACATGCCGTCCTCCAAGCCAGAGGACGCACAGCAGTAGCACGACAGCGCCCAGAATCACATCCGCCTTTTTCATACGATCACCGTTTGCATTTTATCATAAAAAAAGGATAAAATCAACCATACGTTCGATTTCATCCTTTTCTATGATTTCAACCGTGCCGAAACTCATCGGTAGAATACGTGGTCGCCGATCGCAAAGCCGCTCGCATAGGTATACGCCGGATTGGCGAAAAACAGATAGGGGAACGGGACCTTCTGCCCGTTCAGGTTGAGCAGGATCTTCTTCCCGCTGGCAAAGCGCTTGCGTTTCTTGATCAGGTAGCGCGCGGCGCGCTTGCACTCTTCGTTGACAAGCGAGGGATCTTTGAACACCCGCGCCATGGAACCATCCCAGGTCGGCGCGAATTGATTCCTCTCGTATATGACCTCGCGCACCGTCGAAGAGCGGAACCGCTTGCTGTAAACGCGGTTCAGGACCACATATCCGACCGCGAGCTTTCCCTCATAGGGCTGGTTGCCCGCCTCACAGTAAATGATGTAGGAAAGCAGCGTCTCGTCGTCCGCCGCCGGGTGCGTGTAATATTGCGGCTGGACGTCCACGCCCGCGCCGGGCGCCGGGATCTTTGACCTGCTCCCCCTGCCCTCGCTGTCGAACTGCCATCGTTTCCCCTTGATCGTGAGAACTGTATTGACGACCTTTTCTTTGGTCTTCGTGTCAAAGTAATAATAGTCCCCGCCGACCTTCTGGAACCCGGTATATGCCTTTCCCCTTTTGCCGAGGTAGCGCGCGCCCTTCCACTGGTTCGTGAGCCGGTAGCCCTTCGTGCCGACGTAGTAGGTGTAGCCCGACAGCCATTTGTGCCTCTGCATGACGCCGTTCTCGTCAAAGTAATAAAAACGGCGGTCGATCTTGACCCAGCGGTTCCGCACCAGTTTCCCGTTGTCCAGGGAAAAATAGTACCAGTTTGCCCCGATCTTTTGTTTTCCCTTCAGGCGGGCTCCGGACGCATCCGTGTAGTAATTATTGTTCTTCCCCCAGGCGGCTTGTGAAGGCGCCGCAGCGCCAAAGAATAACATCAGAAATAATATGCCTGCAAGCAAAAGCTTTTTCTTGTTTTTGTTCCGTGTCGACATACTTTATCCCCTTTGCAATTCTACCATTTTGTACCACTTCTGTAAGATTCGTTTCATATTATATGACACATTTTTCTCTTTGTCAAACGAAACCGAACGCAAAAAGCAACAAACTCTTCCATAATCCGGAAGAATTTGCTGCGCTTTTTGTCAAAATCTGTCGTTATAAGATGATACATACCAGCTTTCCCTTCGACTCGTTGACGATGCGGCGCATCGTATCCTGAAGTCTCTGCTGGCTCTCCTCCCCGAGCGCGGACAGCTTTGCGCGTATCCCCTCCTCCACCATCTGTTCGATGGATTTGCCGAAGATCAGGGTGTTCCACGCGCCATCCTGCGTCGCCTCGTTCTGCTGCATGTACGCGATCAGGTCCTGCGCCTGGCTCTCACTGCCGACGATCGGCGCGATCTCCGTCTCGATCTCCGCGCGGATCAGATGGACCGACGGGGAAGTCGCCCGTATCCTGACCCCATAGCGGTTGCCCTGGCGTATGACGACCGGCTCCTCCATTCGGATCTCCTCGCGCTGCGGCGTGATGATCCCGTACCCGGTCTGCCGGACGGACGCCATCGCCGTCGCGACCGCCTCGTATTCTTTCTTGAGTTTCGCCATCTCGCGGACGATCGAGATCAGCTGGTACTCGCTGCGGATGTCCGCGCCGGTCATCTCGCTTAAGATCTCATAGTACAGCGGATCCTGCATGACGACCGAGACCTCCGCGTTCCCGTTCGCCAGCTCCACCGTCTCCACCTTTGCCTTTTTTATGTATTTGCTCTCCAGGGCGAACGTGTCCTTGTACAGATCGCGGATCGTGCGGAGCCCCTGCATCGACTTCTGCACCGCGCGGAAGAGATCCTGCTTGAGCCAGTGCGTATTCTCCAGCGTCTCCGTCCACTTCGGGATCTGGAAGACGACCCGGGTGAGCGGAAATTCATACAGGAATTGTTCAAACACATGGTAAATGTCGTTCGGTCCGATCTGTTCACAGTTCAGGATCAGACAGTTCACATGGTACGTATTCCTGATATAGCTCTCCGTGCGTTTCGCATCCTCGCTGTACGGTTTTGCGGAGTTTATGACGACCAGAAACGGTTTCCCGATCTGCTGCAGCTGGGTGATCGCCTCCTTCTCCGCCTCCAGAAAGCTCTCCCGCGGGAGCTCGCCAAAACTCCCGTCCGTCGTCAGCACGATCCCCACGGTCGCATGGTCTGAGATCACCTTCTGCGTGCCCAGTTTCGCCGCCTCCGAAAACGGGATCTGCTGCTCCAGCCAGGGCGTCCGCACCATGCGGGGAGAGCCGTCCTCCTGCGTCCCCTCCGCCCCCGGCACCAGGAACCCGACGCAGTCCACCAGCCGCACCCGCATTGCGGTGTCGTCCCCGACGTCGATCCGCGCCGCCTCCCGCGGAATAAATTTCGGCTCTACCGTCGTCACCGTCTTGCCGGAAGCGCTCGCGGGCATCTCGTCCTGCGCTCTGGCGCGCTCCTGCTCTTCAAGCTCCGGGAGCACCAGATGTTCCACAAATTTCCGCACAAACGTGGATTTCCCTGTCCGCACAGGGCCTACGACGCCGACGTAGATCTCGCCGCCTGTCCTCATCTGAATATCCTTGTACAAGTCAAATTTTTCCATGACAGACCCCCTGCATCATGTTTTACCGTCCAGACAGCAGGTACCTCGCCCTGTACTGAACAATTATACTACCTCAAATATATGTCGGGATCCGCCTTCCTAGAACGCCCGCGGTGGAATCCCCGCGGGCAAAAATTTCGCCGTACGGCTGACAAGCCATACGGCGCAGACTGTAGACAAAGTCCCGGCAGGAGCCGGGATTTTCTATACTTTCAGCCGCCTTTCTGGTATAATAATAATCAG
>CANQYP010000062.1 GCA_947628045.1 uncultured Lachnospiraceae bacterium | reverse complement strand
CTGCCGCAGGCGCTGCGCAACATCATGCCCCAGATCGGCAACAACCTGATCATCAACATCAAGGATACCTGCGTGCTCTCCGTCATCGGCATCGTGGAGCTGTTCTATGCGGCGAAGAGTGTGGCGGGCGCGTATTATACTTATTTTGAATCATTTACGGTGGCGATGGTAGTCTACTTCGTGCTCACGTTCGCGTGCTCGCGCATCCTGCGTTTCTGGGAGGACAAGATGGACGGCGCGGACAGCTACGACCTGGCAACGACGGACACGCTTGCGCATACGAGCGGCATGTACAGCTATCCGGGGAAGGAGGAGGACGAATGGACAGAGAACAAGTGATTGCGATCAGCCATCTGAGCAAGAGTTTCGGCAAGAACGTCGTGCTGCGCGACATCGACTTCTCGGTCTCCACCGGCGATGTGACCTGTATCATCGGCGCCTCCGGTTCCGGCAAGTCCACGCTGCTGCGCTGCATCAACCTGCTTGAGACGCCGACGACCGGCGAGATCCTCTTCCACGGGCAGAACATCGAGGGGGCGCACATGAATGCCGCGTCCTACCGCGCGAAGGTCGGCATGGTGTTCCAGAGTTTCAACCTCTTCAACAACATGACCGTGCTGAAAAACTGCATGGTCGGGCAGATCAAGGTGCTGAAGAAGAGCAAGGAGGAGGCAAAGCAGAATGCATTGCGTTTCCTCGAGAAGGTCGGCATGGCGCCTTACATCAACGCGAAACCGCGCCAGCTCTCCGGCGGTCAGAAACAACGTGTCGCGATTGCGCGCGCCCTGGCGATGGAGCCGGAGCTTTTGCTCTTCGACGAGCCGACGTCCGCGCTTGACCCGCAGATGGTCGGCGAGGTGCTCGACGTCATGAAACAGCTCGCGCAGGAGGGCATGACGATGATCATCGTGACGCACGAGATGGCGTTCGCCCGCGACGTCTCCAACCATGTCGTCTACATGTCGGACGGCGTCATCGCGGAGGAGGGCGATCCCGCCCAGATCTTCAGCGATCCGCAGAACCCGCGGACGAAGGAATTCCTGAGCCGGTTTATGCGGGGATAGATCCTTGGTTTGCGGAAAAGCGTTGACAAGTATTTTCCGCTGTGCTATTTTAGTGTAGTAAATCAATTGAATATGTGCAGGACGAAGTACCCGGGAGACAGGCGAGAGCCGCCCGAAGGAGCAACACTCACAGGGGTCATTGGTCGGATTGGCAGGCTGCAGATCGCATACATATCATATATCTCAAACAGAGCGATCGGTAAACCATACAAGGGGCTTGGAATGACGGGACCGGATACGGACTGCACTCTGGAGAATCCCACGAAGGAGTGGGTGCCGAAGGTGCAAAGCGCGGTGCGCGAATCTCTCAGGCGAAAGGACAGAGACGGTTTCAGATTTTTCTGGTGTGTTTGTTTGGACAGATGAGAGGTTCATCTGTCCTTTTCTTTGCGCGGGAGTGCATCCATCCGGGAAAAGACAGGTATAATGAATAGAAGACACAAGCGATACATGTGCTCAGACATCTGTGGGAATCTTCTGAGGAGGTTATGAAGGGCGATTGTCTGACAGGAGGCAATTGCGAAACAGAGAGGAAGGGTTGTAAATGATTGATGTGATCACCAAAGTAAACAGTACTATCAACGGCATTGTCTGGGGCTGGCCGGCGCTGATCCTGCTGGCGTTCGTCGGCGTGCTGATGACCTGCATGACCGGGTTCTTCCAGCTGGGGCATTTCGGTCACTGGGTGAAGAATACGATCGGCGCGATCTTCGGCGACCGCAGCGTCACGAAACACACGAAGGATCGGTCGATCTCGCAGTTCCAGTCCCTGTGTACGGCTCTGGCGGCGACCGTCGGCACCGGCAACATCGTCGGCGTGGCGAGCGCGATCGCGGTCGGCGGACCGGGCGCCGTGTTCTGGATGTGGCTGATCGCGTTCTTCGGGATGATGACGAACTTCTCCGAGAACGTGCTCGGTATCCTGTACCGCCACAAGAATGAGCGAGGCGAGTGGTGCGGAGGCGCGATGTACTATCTGCGCGACGGTCTCGGCAGCAAGCTGGGCTGCAGGACGATCGGCAAGGTGCTCGCGGTCCTGTTCTCCTGTTTCTGCCTGCTGGCGTCGTTCGGCATCGGCAATATGAGTCAGGTCAACAGCATGGTGGGCAATGTGAAGAATGTGCTCAGGATTCCTGAGACGGAATCGCCGGATCTCCGCGTCTATGTGATCGGCGTCATTCTGATGATCGCGGTGGGACTTGTGATCATCGGCGGCATCAAGGTGATCGCGTCTGTGACGGAGAAACTGGTTCCATTCATGGTCGTCATCTACGTGATCGGTACGCTGGTTATCATCGCTGTACATTTTGAAACGATTCCGGCTGTGTTCGCGGCGATCTTCAAGGGCGCGTTCGCGATGAAAGCAGTCGGCGGCGGCGTGGTAGGTTCGGGCATCGCCCTGGCGATCCAGCAGGGCATGAAACGCGGCGTGTTCTCGAACGAGGCGGGCTTGGGCTCGTCCGTCATGGTGCACTCCAGTTCCAACGTCAAGGAGCCGGTCCGCCAGGGCATGTGGGGGATCTTTGAGGTGTTTGCGGACACGATCATCGTCTGTACGCTGACGGCGCTGACACTTCTCACCTCCGGTCTGGTTGACCTTGACACCGGCAAGCTCACGGAGGCGGGCGCGGCGATCAACAGCAACGCCCTGATCAGCGAGGCGTTCTCGGAGACCTTCGGCGCTCCGGGCGCGTGGTTCATCACACTGGCGATCCTGCTGTTCGCGTACTCGACGGTGCTCGGCTGGAGCCACTACGGCGCGACCGCGTGCGAGTACCTGTTCAAGACGAAATCCGTGATCGTGTACCGCGTCATCTTCGTGGTGATCGTGCTTGCGGGCTCCCTGATGGAGGCGCAGCTCGCGTGGGATATCTCCGACACGTTCAACGGTCTGATGATGGTGCCGAACCTGATCGGCGTGCTCGTGCTCTCGCCGCTTGTCATGAAGTGCACGAGGAACTATGTGGCGCGCAGACTGCACGGCAAGAGTGAGAAACCGATGCTCTCCATGTTCCCGGAGATTCAGGCGGAGCAGGAGAAAGGATTGGAGTAGAGCAGAAACTTTCTGACCGGAAAAGAGTTCTGACCGAAAAAGGTCTGACGGAAAAAGCCTGATAGAAAAACTGTCACAGAACAGCATGGGCTGTCCTGCGGCAGTTTTCTTTTTGGCAGAACGAAAAAGAAAGCTCCTGAATACAACGCTATAGAACATCATAATTATCTCTATAAATATAACAATAGAGCCTTCTATTTTTTGACAAACAATATGGAGTGCAGAAACTGCTCCAGAAGTTTCCGCTCGTGCGGGGAGAGGCGGTAGATCTCCCGCATGAGGGAATCCACGGACGCGTCCTGCCCGCAGTAGGCGATAAAGAAATCGGCGAGCGATATTTTCAGGGCGTCGCAAACATAAGAAAGTACTTCCACCGTGGGATTTTTGTTGCCGAGCTCCACCTCGCGCAGATAGCTCTGGGAGATTCCGGCAAGATTGGCGAGCTTGTTGACCGAGTAGCCGCGCTCCTCGCGAAAACGGGTGATCTGTTTCGCCACGCTCATTTTTTCTTCTGTATTCATGAAACGTTCTCCTTTGTACATTAAATTTAATAATAGCAAAACGGGCAGGTGATAATTACATCTATAAGTATTGACAGTGAGATATATAAATATTATATTGACGACATTTTCCCGGGAAACCAGATGCAATTTGAATTTGACATTTCTTATTCGTTGTGGCTAAATAGGATTATCAAGTACAACGGAAAAACGATACAGGAGGACGGTGAGAGAAGTGGAGACGTATTACCTGATAGACTATGAGAATGTCGGAGGCGCCGGGCTTTCCGGCTGCGACAAGCTGCAAAAGACGGATCATATCATTATCTTCTTTACCCAGAACGCGAACAAGATCGATATGCGCGAGATCGCCAACCATGGGGAGGCGGAGCTGCGGATGATCGAGGTCCCGGCGGGGAAACAGTCCGCGGATATTCACATCGGGTCGTATCTCGGATATCTGGCGGGCGTCAACAGGGGACAGGAGTGCAGCGTCGTCATTGTCAGCAAGGACACGGATTTTGACAATGTGGCGAAATTCTGGACGGCGGCGTCGGAGATCCGGGCGGCGCGGGTGAAACAGATCAAGGGATCCGCCAAGGCGGCGCAGGGGAACCAGAAGAACAGTCAGAAGAATAGCCAGAACGAGAGCCAAAAGGATAGTCCGAAGGACAGTCAGAAGAATAGTCAGAAAGAGAATCAAAAGGATAGTCCGAAAGACAGTCAGAAGAATGGTCAGAAAGAGAGTCAAAAGGATAGTCCGAAAGATAATCAAAAGGACAATCAAAAGGACAGCTCGGAGGACAAGCAGAAAAAAGCGGACGTCAAGGTGGACGGCAAGCAGAAGACCAAGCTCAACCAGGACGTGATGCAGGCGGCGCGGGGCGCAGGGTATGAGGCGGAGATCGCCAATTATGTGGCGTCGACGGTCGTGAAGAACGTCGGAGAGAAGAACGGCAAGCAGCGGATCTACCGGACGATCATATCAAAGTACGGGCAGAACAAGGGGCTGAAGATCTACAATAACATCAAGAAACTGATCTGACCTGTGGCGGAAAATCTCCCTGAGAAAAAGGAAGAGTCGGAGTTGTGCCGCAGGAGAAGGCGCAGTCCGCGCTGGTGGAGAATGAGATGGAGCGTTTGCCGGAGCTGTGCCGCAGGAGTAGGAGCAGCTGCGCCGGTGGGAAGAGCGGGAAGGAAACGGAAATGAGAAAAGAAGTCATTGTGGCGGGGCACATCTGCCTCGATATCACGCCGGTTTTTCCGCCGAGAACGGCGGGCGGCATCAAAGAAGTTCTGCAGCCGGGAAAGCTGATCGAGATGTGTCCCGCCGACGTCCACACGGGCGGGGTCGTGGCGAACACCGGTCTGGCGATGAAACTGCTGGGGGCGGACGTCCGCCTGATGGGAAAGGTCGGAAATGATCCGTTCGGGGAGATGGTGCTTGATATCCTGAAGAAATACGGGGCGCAGGAAGGGATGTTGGTGGCGGAGGACGAGGCGACCTCGTATTCCGTGATCCTGGCGGTTCCGGGCGTCGACCGCATCTTTCTGCACAATCCGGGGACGAACAATACGTTCCGCGCGGACGATATCCCCGATGAGGCGCTGCAGAATGCCGCGCTGTTCCATTTCGGATATCCGCCGCTCATGCAGTCGATGTACCGGCAGGAAGGCGATGAGCTCCTTCGGCTGTTTCGGCGCGCGAAGAAAGCCGGAGCCGCCACCTCGCTCGATATGGCGGCGGTGGATCCCGCCTCGGAGGCGGGACAGGCGGACTGGAAACGGATTCTGGAACGGGTTCTTCCCTACGTGGACTTTTTCCTGCCCAGTGTGGAGGAACTCTGCTTTGTGCTGGATCGGGAGCGCTTTGCCGACCTGCAGTCGCGCGCGGGTGGGCGCGACATTACGGAGATTCTGGACATTGACCGGGACGTAAAGCCGCTGGCGGATCAGTGCATGGCGCTCGGCGCAAAGGCGCTGCTGATCAAGTGCGGCGCGCCCGGGCTTTACTACCGCACAGCCGGGGCGGAGCAGATGCAGTCCGTCGGTGCGAGGGTGCGGCTGGACGCTGCGGACTGGGCAGAGCGGGAAGGCTTTGAACAGAGCTACAAGCCGGAGCGCGTGCTTTCCGGGACCGGCGCGGGAGATACCTGCATTGCGGCTTTTCTCACGGCGATGCTGGACGGCTATCCGCTCGGGAAGTGCCTGCAGCTTGCGGCTGCCGCCGGGGCGTCCTGTGTCGCGGCGTACGACGCCCTGAGCGGGCTGAGACCCCTCGCGGAGCTGGAGGAAAAAATCCGCTCGGGCTGGGAGAAGATCTGAAGACTTGCGTCCTTTTTATTTTTTACGCATCGGAAAACGAGACGCCAGTTTCTGCAGCGGTTTTTCAAACCATTCGTTCCAGACGGCGGCAATCCCCAGGCTGGCGGCAAAAACGGCACAGAACAATTTTGTCGCCGACGGGAGGCTGACGCGCGGAATGATAAAAAAGTGAACCAGATAGATCACGTAGCTCATCTGTCCGATGTAGACGATGAAAGGCAGACGGAAAAATCTGGAGAGATATCCGTCTTTGTTCAAGCTGAGCACCAGGAGCAGCAATCCGCTCCCGAACGCGCACCAGAGCGGTTTGCTCCATCCGACATAGTATGCGGACAGCTCCGGATTGAATTTTGCAAGAAAATAAGCGGAGCTGAAAACGGAACCGGCAAGGAGCGCAATGCCGACCAGATCCGCCGCGATCTTTCCCGGAATACTTTTAATGAAAGAAAAGATCCCCGACTTCTGTACATAGCCGAAAGCCATGCCCATCAGAAAAATTCCAAGCCGAAAGTTCTGCTTTTTGCCGTTCCCCATCAGATAGAAAACATTTGTCCTGAGATATTTCTGCGCAAAATGCGCAGCGATAAAAAGCAGGACCGCGAGCAGCAGATTGGGGAATTTCCCTTTTTTCTTCAGCAGAGCAAGGATCAGCATGAAGAGCGGGGCGAGGAGATAGAACAAGACCTCCTGCTGCAAGAACCACAGATGACCGGAACAGTTCAGAAACAGCAGATGGTCTGCGAGGCTTTCCGTGGAGTCGGTAAGCCAGTGCGCCGCCAGATACACCGCATAGTAGACCGGAATCAGGCGAAAAAACCGTTTCCAGTAAAAATACAAAATTCCGGACAGCGAACAAAAACGTTCCTCGCCGTCCTTTTTCCACGGGAGCACGAGCAGGTAGCCGCTTAGCACAAAAAAGAATGCGACCGCAAGACCACCCTGCCCCGTCAAATGAAAGGCAAGCGTGTGGCTCGCCACCACAAGGCATATGGCAAATGCGCGCAATCCGTCTAACTGCTCGTATCGTTCTGTTTTCATAAGAATTTATTCCCCCTTTTTGTAAGCAGATGTATTTGCAGGCAGATATTTTTGCAGGTTGATATTTTGATAGGCAGATGTATTCATGATTAAGTAAAATATAGGCTATTTTATATTTTCTGATTGTTTTTGTCAATATTCATCACATATTAGCCGGGGAGGCAGCCAAAGCGGGATTTCTTTCGCAGGAATATTAAATAGGGCTTGTAAAAACTCCTGCACCTTATTACAATGAAGACGGGGTGTTGATCATGAGTATTTATGATTTTTTGCTGAATGAGAACAGTCTGGATTATTGACTGGATTCCTCTGTAACAGATGTATTGTAATTCTGCACAAAAAGGTGTCGCGAAAACGGAAGGCAGGGGCAGAGGTACAAAGTATGTGATAGAATAGCCCCTATGACAGCGAATGAAGAGGGATATGCAATGTCATTTTTTGAATTGATTGATGAGAAATTTTTCAATCCATTTTGCTGCCGCAACAGGGAGATATACATTGCATGCATTGATCAGCTGATTGAGAAATCAAAAGAGATTTCCATTCTTTATGAGGCGGATGCCAGGAATACGCTGATCCTGTATTTGAAAAACTGCGAGTATACCATCGAGACGGAGGATATCGGAGAAGAGGTGGGCAGCGGGAAAAGCCCGCAGGAGAATGCGTCTGCGATTCTGCGGTATTTTCGGATGTGCGGCTGGATCACACCCCAGGAGATCGGGCGCAGCGGGGATAATATTGCGTCGGTGTCCGCATACTGCAGGAAACTGATTGACGCGATTCACAAAATCTTTGACAGGGATGCCAACGGCGCAATTACAAATCACATTTTTTCCATGTATGAAATCTTAAGATCCTCCTTTGAAAAGGACAGCGTCCGGGCGATACGTCCGTACCAGAATGTCTTAGTCCCGCTGGTGGAAAATGAGTGTGATCTGAAAAATGACCTGTTGATTCTGAAAGACAGCATTCGGGAGATCATGCGGGCTGTGTTAAAAATGGCGGATGCCAACAGCTTTGGGCAGTTTTTGATCAAGGATGAATTGCTGAACCGGTTTTTCAACGACTATTTTTTCATAAAAAAGAGCGGGATGATACCGTCTTACATAGCGGATATTGACCGAATGCTGCGGAAACTGCACCGGTCGGAGCTCTACGGTCGTATGATTGAGGATTGCCGACAGATCGAAAATCTGGAAGAGACGAGGGTAAAGGACAAAATTGACCGCCAGTTCGCGGAGCTGGACAGCTTTATCAATCTGGAATATGAGCGGGAAATGGATTACATCGACCGGAAAATCAACACATATTACAATCTGTATTCGACCAGAATGATGATGGTGCTGAGCAATAACACAAATCTGGAGCATGAGTTAAACCGGCTTTTGATTTTTATGAAGAATCTGGATGACGAGGACAGAGACATGGTATTGCGCCGCTTATCCGAGGCGCACCGCCTGATGAGTATGGGCTATATTGGGAAAAAGTCCTTCGAGCGGAGGAAAAAGTCCAACCCGAACCGAAAAACGGCGGGTTTGTCCGCGAGCAGCCTGTCGGATGAGGAACGGCAGCGCTTGACAGATGAACTGCTGTCTGAGACGCCGGATAGATACAGTATGGAGAAGGTGCAGAGGCATTTTGACCGCTTGCTGGGAGACAGGAAGAGGATTAAGGTTGAGGAGAGCGGGATCCGCACGAGAGATGACGCGATTATGTTTGCCGCCAGCATGATATATTCGGGAACAGAGGGATTTCCCTACGAGGTGGAGCTTGGCGACGGAATGGCAGAGACCGAGGTTGCAAGAATTCGCAGAGTGACTGTGAAGAGGAGAGAACAATGAGTGATATTCACTTGCAGATTTCTGTAAAAGAAGAGAGCATAAACCTGTTCAAACGGAGTATACGAAAGCTTCTGGAATCGACTTTCATTCTTCAAAACAGAGATGAAAAATTGTATCAGTTTGTCTCCAGAGAATCGAACCGACAGGATATTTCCGAGTATCTCCGAATGATAGGCTTTGACGTGGTGGTCGATGAGAAGACCGGCGTGTGTATGCTCATAGCCAGCGAGGAGGATGTGGAGACAGTGGGGCTGAAACGCGCCAATGTGGTGACGTTTACGACGCTGCAATACCATCTTTTGCTGGTGCTCTGGAAGGTTTATCTGGAAAATCTCGGTTATAATGAAGGGAATTTTGTGACGAAGGGGGATTTGATTGATAAAATCAAGTCTTATGGGCTGCCGTTGGTGCGCACAGAGCTGAATGGGGCTTTTCGTCTGTTCAAAAAATACAGTCTGATCAATTTCAATGAGGAGGAAGAAGGGGAGGATATGCAGATCGAGTTATATCCCTCCCTGCAGTTTGGATGGGACATTCCGCAGTTTCAGACGGTTGTGAAAGAATACCTGAAGGAAACATCGGAGGATGAGGAAACGCGAGGAGATGAGGAGGCTGAAGACCAGATAGCTCCGGAGGAATTCGAGGAGGAAGAGGAATGATCGCACTAAAAAAAGTCCGGTTGATCAACTGGTACGGCTTTTCAAATGAGACGGCGCCGATCGGTTTTTTTACGCTGATTGCAGGGAGAAACGGAAACGGAAAATCAGCCATGCTGGACGCTGTCAAGTATGCGGCGTACGGGGACACGGTATTTAATAAATCATCGGAAAGCAAGGGGAGCCGGACATTATCTTCCTATACAAGGGGACTGCTGGACGCCACGGCGGGCACTTACATGCGTCCGGCAGACCGGATACCGAATGTTTACAGCCATATTGCGCTGGAATATTTTGATGACGTGGAGGATAAATCTTTTGTGCTGGGCGCGGTGATTGAGACAAATGCGGCGAACAATTGCCAGACCTATCGGTATGTGGCGGACCGGTCTTCGCTGGATCAGATGGAGCACACCTATAAGGAGGATGGGGTTGACATTCCTCTCAGCGCGTCGGCACTTCAGAAGAAATACAGGCTGACGCTTTTGAACCGGGAGCAGGGACTGCCCCGTTTTATGCAGATGACAGGGCTGAAACTGAATCTGGGGCAGATGCCGACCTATCTTCGGAAATTACGGGGAATCATGTCCTATGATCCGAATGCCAGGATTGACCAGTTTATCCGCGAAAGCGTTCTGGAAGAGCGGAATGTGGATTTTAAGAAACTGATTGAGGCGAAAGAGAACATTGAGCAGCTGAATGATAATTTTAATATGATTCAGGAGGAAATCAGCGAACTGGATCGCGTGTTGGGAGAATACGATGAGTGGGAGAGCGAGAGCAACCGTCTGTTGGCTGATGATATTCGCATTGTCTACAGGAACAGGAAGGCTCTGACGGAAGAAATCGAAAAACAGAGTACCGAGAGGGAGCAGGCGCAGAGAGCCCTGGAGGACGCCGCGGAGAACCTGAAGATTCTGGAAAATCGAAAACGGGATGTGGAGCAAAGGCTGATCAAGGCAAAGATAAACCTGGACAGCCTGGACAGCATGCGTATGATCAGCCAGGAACAGGAAAGGCTGGAAAAGCTGGAGGAAGACCGGGGAGTTTTGCTGAAAAAGTGCAGCGACCTGGAGCAGTTTCAAACGGTGATCAGCGAGATCATGAACCGTTTTTTCGGTCAGGCGGAACAAATCCCAGACAGGGACATTCTGGCGTCCCTGTGCGGGCACGAATATACTGCCGCGCAGAAAGCGTCGGCTGTTGCGGGAATGAAACGGAAGACAGATCTGGCTTACGATGAAATCGTGAAACAGATTTCCGGCGTGGAACGTGACATCGAGGATCTGGAGAAAGGACTGGATACGCAGAATCGGATTCTGGAGGAGTGCAAAAGGCACCAAAATACATATCGGCAAATTCCGGAGTTTGTGGGGCTGAAAGAACAGATCAACCGGGAATTGGAAAAGAGAAAGATATCCGCGCGGGCGAAGTTTGCCTGTGAATACGTGATTGGGCTTACGGACGAGGAATGGAGGGATGCGATTGAGGCGTTTTTAGGTCCCCGACGCTATACGATCCTGGTGGATCCGGAATATTATGATATTGCGGACGACGTGCTGAATCGATCCGAATACCGGTATGCCCATTTGTTTAATACGAAACTCCTGATGCGCCGGAATGTAAAGGTGGAGGAGGACTCTGTGGTATCCATGCTGCAGATCAAGAATCCGACGGCAAAGCGTTACTTTGAATTTCAGCTTGGCAGGATGCGCGCTGTACCGCTGGAAGAGGTGCGGATGTATGAAAACGCGATCTCTAAAGAAGGGCGTGTGTCGGTCGCCATGGACGGCTATTTTCTGCGGTTTGACAGGATTCGTTCGTATTATTTGGGGCAGAAGACATTTGAACTGAACCGGGTTCGGGTGCAGAAGGAAATTTCACGCCTTCAGGAGGAGAAGAAGGAAAAACTGAGCGCCAGGGAAGACCTGATGGATCAAAAGAGTATTCTGGCGCAGGACAAAGAATTTTTCCGGGAATATGATTATGACGCCCACTTGAAGTATCAGAGAGTGTCGGACGAAGTCCGGGAATCCAGGGAACAGCTGGAACGCCTGCGAAAGGCGCAGACAGACAATCAGGAATATATTGAACTGAATGAGACGGTAGGACGTCTTGAGGAGGAACAGAAAGCGATCGGTGAAGAATACACGGAAAATATCAAGACAGACAGCGATCAGAAGACGATAATCATGCGCTGCGAAATCAGGATAAAAGACAAAACGGAAAAACTGGGGGAGCAGGAAAAACAATATCAGGAATATCAGATCGAGCATTATGCGCTTGTGCAGAAAACCGTGGAAGCTTATGAGAAATATCTGGAAAGCGGAAAAAAGGGACCGGGCGGTCTGCTGGCGGAAGAGACCAGAGGACGTATCCGAAGGAGTATAGAGCAGCACAAAAGCAGCCTGATGCAGCTGCAGGCAGATTATAACGCAAAGCACTCCGGCAATATGCTGCCCAGGGGGACGGAAGGGCGCAGTCAGTATGCAGCCAGACGGGATCGCATCTGGATGGATAATCTTCAGGAAGTCCGACAGAAACTTGAAGAACAGACCCGCCGCTATGAAGATATATTTAAGAATGAATTTGTGCTGACGATTCTGAATTCCTGTGAAAGAGCCAGAAGTGATCTGAAACAGATCAACAGGGAGCTGGCAAACTTAAATTTCGCGGCAAAATATGAATTTGATGTCCACTATGTGCGGGACGGTTCGGAATATGCGAAGATTATTGATTATGCCCGTTTTCTGGACGAGCGGGAGCAGCTTGGAGGCGGAGCGGAAGGACAGATGACGTTTGGAATGCTGACGAAAGTATCTGACGAAGAGGGGGAACAGCTGGAGCGGGACATGAAACGGATCGTGAACCGAATCATCGAGAAAAACAGTGAGGAGGTCATATCCCGGTTCGCGGATTACCGGAATTACATGACGTATGAGATTTTAATCACAAATCAGGTTTTGAACCGGGCGAAATTGTCCCGTCAGACAGGTTTTAATTCCGGGGCGGAGGTGCAGATCCCCTACCTTCTGATTCTGGTTTCGGCGCTCCTTCTGATATACAATCAGCGGACCAATTCGACCCGCCTTGTCTTTATTGACGAGCCGTTCGCCAAGATGGATCCGGGAAATATAAAACTGATGCTGGAGTTTTTGCGCTCACAGCGGCTCCAGGTGATTTTCTGCTCACCGGATAAGACGGATTCCATCGGAAATGAGTGCGAGGTGATTCTTCCGGCACTTCGTGTGGCGGCAGACAGAATGGAGCTTGGCATCGTACAGTTCCATGAGGAGAAAGCATATGGAAACGTATGAAAAAAAGCTGCTTGCAGCATTGGTGGAGAAATACCGGAAAAGTAAAAAGGACAGCGGAACAAATGTGATTACCAGGCGCACCCGGATCACACCGGACAAGCTGTATAAGGCATACAGACAGAACGACGGCGACCTGGAAAAGATCGAAGCGGTAAACCAGGCGGTCTATCGAGGCAGGGAGAGAGGTTTCCTGACCTTCGAGCAGGAAGGGTTCAGCAATGAAATCCGTGCAATCTATCTGGTCGATGAGAAGATTGAGGAGATTGAGCGGTATTTGGAGGAAACGTATCAGTATGAATCCAGGCATGCGATGAAACGGCGCTTTGAAGAGCTGACTGCTGCATACGAAAACAGCTCCCCCGCTGCCGGCTGCGAGTGTGAAAAGCTGAAACAGATGCTGGAGAAGAACCGGATTCCGCAGAATTATCAGCATCTGCAGGATATGCTGAAGGCGCTTGTGTTTATTGAGAAGAATGAAAACGAATTGTTTCTCCGGGAAGCTTCCATGCTGATCTATGGGGATTCCAAGTATCTGGAAGAAAATGTGCTGCACTCGGTGTGTCAGGCGCTTCGGGAATATTTGAGACGCCCCTGCCAGGAGGATGAGCTGGAGGATGAGATTCTGGAGGAGTATCATATTGTACGGGAAAGACAGAAGATCTGTCTGAAGGGCAATATGACCGTTCGGATAGCAGGAAGAGAACTGGATCTTGGCGCATTCGCGGACGGCGTGGAATTTTTTGCAGAGGAGTTGAAACGCCTGGAGTGGGTCCGTGTCCATACGCCTCATTTCATGACGGTTGAAAACCGGACCTCCTGGTTTCGCCTGAACATCCCTGATGCAGCGCTGTTTTACCTCGACGGATATTGTGTGCGTTCGCAAAGGGATTTTCTCAAAAAGGTCTGCCAAGACAATCCGGAACTTGTTTTTTGGCATTTTGGGGATATAGATGCCGGCGGCTTTTATATCCATGAGCACTTGTGCCGGATGACGGGGATTCCGTTCCGACTGTATCGAATGTCACGAAGGGAACTGGAGAATCCGAATTTTCAATCGTGCCTGCGCCCGTTGACACAGCAGGATCGGGTCAGGCTGAAGTCATTGGAGAAACAGGAAGCATATCGGGAACTGGTTTCTTATATGTTGGAAAAGAACGTGAAACTGGAGCAGGAAATTGTAAGTTTTTATGGAACAGAGGAGCTTTGATGTGAATTTATTTTTTCTGGAATTATTTTATGATTTATTCCCAATTTTATTCCCAACGTGTTATAATAAATATAGTTGGGAATAAAAGTTGGGTAAAGGAGCATACTAATGGAGGTCAAACAGATCGTTTTAGATTTATGTGCTTTAAATGATGAACAGGAATGGTTTGAATTTAAGGAAAACTGGTTTCAGGCGGAGACATTAGGGGAATATGTATCCGCACTGTCGAATGCGGCTGCTTTTCATTATAAAAAATATGCTTATTTCATCTGGGGAATAGATAATACAACTCATGAAGTTGTAGGAACTACTTTTAATCAATATCGTGAATATAATAAAGAACCGTACCAAAATTATCTGGCAAGAAATCTATCGCCAAGCATCAATTTCGGTTTTGAGGAAACAGAAATTGATGGAAAGAGAGTTGTTGTCCTGGTTATTCCGGCGGCAACAGAAATTCCAACGGCGTTTAAAGAAAAGAGGTTTTTGAGAATAGGCTCTTCTAAATGTAACATGAAAGATTATCCAAAGCGGGAAATTGAACTTTTCAAAATACTTGACGGAAGAACGGAAACGATTGAAACAGTTCCGGCCAAATATCAGGACCTTACGTTTCAAAAATTGTTTGGATATTACGGCTCAAAGGGGATTGTTTTAAATCAAAAAACATTTATCAGAAATTTGTGCTTGAAAACGGAAGAAGGCGAGTTTAATCTCCTGGCACAGTTATTGTCGGACAACTCCCATTTCCCGCTTCGAGTGTCTATTTTTGATGGAAAAACAAAAGGCTCAAATCTTTTTTCGGTTCGTGAATTTGGCAATGACTGTTTACTATACAGTTTGGACGAGCTGCTGCGTTATGGAGATGTGCTGAATCTTATTCAAACGGACGAAACGGACAGAGTCGTTGAGAG
>CANQYP010000061.1 GCA_947628045.1 uncultured Lachnospiraceae bacterium | reverse complement strand
GAATTCCTGACGGACACAAAGGGCAATGGCATCATGAACACGATCTTCGACGGCTACGGCCCCTACAAGGGCGACCTGCAGTACCGCAGTCAGGGCTCGCTGATCGCGTTCGAGTCCGGCGAATCCGTCGCCTACGGATTGTTTAATGCGCAGGACCGCGGCACGCTCTTCATCGGTCCGGGCGAGAAGGTCTACTCCGGCATGGTCATCGGTCAGAGCGCAAAGCCCGAGGACATCGAGCTGAACGTCTGCAAGACGAAACACCTGACGAACACCCGTGCCTCCGGCTCCGACGAGGCGCTCAAGCTGACGCCGCCGAAGATCCTCAGCCTGGAACAGGCGCTCGAATTCATCGACACGGACGAGCTCCTCGAGGTCACGCCGAAGAGCCTGCGCATCCGCAAGAAGATCCTGGACCCGACGCTGCGCAAGCGAGCGTCCTTCAAAAAGAACTGAGTCGACCCGCGTTTCGCCTAAGCTGGCGGAACGCGATTTTTCTGCTCAGAACCAGCGGAACGCGATCTTCCACTTCTTCGGCTTACGGAGCAGACTTTCGTACTCTTCCACGGTCAATACCTCTTTGAGATCGGCAAGCTCATCGCTGTCCACGACCGCGTGCAGACAGTCCGAAAAACAGAGCCCCGGATAGAACACGCACCACCAGTTGTGCCCCTTCGCCTCCCCGAGGCTGACGCGCAGCGCGTCGTACCAGCCCGCCGGGAACGTGCAGCTCCCGTAGCTGCGCGCTGGGAAATAGCAGTTCTCGACGGATGCCCGCGCGCGGTAGGGCAGCCCCTGCTCTTCCAGCACCCGGTCTGCGACTTCCTCTATCCCGGAAAGGTGTTCCGAGAGGAACCGCAGTTCCGATTCCTTTGTCGTCTCTCCCTCGAGTGACGCCAGCTCTTCCCGCGTCCACTCCAGCACCGCGTCGCGCACCAGCAGCTTGACTGCCTGATCCTCATCGCTGTCGCTGTTCGCCAGCACATGAAAGCGCAGCACCTCCTCCGCGATCCCCTGCTGCAGGATTGCGCGCTGCGCCGCGGACACGCCGAGGTTCAGCGCAAGCGCGCAGACAAGCACGCAAATAATCGTTCTTCCATATTCTCTGACCGCAGTCCGTCTTCGCTTTCCTTCTTTCCTTTTGAACCAATTCTTTTCGCACAACATAAAAGGCAACCCTCCCTTGTATCAGGAGTGTTGCCTTATTTCCCGTCCGTAATCAGGTTTTCACAATTTTTCGGCGACAGCACCGCCAGGATCACGCGTCTGCTTTCCGCGTGTCCAACACCCGCAGCGCCTGCACCGCCTTCTCAAGCTGCGGATTCTTCACCTCGTCAAATGCGCCCGCGTCCGCCAGCCGGGCGATCTCCGGGTCGATCGGCAGCTTGCCGAGCACGAGCGTGCCAAACTCATCCGCCGCCGCGTCGACCTTACTCTCGCCGAACACCGCAATCTCCTTCCCGCAGTCCGGGCACTTGAGATAGCTGTAGTTCTCGATCAGACCGAGCACCGGGATCTTCATCGTCTCCGCCATCTTGTAAGCCTTCTTCACGATCAGTTTCACGAGATCCTGCGGCGAGGTCACGATCACGATCCCGTCCACCGGGATCGACTGGAATACCGTGAGCGGCACATCGCCCGTCCCGGGCGGCAGATCCACGAGCAGGTAATCCAGCTCGCCCCAGATCACATCCGTCCAGAACTGTTTCACCACCCCGGCGAGCACGGGTCCGCGCCAGATCACCGGCGCCTCCGGATCCGGCATCAGCAGGTTGATCGACATGACCTTGACGTCATTCTTCGTCAGCACCGGGTACATGCCCTGGTCGTCCGCCATCGCGGGACCGTTCAGCCCGTACATGCGCGGGATCGACGGACCGGTGATGTCCGCGTCCATGATCCCGACCCGGTATCCCTGCCCGGCAAGCAGATTCGCGAGCGACGCGGTCACCATCGACTTGCCGACGCCGCCCTTTCCGCTGACCACGCCGATCACATGACCGACCTCCGAATAAATATTCAACTCCTCCAGAAAACTCTGCGGCTTGTTCGCGCTCGGACAGCCCTCACAGCTCTCCTTGCTGCAGCTCGCCGCGCTGCTGCATGATCTTTCTTCCGCCATCTCGGCACCTCCTGTATCGCAGCCGTCACAGCTGCCTTATGCTGCCTGTCCCTGCGCCGCCGCCGTGTTGAGCCTGACCAGGGCAAGGTTGTATTCCGCCAGATATCTGGTCTTGTAGACCGGAAAGCTCTTCATGCGGTACTGATACAGCTTTTTCAGGAACTTCTGATCTGTCATCCCCGCTTTAAGCTTGCACGCCCGCACCGCGTTGACCGCCGTCGTCTGCCCATGCTGGATCGCATAGCTGTACACCGCGCCCTTCACCACGTCCGGGCGGCTCGCAAGGTCGATGCCAAACGTGGCAAGTTTCTTCTCCACCGGATCGTAGTATTCGCTCCTGGCGAACTCGTCCTGCAGATCGGCAAACGCCTTCGGGTTCCTTGCATAGATCTTATGCCACGCCTTGTAGAATTTATTATTGCTCTTCAGCGCCGTCCCCGAGGCGATGTTGACAAACTTCTTGAACTCCTTGCAGAGCGTGCTGTTCTTCGCGTACGCAAACTTCACAAACGGGAGCAGCGAATAGCGGTTGTCAAACTGGTAGGCGCCGCAGGCGTTGCCGTGGTCGCCCCCGGTCTGGTTGTACGCCTCCGAACCGGACTCAAACTTCAGGAAAAACAACATGTCCTCGCTCGACGCCGCGGTCCCCGCCGCGACACCGGTCTCGCCCTCGCCGCCTGCCGCCGCCGGAAGGCAGACGCCGTTTTCGTCCGCTATGTAGCTTGTCCCGTCGTATGTAACCTCCTGGCTCGTCACCAGCGCGCCCTTCGCCGCAAAATAATACAGCTTGCCGCCGATGCTGTAAAGCCCTGTCACGCGTGTTTTGGTCGTCTTGTCGACGTAATACATTTTGTCGTCGAACTTGATCCAGCCGGTCATCATCTTGCCGGTACCGGTATAGAAATAATATTTCTTCTTGATCTTCTGCCAGCCCGCCTGGAAGTTCTTGACCCATTTCCCGTCGTCCCGGACGAAGACCTTCTTCGTCACACCGTTTACCTTCTTCTCGACCCAGGTGTTCCGGTCCATGTATCCGCTTGCGTTGAGATGCTTGATGCCGACCCAGCTGTTCTTCACGAGCGTCTTCCCTTTGTAGCACTGCATATCGCCGTTCCCGACGGATTTCCACGTATAGGTCGCCGCACCCGCGCTGAGCGGAGCCGCAAACAGCAACAGCAGCAAAAGGAGAAAGAATCCTCCCGTCCATCTCCGTATCTTCATAAAACTTATTCCCCCTTATGTTTTCTTCCTGACCGTTTCTATTTTATAGCATATGTGGTAATTCTGCAAGAAAAAAGCGCGACAATATTGTTTCCCAATTCAGGAATATATGGTAAAATATATAGAATATTGTCTTTTTTCGCCATTTTTTGAGGCGCGGCTGCGGCGCAAAAACCCGGAAGAACCCCGCACGGAAAGGATATCGTACAATTATGGGCAAAATAAGTTTCCGCAAAAAAATCTGGAAAAACATCTTCGGTCTGCTGCCCGCAAGACAGAAATTCCGTTTTCTCTGGATCCTCGCCATACTGATCCTGTCGGCGGGGCTGAGCCAGCTCACGCCGCTCGCGATCGGATTCCTGACCGACCGCGTCCTCGCCGACCGGGACGTTTCCTTCCCGTCGGTGCTCCCCGTGCTGGCGGTGATCCTGCTGGTAAATGTCGTCAATGAGGTCATCAAGGTCGCGCGCAGGCTGATCGTCGAGGACACCGCGACCCAGGCGGAGAAGACCGCGCGCCAGAAAGCGGCGGATTCCCTGCTGACGGCGCCCCTGTCCTACTTCCGGGGCAACATGACCGGAAATATTCACGGCAGGCTGAACCGCAGCCTCGAGGGAACGGTCAAGCTGATCAAGCTGCTGTTCATGGATTTCGCCCCCGCCGTCACCACCGGAATCGCCGCGATCGTGACGATCTTTCTGCGGCTGCCCGTTCCGGTCGCCTGTCTCGTCGTGCTGGTGATCCCAGTCGGCTCCTTTCTCGTGTTCCGCCAGATCAGCACCCAGAAAGGGATCCGCGTCGAGCTCATGGAGACGCGCGCCGACATGGACGGGACGATCGTCGAGCTCCTCGGCGGGATCGAGACGATCCGAACGCTCGACAGCGCGCAGACAGAGGGCGCGCGCATCCTTGCGCGTTCCGAGCAGCTCCGCAGAAAAGAAATGCGCCATCACAGGGCAATGGCGTTCTACGACTGCCTGAAATTCATCAACGAGGCTGTCTTCAGCGTCCTCGTCATCGGCATCTCCGTCCTGCTCGCCTCGCGCGGGGTCATCTCGGTCGGCACGGTGCTCACGGCATACCTCTGTTTCACCCAGCTGACCGGTCCGCTGCGCGAGCTGCACCGCATTCTGGACGAATTCTCAGAGTGCGTCGTGCTGGCGAACGACTATTTCCGCCTGCTGGAGCTGCCGAAGGATTTCTCCTATCTGCTCCCTTCTCATCCGGCAGAGGAAACGGCGCTCGCGACCAATGACATACAGATTCGCGCGCTGCATTTCTCCTACCCGGAAAAACCGGAACAGCCGATCCTGGACGGCATCGATCTGGAAATTCCAGCCGGCGCCTTTGTCGGGATCGCGGGTCCCAGCGGCTGCGGCAAATCCACGCTGATCAAGATCATCGACAGGCTTGAGCAGGCGCAGGGCGAGGTCTTCCTGGGCGGCAGACCGCTGGCGGAATTCTCGCGGGCGGCGCTCGCCGAAAACGTCGCGCTCGTGCCCCAGACGCCCTTCCTGATCGCAGACAGCATCTGCAACAATATCTGCTACGGAATGAAACGAGAGGTCTCCCTTGCGGAAGTGAAGGACGCCGCGCAGAAGGCAAACATCGCCGCCGACATCGAAAAGCTCCCCGGAGCCTATGACTTCCCGATCGCGGAAGGCGGCGCCAACCTCTCCGGCGGTCAGCGGCAGCGGATCGCGCTGGCGCGGATCTTCCTGCGCAAACCCAGGATCCTGATCCTCGACGAGGCGACCTCCGCGCTGGACAATACCTCGGAAAAGCTGATTCAGCTGGAGATCGAGAAACTGAAGGAAGAGTGCGGCACGACCGTGATCTCGATCGCGCACCGCCTGACCACGCTGAAAAACTGTGATGAGATCCTCGTCATGGACAAGGGGCGGATCGTCCAGAGAGGGAAATTTAACGAGCTGGAAACCACGCCCGGCATCTTCCGGGACATGGCGCTCGGAATATTGAAGTGAGACTTATTTCAGAAATTCGCGCTGTCGTCCTCGAGCAGCTTGCGCAGGTAACGGCTGACGACGCGCGAAAAACTCTCGATGCTGCGGATGTAGGCAAAGTCCTTGCCGAAGATCTTCTTCTCCGCCATCAGCTCCTTCTCCCGCCCGGTGAACACGCCGAGCACGCAGACGCCCTTGCCGCGCAGCTTGCGCACCTCAAAGGCGGTGTCCGTCACCGCATAGTCCCCATAGTACGGTCTCGGATTGCGGCTGTTCGGACGGTTCACGATGATGTCGTTCGGCTTGCCGTCGCTTAAGACGATCAATATCTTCCCCTCCTCCGGGCGCTGCAGCAGGGCGTCGCCCACGGCGCGGATCGCCAGCCCGTCCCGATTGTTCGAGGAAGTCACATACTCCAGCACGCGCAGGTTCTCCTCGCGCGGCGCGTCATACTCCCGAAACCGCTGCAGGATCGTATAATCCCAGAAACTGCAGAAACTCATGATCCGGTGCGGCACCCGATTGTTCGAGAGCGCCTCGCTGATGATGTACGCCTGCAGCGCCACCTGGCTCTGCCGGTCGCGCTGGGAGCCGCTCGCGTCGATCAGGATATCGACCGCGAACTCAGACACATTGCGTTTCATCGTCTTCACAAAAAGCCTGCCGGGATCTTCCGTTTTCCCGACCTTCCAGAGGAGCCGCGGGACGATTTGCCCCGACCACGCCGCGCTCTCCTCCGGCTCGCTGCGCCGGTGCAGGGAGCGTTTCAGTTCGTCTGTGAGCTGCTCGATGTTGCGCGCGAGCATGTTTTTGCTGTTGCGAAACAGCGTCCGGTTCTTCTCCGCATGCCGCCTCGCGTTCACAAACTGCGCGTTCGCCAGCACCGGATTGCGCAGGACGCCTTCCGTAAAATAAAGGCTGCAGTCCGCGTGCGCCCCGCGGCACAGGCGCTGGTTCAGCCGTTTCTGTTCCAGCTCCGACAGGTACGACCTGCCGTAATTCAGCTCGATGTACGAGTGCATCTTCGCGGCTGCCTCCGGGGTGATCCGCGTCACCTTACGCTTGCCCGGGTCGCGCGGCGCGTCCTCCTTCTCGTCCTGCTCCTCCTGCAGCGTCGTCACCTGGCTGTTCATCTTGTTCATGTAGCGCTCGAGCAGATCCTCGCCCATCTCCTCTTCCAGGAAATCGCTCCAGTCGAATTCCTGCAGATCCTCCGCCGTCACGGCGAGCACATGCACCAGATCCCCGTGCTTGCGCACAAAGCTCCTGTCGATCAGCGTATTGTAGAGCTCGTCCGTCACGCGAATCAGCTCCATCGTATCGCGCGCGTCCTCCAGAGATCGGATCAGCCGCAGCGCGTCCTCGATCTGCCGCTCACAGTGCCAGTCGCCCCGCAGATAGCCGCGCAGCAGGGCGATCTTGATCCTGCCCGGCAATGACGCGCTCATGCGCTGAAACGACAGCTCCAGCAGATCCGCGAACGCCTTTTGCCGCAGCTCCGGCACGCCGGGACGCTGCGCCGCGATCTTCCGGTACACCGCCGCGTCCACACAGAGCTGCGCGAGCTCCGTCAGCGGCTGCTCCTGCGCCCCGTAATACACCTTCTTCACGAGATATAGCCCCAGCGCGTCCCGGTCAAAAAAGCGCGCAAAAGCCCCCTGTTTCACCGCGTCGTACAGCGAAATGTACTTCGAGCGGCGCCAGGACTCCAGGTCGAGTTTCGTGTCCAGCCGGTAATCCCCGCTGACCGTCCACATCAGGTTCCGTATTCGGTTTTCCGCCTCCGTCATGAGGTCGTCGGATACATACAGCTCGTCCATTTTCTTCACGCCCCGAAAATCTCCGACGCCGTCCAGCTCTCCGGGATGCGCGTCATCACGATGTCCTCCACGATCTCGCGCTCGAACAGGTCAAAGCTCTTGTTGACGATGCCCATGCGGATCGCGAGCCGTGGATTCAGCCCCGCGCGCACGGTTTTCAGCGCGCCGATCAGACCGCGCAGGTCGAGCGGTTTCGTCGAGATCTCGTTGTTGTTCGCCTTCGTCTGCAGATCGAGGAAGAGCCCGCAGATCTGCTCGAGTCCTTCCCTCCGGAAATCCGGGAAGACCTGTCCCAGGATATAGTGCAGAGTATCCTCCGTCGCCATCGGCATCTCGATCACCAGAAAACGCGACACCAGCGCCTCGTTGAGCTCCCGGGTGCCCGCGTAGCCGTAGTTCATCGTGCCGATGAAACGCGTCGCGTCGTGCAGATCCACCTTCTCATAGCCCGGAATATCCAGGATCCGGCGGTAGTCGAGCGTCGCGTGGAGCACGGAGACCGCGTCGTTCTTCGCCATGTTTACCTCGTCGAAGATGCCGAACCCTCCGCCGACCGCGCAGTCGTAGACCGGACCCGTGCGCAGCTGCACCTCGCCCGCGCGGAAGGTGTCCGTGCCGATCAGCGCGCTGCTGTCCATGTTGACATGGAACGAGATGTTCCACGACGGTCTGTCGAACACATAGGCGAGGTTCTCCGCGAGAATGTTTTTTCCGGTCGCCTTCGTGCCGGTCAGAAGGATATTCTCCCCCTGCAGCAGCGCGGACGCCGCCATCTCGAAGGTCTCCCGCCCGTAGTACGGCAGCATCGGTCGGGTGATGCGGGAGCGCAGTTTCTCCTCCACCGGATACTTTTCCCGAAACTCCGCGATCGCGCGCAGAAGTTCCCTGCTCACCTGCTGTTCTTCCAATGACTCAATAATCGAATCCATGCGATTGCCTCTCTCTTTCTCTATGTCTATCTTTCTTTCTCTATGTCCATCTGTCTTTTTCTATGTCCATCTGTCTTTCTCTATGTCCATCTGTCTTTCTCTATGTCCATCTGTCCTTCTCTATGTCTATCTGTCTTTTTCTATGTCGATCTGTTTTTCTGAATCCATGTATACCTATCGGAAATTCCGTACAGCTGCCCGACTTGTCCCACAATGAGACTGTCAAAAGCCGTTCCCGCGGGTTTCAGATCTCCGTGAACGAATACCGCTCCTTGATCCCGGAGGCGACGATATCGTAGACGATCGTCCCGTCGGGCTGCACGGTCTTGTCGAACGTGACTTCCTTTCCCTTAAATTTTTCCTGCAGAAACGCGTCGATGTCCTCGATCTCCAGCTCCTCGATGAACACGTCGCGCATCTGGTTGTTCGCGCATTTATTGAAAATCTCCCACACGGTCTCGTAACACTTCATACGTTTCGGCACTCCTCTCTCTACTCAAACTTCTGTGCACTCCACAATCTTTTTTACTTTAATATTTTTTCCGCGCGGATTTTCAACAGTTCGTCCGTCAGTTTCACCGCGACGTCCTCCTTGCTCATCAGCTCCAGCTCCTGCACGCCCTGCGCGCCGATCAGCGTCACCACGTTCGTGTCGGTCCCGAACCCAGCGCCCGCCACCTTGACGTTGTTCGCCGCGATCAGGTCAAGATTCTTGCGCTCCAGCTTTTCCCGCGCGTGCTCGACCATATGCTCGGTCTCCATCGCAAAGCCGCAGAGGATCTGCCTCTCACCTTTATGTTCTCCGAGCCAAGCCAGGATATCCTGCGTCCGCTCAAGCTCAATGTTCAGCTCGTCGTCGGACTTTTTCACCTTCTCGTCCGCCACGACCGCAGGTCGGTAATCCGCCACCGCCGCCGCCTTGACGATCACGTCCTGCCGCTTTGCGCGGGCAGTCACCGCCTCGAACATCTCCTGCGCCGAGCCGACCGGGACCACGGTCACGCCGACCGGAGCGGCAAGATTCGTCCGCCCGCTCACCAGCGTCACCTCCGCCCCGCGCATCCGGCAGACGTGCGCGATCGCGTAGCCCATCTTCCCGCTCGAATGGTTCGACAGGAAACGCACCGGGTCGATCGGCTCGATCGTCGGCCCCGCCGTCACGAGCACGCGCAGCCCCGCCATATCCTTCTCAAACGCGATCTCATTCAGCACATGCCCGACGATCAGGCTCTCCTCGGGGAATTTGCCCTTTCCGGTATCACCGCACGCCAGCTGCCCGACCGCAGGTTCGATCACCTCCCAGCCGTATTTCTTCAGGAGCTGCTCGTTATCCTGCGTCACCGGATTCTCATACATGCGCGTGTTCATCGCCGGGGCGATCAGCCGCGGGCAATCGCACGCCAGCAGCGTCGTCGTCAGCATGTCGTCCGCCAGCCCGTGCGCCAGCTTTGCCATCACGTTCGCCGTCGCCGGCGCCACAAGCGCCAGATCCGCGCGTTTCGCGAGCTCCACATGCTCCACCTCAAACGGGTGGCTCCGGTCGAAGGTGTCCGTCAGGCACTTGTTCCCGGTCAGCGTCTCGAACGTCACCGGACCGATGAACTGCGCCGCATTCTCCGTCATGATCACATGCACATCCGCATGCTGTTTTTTCAAAAGGCTTGCCAGATTCGCCGCCTTGTATGCAGCTATGCTCCCGGTCACGCCGAGAATTATGGTTTTTCCCTGTAACATTCCGTCACCTTCCGCTTTCTGTCCTGCCGCTGTCAATCCGTCTGTGATCGCTCACTTTCCCCTCACACAGCCCTCCACAGCAGCTGCCCATCCTCAAACAACGCCTCCAGCCGCCCGTCGTCCTTCAGCCACGCCAGATAGGAGCGCACCGTGCTCCCGGTCAGCGCGTACTGCTCAAAGTTCAGCACAAGCCCGTACTGCTGGAACAGCCTCTGCAGCACCATCTCGAATCCGAGCGGCTCCCGGCAGAACTCCACGATCCTGTCCGCGATCTCGTGCACCTTGTCGATGTTGTACTGCGCGAGCGGGGCGATGTCCTTCGTCGGCTCCGCATGCGCCGGGACGAACAGCGCCGCCCGCATCTGTTTCACCTGCTCCAGCGTCGCCAGATACGCCGCCACGTCGTACACGAAACTGATCTGATATTTCTCGAGCGTCGCCCGGCTGGACAGGCAGTCCGCCAGATAGACGACGTCGTCCCGCGTGCGGAACCCGACCATATCGAAGAAATGCCCCGGCAGCGCGATCGACTCCATCCCTTCCGGCAGACAGCCGTCCCGCAGCGGCTCCGCCTGGCTTTCCTGCGCGAGCAGGAACTTGTGCCGCAGCTCCTTCGGCGGGAACCCTCCGTACAGGAAGGCTGGCTCGAGGATCGTATGGTTCGTCAAATCACAGTCGATCCCCGGCGCATAGATCCTGCAGTTTGTCTGCCCTTGCAGGTATTTGTTTCCGCCGATGTGGTCCGCGTTCGAGTGCGTGTTGAAGATCGCCGTCAGTTTCCAGCTGTTCCTGTCCAGAATCTGCCGAACCTTCCGCCCCGCCTCCTTGTCGCTCCCGCTGTCGATTAGGCACACCTCCGTCTCGCTGACGCGAAACAGCCCGATCTTCGCCGGACTCTGAATATAGAAACTGTCCTGCCCCACCTGCTCCAATTCATACATAAAAAATCACCCGTTCCTCTCTCTTAGTTACGCAATTCTCTTGCCCTCTTATCCCTTGAACCGTCCGAGCAGCTCATGCTTGACCTCGTCCGGCGCGAACGAGACCTCCACCGCGTTTTTCATCATGCGCGCCACGTCCTCGTCCGTGATCCCGCAGCGCTCCCGAACCGTCTGGATCTCCCGCTCCAGCGTCGTCCCGCTGATCGTGCGGTTGTCCGTGTTGAGCGTCACCAGCAGACCGTTGTCGAGGAACTCGCGCATCGGGTACACGGAAAAATCCGCCACCGCCCTGGTCTGAATGTTGCTCGTCGGACACATCTCGATCCCGATGTGCCGGTCGCGGCACAGCCCCATCACGTCCGCGCGACCACTCATCGCCACGCCGTGCCCGATGCGGCTCGCCCCGCACTCTACCGCCTCCGCGATGTTCTCCGCGTCCCCGCACTCTCCGGCATGCAGCGTGAACGGCATGCCCATCCGTTTCACTTCCCGAAAGAGCTCCGCAAACTGCCGCATCGGATACGACGCCTCATCGCCCGCCAGATCCGCCGCGCAGACGCCTTCCCCGAGAAACTCCCGCGCCGCACGCAGCATATCCCGGTTTTGCTCCTCGCTGTGGTTGCGCATCGCGCAGACGATCACACCGCAGGCGACGCCGAACTCTTCTTCCCCGCGGCGGATCCCCTCCAGCACCGACTCGATCACCGTCCGGACGTCCAGCCCTTCCATACAACTGGACACCGGCGCGAAACGGACCTCCACATAGTCCAGCGCGTCCGCCTTCGCGCTCTTCATAAAGTCATACCCGGCAAACTTCAGGTTCTCCGCCGACTGGATGCCCTCGAACGGTAGCGCGAACTTCGCCAGATACTCGGCGAGATTCCGGCAGTCCGGCTCCACCTGCAGCTCCGCCAGCTCCACCTTGCGCCCCAGCGTCTTCTCAAAAAAACTCCGGGACAGCGAGCCGTCGAGATGACAGTGCAGATCCAGCCTCGGCATCCTCTTCCCGCGCCCTGATACAGCCTCCATACCGCTCACTCCTTCACAGCCATTCGGGACAGAGCCGCCCCAAACGCGCCGTTTTTCCTTTCGTCTCCCAATTTTACCATAGAACGCGTTTTATCTCAATAAATCTTTTTCCCGGCAATTATTTTCATTGTACAAATCGAAGAAATGTGCTATAGTGCTCCTGTAATTGTATTGTATCCCAATCGGGGACAAGCGAATTTGCCGTACACAGGTTTTACATGCGCCCGCGGTACTGCACCTTCTCAAGGGCAATAACCGTCCGCGCCGCCCACGTCCGGCTTTTCGCGCGCCGTCACCCGGGGAATAATAACAAGGAGGAATTTCACATGAAAACAAAATTCACTGTCTCGCAACTCGTCATTCTGGGTCTCATGACCGCGATCCTGCTGCTCATGGCTTACACCCCGCTCGGCTATCTGAATATCGGACCGCTCGCTATCACGTTCAACGTGATTCCGGTGGCGATCTCCGCGATCACGCTCGGTCCGGTCGGCGGCGCGATCGCCGGGGCGGTCTTCGGGCTCACCAGCTTTCTGCAGTGCATCGGCGTGGGCGGAACGAGCGCGATGGGCGTCATTCTGTTCGACATCAACCCGGTGCTCGCGTTCATCCAGCGCTTTGTGCCGCGCGTGCTCGACGGCTTTCTGCTCGGCTACATTTTCCGCGGCGCAAGGAAACTGACGAACGTCTCCGTCGCCTGCTTGGCGACCGGTTTCTGCTCGGCTTTCCTGAACACGCTGTTCTTCATGAGCGCGCTGATCCTGCTCTTCGGCAATACCGAGTACATGCATGGACTGATCGACGGCAAAAACGTGATCCTGTTCGTCTGCGGGTTTGTCGGCATCAACGCGGTCTTCGAGATGATCTCGTCGACGATCCTCACAGGCGCGGTCGGGCTTGCCCTGTACAAGGCGCGTTTCGTGCCCGGCGCGGCGGTGGGGAAGGCGGCAGCCTGAGCTCTATCTAATCCCGACGGGTAGAGGGAAGATTCCGGCGGCAGAGAGAAATACCGGCGGACATGGGAAGATTACGGGCAGGGAAAAACTTGAAAAATAAGTGAGGAGATTTGCCATGATTCTGGCGGTTGACATCGGAAATTCAAATATCGTGCTCGGGTGCTTTGAGGGGGAACAGATCCACTTCATCGAACGGCTCTCGACGAACCAGAACTCGACCTCGCTCGAGTATACGGTTCTGATCAAAACGATCCTCGAGCTCAATCACCTGGACAAGCTCTCGTTCCAGGGCGGAATCATCTCCTCGGTAGTACCCTCGGTGACGCAGACGATCAAAGACGCGGTGATCCGGCTGACGCATGCGCCGGTCATGGTCGTCGGTCCCGGCATCCGCACCGGGCTGAAAATTCTGCTGGACAATCCGGCGCAGCTCGGCAGCGACCGCGTGGCGGACGCAACTGCCGCGATCCACGAGTATCCCTGCCCCCTCATCATCATTGACATGGGGACCGCCACGACGATCTCCGTCATCGACCGTGAGAAGAATTTCCGCGGCGGCATGATCATTCCGGGGCTCAAGGTCTCGCTCGAATCGCTCTCGATGCGCACCTCGCAGCTCCCGAAGATCAGCCTGGATCCGCCGAAGAAGGTCATCGGCACCAACACCGTCGACTGCATGCGCAGCGGCATCATCTACGGCACCGCCGCCAGCATCGACGGCTCGATCGACCGCATCGAGGAAGAGCTCGGCGAGAAATGCACCGTTATCTCGACCGGCGGTCTGGCGAAGACCGTCATTCCGTTCTGCCGCCACGAGGTCATCATCGACGACCTGCTGCTGTTAAAGGGGCTCATGCTGATCTACAACAAAAATCGGAAGGAAAACGGGGCGTGAACAAGTCGCTCGCGCCCCGTTTCCTTATTCTAACCGCCGCCGCCGCAGGCGGTCCTCTTTCCTCCTGGACGAACAACTATCTTCTCCGCCGGCAACCGTCTCCAGCTCTTTCTCTTTCAGCTCTTTCTCTTCCAGCTCTTTCTCTTCCAGCTCTTTCTCTTTTTCTAAAATTTCTTCTTTCTTTTCTTCTGACATTTTTACTTTCCCCCTTTTACCTTTTCCTGTCTCCATTCATGTGTTCTCTTTGCGTCCGGCAGCTCATTCGCCTCCGGATCCGCCTCCGGAAATCTCCGTTTCCTTTCTTCCTCACCTCCCTTCCGGCAGTGTGATGGTCTCCATGACTTTGCTGATCTTGTCCGCTCATCCTCCTTTTAAGAAGGTGCATGCCGCCATGTCGCGTCCCATCATGTCGTCCGGGCTGGTCTCCAGCGCGTCGGCGCGGCATCTGCCCAGACAGTATCCGGCGTGCTCGCAGCCGCGGCATTCCGGGTTGTACGCCAGCACCTCGGAGCCCCTGGTCTCGATGAGCCGCATGTAGGACGAGTCGGTGATGCTTGCTTTCCTGAGTATTGATACGCCGCAGCGCAAGTTTCGTTATACTAATTTTACCATATTATCCAAAACCGATGCATAATGAATCCGATTATCTGTTTTGAATTTCATCAATAAATCACAAGATAATGTTTCACTTTTTTGCTTTTCGTCAAAAAATGACACGTCAAACCGTCAAATTCCTATCTCCGAGCAGCAAAAGAGAGCCGATTTCCCGACTCTCCCGTGGAACCTGGGGAACAAGTTTATTTCATTTTTATCATAATAGACCATGCCCATATCTCCCGTTTTCTCTGAGTATATCAATAGCCTCCCCGTATTTTCTTTGATGCTGTCATATTCATTTTTTATTGTTCCGATATCGTGGTCGCCCGCCAGCTGTATCAAAACGATTTCTGCTATTGGATTTCCATATCCAATCACATCCATGATAGATTCCCTTCCCTTATCAAAACGTCTTCCGTCAACAATCGTCTGTGCATGCCGCCCACAAAATTTTGAGAAAAAATCCGGGAATGCACACCCTCGAAAAAAACTGTTCTCAGCGTAAAACTGGAATTTGATTATATTCCTAAAATATAGAATCCATTATACTCTTTGGTCTGGTTTAGCCACCGAACCAATTTTTCATAATCCAAAGGTTTTTCCTCGCGGAGTTTTTCTATAAGGGAATCTATTAATGACGAAGTATAATAGTTCACACCGTATATATCGATCACTCCATTTTTTAAGTTATTATAAATCCCACAGTTAAAAATATGGCAATATTCCTGATAAAAAACATTTTCATCATTGATATAC
>CANQYP010000060.1 GCA_947628045.1 uncultured Lachnospiraceae bacterium | reverse complement strand
GTTCGCGCCGCGAGGCGGATCGACTGATCGAGGCGGGAAAGGTGCAGGTGGACGGCAGGACGGCGGTTCCGGGGCAGAAGGTCCTGGAGGGACAGCGCGTCGTGGCGGACGGGCGGGAGGTGTCGCCGGAGCAGGAGTTGATCCTGCTTGCGGTCAACAAGCCGCGCGGCGTAGTCTGCACGACGGATCGTCGGTGGGGAGACCGGACGATCTATGATGTGGTCGACAGCCCGAAACGTGTGTTTTCGATCGGACGCCTTGACAAGGATTCGGAGGGGCTCCTTTTGATGACGAATTACGGAGAGATCCTGAATAAGATCCTGCGCGCCGGGAACGATCATGAAAAGGAATATCTGGTGACGGTAGACAAGGAGGTCACAAAGGACTTTCTGAAGAACCTGGCGTCCGGCGTATACCTGAAGGAGCTGGACAGGACCACGCGTCCGTGCAAGGTTCGGCTGACGGGAGCCTGTCAGTTCCAGATCGTGCTCACACAGGGGCTGAACCGGCAGATCCGGCGCATGTGCGAGACCTTTCATTACCGGGTCAAGCGGCTGGTACGCGTGCGGATCATGAATATCGAGCTGGGCGACCTCAAGCCGGGCGAATGTCGGGCGGTCACGCGCAGGGAGTACGCACAGCTCATGGAGCAGCTGCGGCATTCCGGAAATCCGGGAAAGGAATCATAGAAAGCGATGAATCAGAAGATCGAACGAATGAAAGAACTGTCGGAGACGCTGCGTGCGGCATCGCGGGCATATTATCAGGAAGACCGCGAGATCATGAGCAACCTGGAATATGACAGGCTGTACGATGAGCTCACGGCGCTGGAGCAGGAGACCGGGATCGTGCTGGCGGGCAGCCCGACGGTCACGGTCGGGTACGAGGCGCAGGAGACGCTGCCGAAGGAACGGCACGAGTCTCCGATGCTTTCGCTTGGAAAGACGAAGGAGCGGGAGGAGCTCGCCAGCTTTGCGGGGGAGCACGAGGTGCTTGTCTCATGGAAACTGGACGGGCTCACCGTGGTGCTGACGTATCGGGACGGGACGCTTGCCAAGGCGGTCACGCGGGGCAACGGCGAGATCGGCGAGGTGATCACGAACAACGCCCGTGTCTTCCGGAATATCCCCCTGCACATTGCCTACCAGGGCGAGCTGATCCTGCGCGGGGAGGCGGTCATCACCTACTCCGAGTTCGAGAAGATCAACGGGGAGATCGAGGACGTGGAGGCGCGCTACAAGAATCCGCGCAACCTCTGCAGCGGTTCGGTGCGCCAGCTCAACAACGAGGTCACGGCGAACCGCCATGTGCGCTTTTACGCGTTCGCCCTTGTGAAGGCGGAGGGCGTGGAGTTCGGAAACCTGCGCAGCAACCAGTTCAAGTGGCTGCAGGGGCAGGGCTTTGAGACGGTGGAGTACCGCCGTGCGACGGGGGCGACCGTGGGAGAGACCGTGTCTTATTTCGCGGAGAAGATCCGGCATTACGATGTGCCGTCGGACGGGCTCGTTGTGACCTACAACGATATCGCGTACGGGCAGTCGCTCGGCAGGACCGCGAAGTTCCCGCGCGATTCGATCGCCTTCAAATGGCAGGACGAGACCTGTGAGACGACGCTGCGCGAGATCGAGTGGAGTCCGTCGCGGACCGGGCTCATCAACCCGGTCGCGATCTTTGACCCGGTCGAGCTGGAGGGGACGACGGTCAGCCGCGCCAGTGTGCACAATCTGAGCATTATGAAGGCGCTGAGACTCGGGATCGGAGACAGGATCACGGTCTACAAGGCGAACATGATCATTCCGCAGATCGCGGAGAACCTGACCGGGAGCGGGCGGATCGAGATTCCGAAGGTATGTCCCGCGTGCGGAGGCGGCACGGAGATCCGCTCCGTGAACGACGCGGAGACGCTTTACTGCACGAATGAACGCTGCAGCGCCAAAAAGATCAAGAGCTTTACCCTCTTTGCGAGCAGAAATGCTCTGAATATGGAAGGACTTTCCGAGGCAACACTTGAAAAATTCATCGCAAAAGGTTATATTCATACGTATGCGGATATGTTTCATCTGGACAGGCACCGCGAGGAGATCGTGCAGATGGAAGGATTCGGAGAGAAATCCTATGCGAACCTGATCGAGAGCGTCGAGACGGCGCGGCGCACGACGCTGCCGCGGCTGATCTACGGACTCGGGATCCCCAATATCGGGACGGCGAACGCGAGGCTTTTGAGCCAGTTCTGCGGATACGACCTCGAAAAGCTGCGAGCCAGCACGGCAGAAGAGCTTGCCACGGTCGAGGGGCTCGGCGAGGTCATCGCGGCATCCGTGGCGGATTATTTTGCCGATCCGGGGAACCGGGAGGCGCTGGACGCCCTGCTCGCGGAGATCGAGCTGGAAAAGGCGCCGGAGGAGGGTGCGCCGCAGGCGCTTGCGGGCAAGACCTTTGTGATCACGGGGAGCGTGGAGCACTTTGCGAACCGCGATGAGCTCAAGGCGTTTATCGAGGCGCGCGGAGGCAAGGTGGCGGGCTCTGTGTCGAAGAAGACCGACTACCTGATCAACAACGACACGACCTCGACGTCTTCCAAGAACAAAAAGGCGGCACAGCTTGGGATTCCTGTCCTTTCGGAAGAGGATTTCCTGGATATGATTCGATAAAGGAGAAGACAGCGTATGCCAATCAAAGTACAGGGCAATTTGCCGGCGAGAGAGATTCTGGAGCGGGAGAACATCTTTGTGATGGATGAGAACCGGGCGGTCCACCAGGACATCCGCCCGATCCACATTGCGATCCTCAATCTCATGCCGCTCAAGGAGGAGACGGAGCTGCAGCTGCTGCGCTCGCTCTCGAACACGCCCCTTCAGGTCGATGTGACCTTTGTGAAGGTCAGCTCCCACGAGGCGAAAAATACGTCGACGAGCCACCTGAATGAGTTTTACGTGGAGTTTGACGATATCAGGCACCGCCGTTTTGACGGTATGATCATCACGGGTGCGCCGGTGGAGCTGATGGAATTTGAAGAGGTGGACTACTGGGAGGAGCTGACGCGGATCATCGACTGGACGGAAGAGAACGTCACGTCCACGATCTATCTCTGCTGGGCGGCGCAGGCGGGGCTGTATTACCATTACGGACTTCAGAAACGTGTCCTGGACAAGAAGATGTTCGGGTTGTTCTGGCACCGCGTGCTGAACCGCAAGATCCCGCTCGTGCGCGGGTTCGACGATGTGTTTCTCGCGCCGCACTCCAGACACACGGAGGTACCGATCGAGGAGATCCGCAAGGTGAAGGAGATCACGATCCTCGCGGAGTCCGACGAGGCGGGGCTTTTCCTCGCGATGGCGGACGACGGCAGGAAGATCTTTGTCATGGGGCACCCGGAATATGACCGCGTGACGCTGGACGGAGAGTACCGGCGGGACCTGAGCAGGGGGCTGCCCATCGACATCCCGAAGAATTACTATGAGAACGACGACCCGAACGTCAAGCCGCTGCTGCGCTGGCGCTCGCACGCGAACAATCTCTACACGAACTGGCTCAATTATTACGTCTACCAGGTCACCCCGTACAATATGGTCGGGGCGCCGAACTTTCAATGACAGACAAACCGCCCTGCAGCGCTGCAGGGCGGTCTTTTGATCAGTGTCTGTTATTTCCGTATGGAGGGGCGTCGGGTCTTCTTCGCCTCATAGAGCCGTTTGTCCGCCTCGGCGACGATCGACTGCAGGTCTGTCTCCGGCCTCAGCTCGAACCGCACGATTCCCATGGAGATCTCAATATAATACGGCTTGCCGGAGGTCTCGTTCAGTTCGCGGCACGCCGCGGCGATGCGCTCCCGGAAGAGCGCCTCGAAGGTCTCGGAGCCGGACGTCACGAGCGAGATAAATTCATCTCCGCCGACACGCGCCACGATATCGGAGTCGCGCAGGCAGGACTGCAGGATGCGGCTCACGGACTGGAGCGCGAAATTTCCCTCGATATGTCCCCAGGTGTCGTTGATCTCCTTCAAATGGTCCAGGTCTGCGTAGATCATGTAGGCGGTCTCCGTGGTGACCGTCTGGTGGATCTTTGTGATCTTGTCCGTCAGCCCGTGCAGATTCAGCAGTCCGGTCAGCTGGTCGTAGCCGGACTTGATATCCAGCACGCGGTTCTCCTCGCGGATCTGCTCCATGTCATGCGACATCGCGCGGCGGTGCTCCGCCTCGATCTTGCTGATCTCCAGATAGCGCAGGGACAGACCGATCTGAAGGCTGACGAAATAGAAGAAGGAGAAATCCTCGCTCTGGATATCGCACAGCAGCAGCCCGTATTGCCGCTCGCCGGAGAACAGCAGAAACGTCATGAAATCGTGGCAGTCTCCGTCGTTCGTATACGTGGAGAGCGGATTCTCCGCTGTCACATGCGGGCGGTCGGACGGCTCGTAGGAGACCGAGCGCCCGTTGCGGTAGAAGGAGGCGAGGCGCAGCGTATCCGGGCAGGTCCAGGCGCTTTCGCCGTCGTATGCGACCGGCGGGTCGAGCAGGAAGAGGTACGCGCCCTTTGTGCGGAGCTCTTTGATCCGCTCCATGATCTGGAGGCAGAATTCCTTCTCGTCGTCTACGTAATCGTTCAACTCGCGCGCGATGATCGGGATGAACCAGGATTTGCGCTGGAAATTCATAAATTCGAGTTTCATGTCCGCGATCACGTGGTTCAGCCTGTGGACCTCGAGCGCGAGGTTCACGGCAGGCTCCTTCTCCGGCTCTTCCAGGGGAGGGCAGCCGCAGGACTCCCTCTGTACGAACGCCACGGGGATGCGGCGGGAGACGACAGGCTCATGGTTCAGGATTCGGAGCATGTCGTAGACCGCCGTGCGGGACATCGCCTTTCCGTCCTGCGCGACCGTGGTGAGAGGCGGGTTCAGGCTCCCGGCGATGTCGCAGTCGTCAAAGCCGGTGATGAGGATATCCTTACCGACGACGAGCCCGCGTTTTGCGCAGACCTTGTAGCCGGCAAGCGCCATGTCGTCGTTCGCGAACACGATCGCCTGCGGATCGTCGTTGGCGTCGAGCAGCCGCTCGACCTCGTCGCTTATGAACTCGGAAAAGTCCCCGTGCCCAATCATCTCCGGGGTCACCGAAAACCCGTGCCTTTTCATCGTATCCAGATATGCGTTCACGCGTTCCTCGGAGTCCGTATTGTTCTGCGGACCGGTCATGAACAGGATCCGCTCGCAGTGATGCTCCGTGATCAGGTGCTCGACGACGGTGCAGATTCCCTGGTAATTGTCCGAGATCAGGGAATAGCAGCCGGGCAGGTCCACGACCGCGGACATGAAGATCGTCGGGATATGGATAAACTTTTTCGCGAAGTCGTACAAGGTGACGTTCTCCATGTAGCGGGCAAGCGTCCCGTAGCTGATGATCAGCCCGTCGAGCCCGCTGATCAGGGCATAGTCGTAGATGGTATTGAATTGATAGTCATAGGTGTTTTGCTTGTATTCGTCCAGCAGGATATCCTGAAACACGCCCTTCGTCTGCGTGCCCAGAAACAGACAGACATTCACGTCAAGCTCGGCGCCGGCGGAGATAATGCCGCTGATGATCTCCTTTGGGAAATTGCCGTGCATGCCTCCGACCATGACGCCGATCGTATACCGTTTTTTTGCCTTCATATCGTCCTCGCTCTTATATCGGAATCAGACCACAATCAGTTTTTTCAAATTTGTCTATATTATATAATTATGGGGAAGAGATTGCAAGTATTTTCCCGAATATGCACATGAACGGCACAAAAAGAATTCGGTTGCGGCAGGGCGCGGAATCCTTTATAATAAATGATAGAAACAGTCAGGGGATGGCGGAGGAACTGCGATATGGAATTTGTGCAAACAGACATTATGCAAACAGAGTCTATGCAAACAGAACCGATTCAGAGAGAGGAGCAGAAACCACAGTTTGACGTGATCCTTCGCTTTGACCGGCAGACGGAGGAGCATTTTGACGCGCTGATCGAACGGCTGGCGCAGGTGACGGGGAACACGACCCGGCTGTGCAACGGGCAGCCGCCGCATGTCTCGATGGGGATTTTTGATATTGTGGACGATTCCGACCCGGTGCGGGTGATGGAGGGCGTTCTGCGCGGTCTGCAGCCGTTCTCTGTGACCTTTGACGCGCTCGGGGCATTTCTGCCGGGAACCCTCATTGCCGCTCCCATCATGACGGACGAGATGATTGCCATGAACAGGGCGATCCATACGGCGGCAGATCCGATCTTTGTCCCGTCAAGACAATATGTTTACGGCACATGGGTGCCGCATCTCACGCTGGCTGCGGAGCTGACGCACGCGGAGCTGGTACAGGCGTTCGACGCCGCCGGAATCGACTGGAAACCGCTTTCAGCACGAACCGTCAGCATTCTGGTGGTGCACCACTTCCCCTACACCGAGGAGCTCGTCGTGCCGTTGGGGTGAATGGACGTTGAGTGAGATGGATGCTGGAGAAACAGATTCTAAGTCTGTCGATGATATGAAACATTTCTGCAAAGACATTTTCGATTTTTTCAAAATTATGTCCGAAATTTGGACTCCAAATCTAAAACGCACATACATCACATATTCGATGATTTTCCTGTTTTGATTGTATCGGAGGTTGTTTTGAAATCCCAAAATAGAGAATCTTATGCTGTTTCTAAATACTAATATGTACTAATGCATAAACGCCTACGTGGAATATTTATCTGGATTTTGGATGAAAAAGGATATGCCATAATAGCTCGTTTCTTCTAAATTATAAATACATATTATTGAGAGGAGGAAACAGCATGGGAGGTTTGCCATATGGCTATATTCGCGTGTCCAGCAAAGAGCAGAATCTGGAGCGCCAGATCGTCGCGATGAGAGCGTTTGGTATTCCAGATGAGCGTGTCTACATGGACAGGCAGTCCGGTAAGGATTTTGACCGTCCAAGCTACAAGAAGCTGATCCGAAAAATGAAGCCGGGGGATATGCTTGTAGTAAAAAGCATCGACCGGCTTGGGAGGAACTATGAAGAGATACTCAGGCAATGGAGGATCCTCACGAAGGAGAAACAAATCGCGGTTGTGGTCATGGATATGCCGCTGCTTGATACGCGGCAGAACAGGGATTTGACGGGAACACTTATCGCGGATATTGTACTGCAGCTGCTTTCTTATGTGGCACAGGCGGAAAGGGAATTTATCCATCAGAGACAGGCGGAAGGAATAGCCGCAGCGAAAGGGCGCGGGGTTCGATTTGGACGTAAGCCTATGGAACGTCCGCCGGAATTTGAAAATGTCCGCAATGAATGGGCGGCTGGACACATATCCGCAAGGAGCGCCGCATCTCTACTGGGAATCACACATAAGACGTTTATTAAATGGGTCAGAAAAGAATGCCTTGAGGAAAATGGAGAAAAAAGTACAGGTTAATACCCGACCCGAAAATTAGCACGAATACATAGCCATCACTGTTTTTATAGTCTATCACACATATTTTCTTTTTGCAATAGCAAATGGGGACTAAAGTGTACTTTGGTATCCAGAGTTCCCAGTCCTGAACAGCCAGCATGGTATCCGTCGCCGGAACAAAGAAAAAATGAATGTGCATAGGAGGTTGCCACAATGAGTATCAATCGAAAAGGAATTTGTTTACTTGCAGCGCTGTGGACGTCTGCGATGTGTGTATCCAGTGTTTCCGCTGCAATGCCCACATTTGACAGCATTGATGATGGGTCGCTTACCGCAAAGGGCTTGTCTCAGATCTGCAGCGAGATCCTGGGTGCTGAGGAGGCATTGCCCAATGCTGATCAACAGCTCTCCGGGGAAGATGGAGTGACTTACATCGCCGAGGTATTCCATGTAGAACCCGCCGAAGAGGTGGATTCCGCGGAACCCATTGATTATGTCGACGCAATGAAAAAAGCTGGATATATCGACGATAGCTTCGATACCAGCGAGGCGTTTACAAAGGATGATGCCCTGAATATTATCGCCACGATGATTGAGGACGTCACCGACAAGAGCGCCAGCGGCGTGGAGACCGACAAGAGCTATGTCATCCGCAGCAAGGATGTTGAGCTGGCGGACGCTAAGATCGGCGGCGATCTGATCATCGGTCAGGGCGTTGGCGATGGCGAAGTCACGCTGGATAATGTTTCTGTTGAGGGGAATCTGGTCGTCCTGGGCGGTGGTTCCAACTCTGTAATCGTTCGCGGTAACTCCGAAGTGGGCAAGGTGATCATTAGCAAGACGGAAGGCGAGCCTGTCCGCGTGAAGGTAGAGGGTGTGGCCATTGTCGAAACTGTCTGTGTGGAAAAGGATAGCCATGCTATTGTTAACGGCGATATTACCAATCTGATGGCGAGGGAGGCAGCATCTGTAGAACTACAGAATGCACGCGTTGCCAAGGTCGAGATAAGTGGCGAGGGGGCTACTTTGAACATAGATAGCGGGTCTGTTGCCGTTTCCGTCAAGATTGATGCTAGCGATGTACAGCTCACTGGTACAGGAGAGGTCGGAACTGCTGTTGTTACAGAGAATGCGAAAAGCGGCGTTATTATCGATACCAAAGGTACACAGGTGACAGTTTCGGCAGGAGCCGGCAGCGTGATGGATTTGAGCGGTGCAGTTGTGGTTCCTTCTGGCGGTAGCAGTACGACGCAGGGTACACCGGCTGAAACCGGCAGCACAGCCACACCTAGTGGCAGTGGAAAGAACGGATGATTGATGCTGTAGAATCCAATTTGCAACCTTTAATTATGAAAGAATGTCATTTGAAATCACTTAAAATGACATTCTTTCAATGAAACGAATGTGTAATATGGGTCGAATAAAATGCAGCGTATGAGAAATCGTGCGAGGAACCGGTGCGAGGTCGTGTGCACATACGCGATCACTTTCATGTGTATGCTACTCGTGTTCTGGCTGGCAGGGCTCTACCCATTTGGTTCATATACCTTGCTCAAAATGGATATGCTTCACGCATATGCACCGGACTTTCTGGAGATGCGCCATGCACTGGCGGAAGACGGATGGGCGCTGTACTCTTGGGGAGGAATGCTGGGCAGAAATCTGCTGAACTGTGCTGTGACGATTATGTCCAGCCCGTTCAATTTGCTGGCGGTGTTCTTTCCCGACTGGTATCAGGCTGATTTTTTCACGATCCTGACGCTTTTGAAGATTCCGTGCGCGGCGGCGAGTTTCTGTGTGTATGCCAAAAAGCGTCTTCACTGCGAGGGCATCGGCGCTGTTTGCTTGTCCATTTCCTATGCACTGTGTTCCTATGTAACGGCGTTCCATTTCAATATCATGTGGCTGGACACCGTGATCGTCCTTCCGCTTGTTTTTCTCGGTATTGACAGATTGCTGGATGAGGATGACGCTCGGCTCTATATGGCAGCGCTGACCTACGCTGTTTTCACAAGCTACGGAACAGCGTTTCAGCTGTGTTTTTTCTGCGGACTGTATCTGTTATGCGAATGCATTTTGCGCAGGAGATACTGTGCACGATCCTTCCTGCGGTTCGCCGTGACTTCGCTGCTGGCGGCGGGACTCTGTGCAGTCACATTGTTCGTGGTAGCGGACAGTTTTGACAATACGCAGTATTTCCACGAGAAAGCGCCGGAGCTTGCGCTGAATTTTTCTCTACTCCGATTCCTCGCGGCGCATTTTTTTGGAGGTTTTCCTTCCGTCAGATTTTACAGTGACAGCGTGCCAAATGTTTATTGTGGCGTTTTGGCGCTTGTGCTGGTACCGCTGTTTTTGGGTTCCAGGCGAATCTCATTTCGGGAGAAGCTGACATGGTGCGTGTTCACTGGGACGACTGCATTATGCTTCTTTGTCAGCGCGGCGACATATGTCCTGCACGGACTGCATTTTCCCGTGATGTTTCCGCATCGGTACTCCTATGTGTACTCTTTCGCGCTGCTGTCCGCTGCGGCGCGGGCTTACGGGGACAGACAGCGTATTTCATGGAAAAAGGCGATTTTGCTGGCGGTGGGGTTTTGGTTGCTAAGTATTTCCTTATTTCTGTTCGCACCCCAGCGTGACGCAGCCAGTGTCTCTCTTTACGCTAAACTGTTTCCAGACAGTGAAAGTGCAGTCGGAGCGCTTGTGCCAGGTCGTGTTTCTCTTGCGTCGCTGGAAGTGAACGTCGCGCTGATCTGTGTGTACACGGCGCTGCTCTGGGCGGGCGGTGTCGCGGCAAAGCCGTCGGCGCGCAAAGTCATGAGCGGATTGCTACTGATATGCGTGTGTGCGGAGGCGGTGTCTGGAGGCGCAAATGGCATTGGCTACCTTCGTGAAGTCGAGCGGTCATGGTTCAATCAGGAACTGTATGACGATATGCGTATCGTTACCGAATGCCTGAATGAAGAACCGGAACTGTACAGGGCGGAGTTTCATCGCAACCGCTCACAGAGTGATAGCCGCGTGTATGGCTACAATGGTTTTTCCGGCTTGAATGTAACGAGTGGGGGATACTCTGACGGGCTGGAGAAATTGTTGCGGTGTCTGGGCATAAGCTCCAGTTTTAATAATCTGGTCTGGCAGGATCCTTCCCCTGTGGTGTCGAGCCTGTTCGCGCAGAAATATCTTCTGGACGCGGGAACGATCGCCAACGGGAGCGCGACGACATTTTGCTATCAGGAAAGAATCGGTGGCGTTGACGTATATGAAAATCCCCATGCTCTGCCAATCGGCTTTGCGATCCCGCTGAACACCGGTGCGTGGATGCCGGACGAGGATGCCGATCCGTTCGATGTGCAAAACGCGCTGTTTAGCAGTATGTCGGGACAGCCGGACGTGTGGGATGATGTGGAGCCGATACTGATCCAAGCGGAGAACTTGGATCTGTCGGATGGGGAGCAAACGGGGGAATACATCTTTGAACTGCCGGATTATCTCTCCTATGAGGATATCGTTTCTGGCGTCCTTCCACGGGCGGTGATTCGCTACACGCCTGACGAGGACGGGTTTTTCTCGTTTTGTGTTCGTGGTGTGAGCGTTTCCAGAGTGGTGGCGCGTGTCAACGGAGAAACGGTCTCTTCTCTTTCTGTCCCCTGGGGGAACACCAGTCTGAACGCAGGTTTTGTGAAGACTGGAGACACGGTGGAGATCATGTTGGATCTTGATTCCATACCCGACGGTGGGGAGCGTGAAATGATGAGACGGGGTATGCTTGCCGTCTATGCGGCCCGGCTGGATATGGATTCGTATGTGCAGGGTGTCACGTGGCTGCGCAAACGGGGATTTAAGGTAGGGAAATACGACCGCACACATATCGAGGGAACGATCTCCTGCGATGAAGAATGTTTGCTGTGGACATCCATTCCATACGATCATAACTGGCATGTTGTCGTGGACGGGGAAACGGTTCAGACGAATCGCTGGGGCGATGCACTGATGTCTGTAGCTCTGCCTCCGGGAGATCACAGCATTGCGTTTGAGTACAGGATGGATAACCTGCCCATAGCTGTCTGTATCAGTACTTTGAGTGCTGTATTTGCGTTGATGCTATATTGGTGGGAAACGAAACGGCACGGTATCGGCAGCGAAAAATGTGACAAAAAACAGGCAGCCCGTTAGAAAGGGCACATTTGGAGGGATACCTATGAGTTTTGAATCTGCCACGATCTTAATGGCAGCGATCAACGAAACATTTTCGTTGATCGAGACCGTGAAGGTAATTCTCGATACGTGCCAGTTGGAGGATATTGGCGAATTTATTGTGGTGGTATGCGAGCGCAGTACGCCGGAATGCATCAGGGCTGCAGAGGAAGCAAGGAAAATGGCTCAGAAAGCCGGTCATCCGATGACTATTCTGTGGCAGAAGCGCTCTTTTGCGGGAGGCGCGTACCGTGATGGGATCGATGCGGCATCGTGCAGCCATATTGTGCTGATGTCTTCCGATCTGGAAACCGATCCGCACAGTGTCAGCGACCTTATCGAAATGGCAAAGCGATATCCCGATGATATGACGACGGCTTCCCGCTGGCTGACAAAAGCGGCTTTCAAGGGATATAATCCGGTAAAACTGGTGCTGAACAAGGTGTTTCAGGGGATGTTTTCCATGCTCTACGGCAGCTCCACTACGGATATCACATATGGGTTCCGTATCGTGCCCACGGCGTTGTATCAGTCCATCCGATGGGAAGAGGATAAGCACCCATTCTTTCTGGAAAGTGCGGTGAAACCGATTCGTCTGGGTGTCACAATTCATGAGATCCCGACGAAGTGGGTGGCTCGTCAGGAGGGTGAGTCGCAGAACTCATTTTTTGCCACATTCAAATATTTGCGCCCAGCCTTTAGGGTTCGGTTCATGCGCAGAGAAAATATTCTGAAGGAAAAGAAAAAGGAGAATGGTACACCATGAAAACAGACGGAAAAATCTATGTGGCCGGACACGGCGGGATGGTGGGTTCCGCCATTGTGCGGAAACTGAGAGAAAAAGGATATACCAATATCGTGGGTAGGCGTTCATCCGAATTGGATCTGACCCGACAGGCGGATACCGAGGCATTTTTCGCTGAGGAAAAGCCGGATTATGTGTTCATGTGCGCGGCAAAGGTAGGTGGGATCTATGCAAACAACACGTATCCAGCTGATTTTATCATTCGCAATCTTCAAATGGAAAGCAACGTGATCCATGCGGCTTTCAAGAACAACGTGAAAAAGCTGATGTTTATGGCAAGTGCTTGTATCTATCCGAGAGAAGCGCCTATGCCTCTGAAGGAAGAATATCTGTTGACAGGTTCGCTTGAGCCTACCAACCGACCATATGCCATGGCGAAATTGGCAGGTATTGAACTGTGCGAGGCATATAACCGTCAGTACGGAACCAACTATATTTCCTGTCTGCCTGCTAATCTGTATGGACCCGGCGACAATTATGATCTGGAAAACGGTCATGTGATGCCGTCGCTTCTTCGCAAGTTTGTGGAGGCGGTGGAGAACGATTCTCCAGCCGTTACTGTATGGGGTACGGGAACTGCCTACAGAGAGTTTCTCCATACGGACGATATGGCGGATGCCTGCGTATTTCTGATGGAGCATTATGATGCGAATAAACTGAAAAAAGAGGATCCGTACGCGAGAGAGACTGTGAATGTGGGCTTTGGAAAAGATATCACCATTGGGGAATTGGTAGGTATTCTTGCGGAGATAACCGGTTTCCACGGCGAGATCGTGTGGGATACCACCAAACCGGATGGAACCCCTCGCAAGATTGCAGACAGCACCCGACTGTTCAACATGGGATGGCGACCTAAAATCGCTTTGAAAGATGGCATTCGGCAGACCTATCTGGATTATCTGGAAAACCGGCACAAATACAGATCCTAATGATATGCATAGGCTGCCGGCGCAGAGAAATTTGTTATTAAGGTGGGCAAACGATGATCTACACAAAGACACCGTTCCGAATGTCCTTCCTGGGCGGAGGCACAGATTATGAATCATTTTTCAGCAGACATGGGGGAAGCGTCATATCTACGACCTTTGATAAATTCTGCTATGTGAGCGTCCGGCATTTGCCTCGTTTTTTCGAGTATCGGAACCAACTGACGTATTCCCGTATAGAGAAAACGAGGACCGTTGAGGAGCTGGAGCATCCCATGGTGCGAAATGCCATGAAAATGCTGGATATGGATGAGTTGAGTATAAATTATGACGCTGATCTGCCTGCCCGAAGCGGATTGGGCAGCAGCAGCAGTTTTGCGGTAGGGCTGCTTCAGGCGTTTCACGCGCTGAAAGGGCATTTTATCAGCAAGAAGGAATTGTCTCTGGAGGCGATTTGCTTGGAGAGAGAGCTGTGCGGTGAAAGCGGCGGCTGGCAGGATCAGATTGCGGTTACTTACGGAGGTTTGAACCGTATCAATTTCTTTCCGGGTGGCTTTGAGGTAAAGCCAATCATCATTGAGCCGGAGCGGAAAGCGATCCTGAATCGAAATCTGATGCTTTTCTTTACCGGATTCTCCAGAGTGTCCAGCGTGATCGCCAGGGAACAGGTGATCGCGACACGGAGCAAAACAGAGGAACTGCAGGAAATGCTCCGACTGGTAGATGAAGGGGAGGCAATATTGTCGGATCGACATGGAGATCTGGACGATTTTGGTCGTCTTCTTAATGAAGCCTGGCGGATAAAACGCGGAATCACCAGGAAGGTAAGTACGGACACGCTGGACGGAATCTATCAGACTGCCCTGCGGAATGGTGCTCTGGGCGGGAAACTGTTAGGAGCCGGGGGCGGGGGATTCTTTCTCTTTTATGTTCCCGAGGTGTATCAGGAGGATGTGAGAGCTGCGCTGGAAAATCTGCTCTACGTCCCATACAGATTTGAAGACACGGGAACGGAGATTCTTTACTATCGTCCGGAGGAGTACGATGTCAAACACAGAGCGAAGGAGATGGTAGATATATGAGAAAAAGAGCTTTGATTACGGGCATGACCGGCATGGTGGGATCACATCTTGCGGACTATATACTGGAGCATACGGACTGGGATGTCTATGGGATGCAGCGCTGGCGCAGCCCGCTGGACAACATCATGCATCTGATGGATCGCATCAATACCCATGACCGGGTATTTGTGGAATATGGCAACCTGAACGATATGGTTAGTCTGATGACAGTGTTGAATAAGGTGAAGCCGGATTACATCTTTCATCTGGCGGCTCAGAGTTATCCCCAGACCAGCTTCACCGCACCCATCGACACGTTAGGGACCAATATCCTTGGCACCTGTCGTCTGCTGGAGTCTGTAAGGCAGTGCGGTCTGGATCCGGTGATTCATGTGTGTGCTTCCAGCGAAGTGTTTGGTCGGGTCACGGCGGACAAGCTGCCCATCGATGAGGAGTGCTGTTTCCAGCCCGCGTCACCCTATGCCATTTCCAAGGTGGGGACTGACCTTGTGGGAAGATTTTATGCCGAGGCATACGGCATGAAGGTTATGACGACCCGTATGTTCACGCACACGGGACCCCGGCGTGGTGATGTGTTCCATGAGAGCACTTTTGCCAAGCAGGTGGCGATGATCGAGGCAGGATTGCAGGAGCCGGTCATCAAAGTCGGCAACCTGGATTCCCTGC
>CANQYP010000059.1 GCA_947628045.1 uncultured Lachnospiraceae bacterium | reverse complement strand
GAACAGTCCGTACAGCGCCAGCTTGGGGTTCTCCGTGTTCTCCAGCACCGTGTACTCCGCGGCGAGCGGATCGATGCCGTACATGTACTCGGAGTAGTTGTCCGCCGTGGTCTTTCCGTTGTTGAAGTAGATCAGGGAGCCGGAGCCGTTCGGGACGAGCATATAGCCCTCCTCGTCCTTGCCCGCCGCGCCGAAATAGCGCAGCAGCTGGATGCGGAAGATCGCGCCCCCGCCGTTCTCCACCACCTGGCTCATCGGGATCGACACGTCCACCGCGTCGCCGTTTAAGCGGTATTCCAGCGGGATCTCAAAGGAAATCGGCACCGCGCCCTCCACGCCGGAATTCTCCATCTCGCGCAGGTAATCCTCGTTCGTGAAACCTGCCTCCTCGAAGTATTTGTTCAGCTTGCGCAGCTGCGACGCGCCCTTTGCGGCGGACGGGAGCAGCTCCCTGTAGTTCTCCGCCACGTCACTGTCCGTGTATTTTTTCTTCACGAAAGCCGCGTCGTCCTCGGAGAGCGCCGCCAGCACATTGTCGAGCGTCTCGGCGCTGATGTACTGCGGCACGATGCCGGTCTTGTTCGACATGTCGCCGATCGTGTAGAGGAAACGGATCCCGTTCTCGATCCCCTCCACCGCGAGCTGGTCTTCCTTCTCCGTGCAGTAGCTGTAGGAATCCAGCGTTCCCTCCGTCCGGGAGGTGTTGAAATAATCCACGATCAGCTGCGACTTCAGAAAGCTCTTGTTCGTGCCGCTCGCCACCGCGTCGGAGTCCGCATCCGGCGGATTCGAATAACTAATCTGCCCGTTGCGCTTGTCGACCACCGCCACCTCTCCGGTCTCCGTGTTCGCGTAGAGTTTCAGGATCTCGTTCTGCGCCGCGAGTTTCATACCCTTCACGTCGCTCTCCTCATCCGCGAGCGGGGTGAAGGATCCGCCCTCCTCGTACTCATAGGAAGAAAGGGCTTTCCTGTATTCATTGTAGAAATGGTAGCGGTAAAACCACCAGCCGAACCAGCCCGCAACCGCCGCCAGGACGAGGATCACAAACGCGATCACGACTTTTTTTCTTGTACGCATTTCGTCCCCCTCCTATGCCCGGTACATCAGTTCCTGATAGATGCTGTAAAAGAAACTGTACACCTGATTGATCAAATTGACGAACAACAGTACCACAAAGATGATGATAAACACCGCGACGAAGGTGAGCAGCACCGTCACCAGCGTCTTCGCCAGCGTGTAGTTGTGCACGATCATGATCCCCATCAACATCATGATGAGCCCGTAGGCAATGCCAAGCGCGATGATGATCCAGTAGAACGCGCCCTCCTCGAGGGAGACGAACTGACTGAAGATCGTGCCGATGTTAAAACACACGATCATCGGGATCAGCGCATAGCCGACCGCGATCGCGATATCCTTTAAGCGTCCCTCGCCCTCCATCAGGCAAGTGATGGACCAGTTGCCCACACAGATCAGCAGGTACAAAAGCAGCACGGCGATCAGCTCCGTGAACGCGTTCACGTCCAGCGGATCCACGTCGTTCACCACAAAGCTCGCCGACATGCGGTTGATGGAAAAGCTTAAGGAAAACAGGATCACCAGCACGATCGCCACGGGCACGCTGCCGCGGTCGCGGTGGCGGATCTCGTAGTAAGCGTCCATCGGATGGCTCACCGTGTAAAAGGCGTATTTCCATTTGTCGAGCGAGAACAATTCCTTTATCATAGCAAGCCCTCCTTCCTCTTCGCTTTTCCTTTTCTTTTCCGTATCTGGGAGAGGACGACAAAGACCGCGATCAGCACGAACACGACCGTCATGATCCCTCCGATGCTCTGGGCGAGCAGCTCGTTGCGGTAGCGCTGCCAGGCGATCGAATAGTATTTGCGGTTCATGCCCAGTTTCAGGTATTTCATCGCCTTCGCGTTGTCGCCCGCCGTCAGGTACGCCTTGCCGATGCCGCTGTTCGCGAGCTCATTGTTCTCATTGAGCTTGAGCACCTGCTCCCAGATGCCGATCGCCTGTTTCTCGTCGCCGTCATAGCGCAGCCCGACCGCCTCGTCGATGAGGGAGCCGTACTCCGTCGCGGCAAATTTGAGGATCGCGCCGTGGTACGCGTCGAGCACAATGATCTGGTCGTCCACCGCCTCGATCGCCACCGGGGTGTTGAACGTGCCCTCCTGGCTCCCGAGCCCGCCGAACACGTAGAGCAGGTTGCCCTCCTTATCGTAGGTGAAGATGCGCCCCCTCTTGCGGTCGAGCAGCGAGTAGATGCCCTTGTCGCGGTAGACCACGTCAGTGAACTCCGACGGACCGCTGTAGGTGCCGTAGACGCTGCCCCAGAGGTCTCCGCCTAAGTTTCCGTTCTCACCCTTCTGGATGACGTCCTCTCCGCTCGGATTCAGGCGCCGTATGCCCTGTATGCCCTCCGAGTCCAGGTTGGACGCGTACACAAAGCCGTCGCTGTCGATGTCGATGCCGGTAAACTCGGTGGGAATGAACAGCTGCTGTTTCGAGCGCTCCTCCTTGCTGGCGAGCCTGCGCCAGAACTTCTCCCAGAGCGTGATCTTTACCTTGATCGTACCGAAGTAGCCGGTGAAATCGCCGGTGTTCTCAAACACCAAAATGCCCTCGAAGGCGTTCCGCGCGATCACGTACACACGGTCCGCGTAGTCCACGGTCACCTTCAGGGGAACAAAGTCGAAATCGTCCTCAAGGACCTCCGACTGCGGGTTGTCGATGATCTTCACGAATTCCCCCTCCGGGGTGAGCACGACCACGCGCTTGTTGTTGGAATCCGCTACGTAGAGCTGCTCGTTCTCGGAGACGCACACGCCGTAGGGCGCGTTGAACGTATCGTCCACCCCGTCACGCTCGAAGGAGTCGATCACGCGAATCGTCTCCGACATATCCCTGCTCAGCACGACGATGCGGTTGTTGCCGGTGTCCGCCACGTAGACAAGCCCGTCCGGCGCCACGCAGAGATCCTGCGGCTCCCTGAAATCTGTGGTGCCCGCCGTCTGCCCGGTGATCCTGCCGTTCGGCACATAGGGCGCGGGCGTGAGCATTACATTCTCACGATAGTCGTAGGTATAAGTGTCGTAAGGAAGGTCCTTTGCCCCGGCGGAGATACAGGGTGCCGCCGCCAGAAGAGCCGCCGCCAGAGAGGCAGCCAAACGAACAAATCTTTTTTGTCTTCTCATACCGCCCTCCTTCTCAGTCCTTCATACCGGACGTGGTCATGGTCTCCAGCACGCTGCTCTGGCAGATCAGGAAAAACGTGATCGGCACCGCCGCAATGATGAAGGTGACCGCCGCCGCCGCGCCGGCTCGCGCCGTGCCGCCCGCGGTGATCTGCTGCAGGGAATACTGCAGGGGCTTGAGTTCCTCACTTCGCAGGAACAGTCCGCCCGTGTTGCCCCACATCTGCTGGAACTGGAAGATCGCCAGCGTCAGCCATGCCGGCTTGACGTTCGGCATCACGATCGTCCAGAAAATGCGCCACTCGGATGCGCCGTCCAGACGCGCCGACTCCATCAGGGCGTCGGGGAGCTGCTCCATGAACTGTTTCATCAGGTAGAGCCCCATGCCGAAGGAAAAGGCGGGGAGCACCAGCGCCGCGTAGGTGTTGTTGATGTGCAGCCAGCTGATAATGATGTACTGCGGGATCTGCGTGACCGTCCACGAGAACATCATCGAGAGCACGACCATGGAAAACAGCAGGTTCTTGCCCGGGAAATTGTGTTTCGCCAGCGGGTACGCCGCCAGGGACGCGCAGATCACGTGTCCCACCATGCCGCCGCCCGTGATGATGATCGTGTTCAGTATGTAGCGGGAGAACGGCACCCAGGAATTGTTCATCAGCACGAACAGGTCGGTGAAATTCTCCAGCGTCGGGTTGCGCACAAAGATCTTCGGCGGGAACTGGAACAGCTCGTCCAGAGGTTTCAGGGCGTTGTTGATGATCATCACCAGCGGCAGCGCCATGAAGATGCCGCAGACGAACATGATGAAGAACATGATGCCGTTGCCCGCCATGGAACGGTTCAGTTTCCTGGGCTTTCTTCGGAAAAGCCGACGTCTCTTTTTCTCCATTATTCGCCAACCCTCCTTAACATTCTCTGCACCAGCTTATTGGTGCCGACCATCAGCAGGAACAGCACCGTCGCGATGGCGGATGCGTAGCCCATATCGAAACGGGTGGAACCGTAGTCCAGCAGGTGCGTGACCACGGTGGCGCCCGCGTAGTTCACGGACGGGTTTCCGGCGAGCTGAATAGAAATGTCCGCCACGGCAAACGACTGCGTGATCTGCATGACCGCGCCGAACATCAGCTGCGGTTTCATCGCCGGCAGCGTGACGTACCACAGCTCCTGCCAGCGGTTCTTCACGCCGTCCAATGCCGCCGCCTCGAAGAGCGTCTTGTCCACGGTCTGCAGACCGGCGATGAACGAGAGGAAACCGGTTCCGAGCGAGAGCCACAGCTGCACGACGATCAGCACCGGCAGCACGTACTTCTCGGTCTTCATCCAGAGGATCGCCTCGTCCAGGATGCCGAGCTTGATGAGGATACCGTTCAGGTAGCCGTAACGGTCGCCGGTGAGGATCAGGTTCCAGACCATGTAAGCGTTGCCGCAGATGCTCGGCGCGTAGAAGATCAGGGTCAGGAAAGCCCTCACCTTCCCGGAAAATTCATTGATGATCCACGCGAACAGCAGGCAGAGGATATAGCTGATCGGACCTGTGACCACCGCGAAAATCAGCGTGTTCTTCAGCGAGATCAGGAAGATGTCGTCCTCCAGGAACAGCTTGATGTAGTTCTGCCAGCCGACGAAGGTCGGGAACTCCAGCATGTTGAAATAGGTAAAGCTCAGGGCGATGGAGATCACCACCGGCAGCACCGTGAAGAAGAAAAACAGGATAAAGTACGGCGCCATCATGAAGTAGCAGACCTTGTTGCGCCGGATGCGGTATCCCAGGCTGTTCTGTTTCTTTACGCTCTTTTTTACAGACGTCTGTTCTGCCATAACACTCTCTCCCTCCCTTCTACTGTGCGACCGACAGCCCGAGCTCCTGCCGTTTGTGGCTGATCTCGGCGTCGATGTAGATGACCTTGTCCATCAGTTCCTCTCTCGGCGACGCGGTGTCTGTCTCCGTCGTCACCGTGTAGAACGCGTTGTTCACGTTTCGCCACGAGTAGTAGCCGCCCGGCACCTGCGGGATGCCCCGCACCCACTCGAACGCCTCCTCCAGCGCGCGGTAGTCGTCCAGCGGCCAGGGCATATTGCCAAATGCCTCCAGGTTCGCGGTCGGCACACGCGCCGCGCTCCCCATCAGGCTCTCCATCTCCCTGCCGTACTGCGTCTGGACGTCCGCCGAGGTCCACCACTTCAGGAACTCCCAGCACGCGTCCGGAGCCTTGGTGTCCGCCATGATCATGCAGGCAAGCCCCGTACTGCCCGTGCTGCGGTCGACGCTGCCGTCCTCTTTCACCGTGCCCGGAACCGGGGCGAAATCCCACAGTCCCGCGATGTCCGGCGCGGAGACGACCAGATTGTTGTAGATCGTGTAGTCCGCGATGATGATCGGACATTCGCCGGTGCGGAAGCGCTCCTCCACGCTCGTCTCTTTGTCCAGTTTATAATCCGTGTAGAATTCACAGTAATCCTTGAAGGTGTTGACCGCGATGTCGGAATCCAGCGCCGAGCGCTCGCCGCCCTCCGTGTAGTAGGCGCCATCGTTCTGGTAGAGCAGCATCGCGAAGATCTGCTCGCTCGGCAGCATGCCGAACTCCATCTGGTTCTTCGCGAGGACGGTCATCGCCACCTTCACGTCGTCCCAGGTCTTCGGGATCTCCATGCCGAGCTCCGCCAGGATATCCTTGCGGTAGAACATGACCGGGAAGGTCAGGGTCTCCGGCAGCGCGTAAGTCGCCCCATCAAACTGGAAGGGCTCCATCGCCGCCTCCGAAAAACGCTTTGTGACCTCCTCGAGATCGTCGAACTGGCTCAGATCCAGCACGGCGTTGCGGATGCCGTAGTTGACCGGCGTGTCGTTGCCGTTCGGCAGCGCCGTCACGCCCGTGGTCTGCGCCACGATCTGCCCGGTCGTATTCGTCACCTGGATCGCCACGTCCGGTCCCTCGCCCGCCAGCTCGGCGCGCAGCAGCGTGCTCATGTCGACCAGCTGTACGTTCACGTTCACGCCTGTTTTGTTCGTGAAGGTCTCGTCGATCATCCGCTTGATGACGTTCGCCTGGTCACGGCCGGTACCGATCCAGAGGGTGATCGTCTCACCCGCGTCCTTGGACACGTTTCCGATCTGGTTGTAGTCAATGATGAACGAATAGAACAGTCTCCTGCACTCATAGCCCGCCTTGTCCAGGAACGAGGTATGCGCGTACTTCACCTCCTGATCCGGCGAGTAGACGTTGATGCGGTCCACCGCCAGCGGCTGCGCGATCACCTGGCTGATCCAGTTGCCGCAGGCGCGCACGTTGATCTTGTAGGCGTTGATGACGCGCACGAAATAGTCGCCGTCCTCGATCAGATCCTCGAGCTGGTCGCGCATCGTCAACAGCACCGTCAGCTTGTCGGAATTTTTCCCGGTGAGCTGCTCCAGGCTCGTGATCGCCTCGTCGAGCTGGTCGTGCACCGCTGTGAGCTCGCCGTTCAGCCCCGGCAGTGTGCGCTCGATCTGGTAATCGCGGTAGGTATCCGGCTTCACGCCGGTGATCTTGATGATCTCGCGGTAAATGCCGTTGAGCTGCTGCACACAGTCCTGCACCTCGCTGATGATGTTCGAGAAATCACCGAGCACCACTTCCATGCGCAGGGTGTGGTGACCTTCCTCCAGATAGAAGGAGTACGGATCTCCTTCCTCATCCTGCAGCACGTCCTCTCTCCAGCTCTGCCCGTATTTGAAACCGTACGCCTCCAGCTCCGAGAACGGCACCTTCCCGTCGAGCAGGATCTTCCGGGAGACGTAAATGCCGCGCACAAAATTCTGGCTGTCGTATAAGGAAATATTGTAATATCCGGTCTCCTGCACGTCGAAATCCCACTCGATCCACTGACCGACCAGACGCCAGGAATTGCCGCCGATCGTATTGTTCAGCAGCTCCTTCGCGCTCGACGGGGAGACCGCCGGAGACGACTGGTCCTGAATCGGATAGAGCATCTGCGACGACGAACGTGTGGCGTTCTCGCCCTCGATCGTGACGAGCTGCCCGCTCGTGTCCTTCGCGCCCGCCGCGTCCTGCTCTGCCTTTACTTCGGCATACGGTTTCGTCGCCGCCTGATTGCTGAAGGTCAGGGAATGGATGAGCACCGGCTCACGCAGGGACATCAGGGAGACGACATGCCTGCCCTCTGAGAGATAGAAGGACAGCGGATCCGTGATATAGCCGTCGCTGTCGTACACCGGCTCCGTCTGCCACTCCGGCTCCTCCACCATACTCGGGCGGGACTCGTTGCCCTGGTTGTCGCGCTCCCACTCGTAGGACGCCGAACCGTTCTCATTGCTCCCCCGCTCCATGTCGTACTTCCAGATGCGTTGAAACGAGATCAGGGCAAGCTCCTTATACGGAAGGCTCCCGTCTATGAAAATGCTGCGCTCGATGTCGGAGTTCTTGCCCTCGACCGGGTAGTATTCCAGAGAAAGATCGTAAAAACCTGCCTCGGGCACCTCGATCTCAAACTCGGCCAGGGAGTCCTCCGTCGTGTAGATGCTGTCGCCCTCCGCGCCCATATAGTCCGTGTAGAGCTCCGGCTCCTTCTGTTCGCCTTCCTCCTCGTAGCGCACAAGCCCGGCAGCGCCCACGGTCACCTCCGCGGACGGATAAGACGGATCGAACTGCTGCACATACTCCTTATAGGAAGGGATAGAATCGTCCACCGAGTAAAAGCTGACGATCCGGTCGTACTCGTCCATACTGACCCCGCTCCCCGGCAGCGCCTCCGTTTCGCTCTCAGATTCGACCTCGCTGGCAGCCTCTGTCTCGCTCTCGGATTCAGCCTCGCTAAGAACCTCTGTCTCACTTGCAGTTTCCGCCTCGCTGACCGTTTCCGTCTCGCTCTCCGGATCCGTCGCCATGACAAGACCCGGCAACGTGAGCACCAGACCTGCTGCCAGGATCGCCGGTATGGCTTTTCTCTGCCACTTGTTTCGCCTCATTCTCTACCTCCGCAATCTATATGATCTTGTTACCATTCACACCATGAATGGAGTTTTTCTACTTACTTTCTATCTTCATAGTACCACGCGTCCTCGTCCGGCTCGGGTTTCGGCATGTACGCAAGCAGCGCCTTTTCCATAAAAAAGGTCACCACATAGCACCAGCATCCCGGCAGGATCACGATGCAGGGCACCGGCAGGATAAAAAACAAAAGCCAGCCGACCACCGCCGTGCCGAGCGCCGTGAAGACCGTCACCGGCAGGAAACGGATTCCCATCACGAAGGACAGTTTCAAAAGTCCCGGCAATCTCAGGGAAAAGCGCGACATCACCGGAAAAAGATTCACCAGCACACAGACGCACAGGACGATCAGCCCCACATAGACCGCCGCCAGATGGCGGTTCCCCGCATCCAGCTGCTGGCGGGCGCCGATGTACAGGACCCCGAGGATCAGCGCCGATGCCACCGTCACGATACAGCCGTTTCCCAGCGTCCGTTTCATGGAGCCGAAAAACTCCTGCAGCGGATTGCCCCGCTCCCTGCGAATGCTCTTGATCACCGTATAGTAAAAGGAAGTCACGGAAGAACCGATGGTGACAAGCGGCAGACAGCACAGCACAAACGCGATGTTCACCAGGATCAGCTCTCCCATCCTGTGCAGAAACTGCATCAGGCTCCCGTCCCACGCAAAAAATTTTCGGATCGTCTTCATGCGTACCCCCGCTCACTCCCGGATCGGGTAGCTGCGAAGATCCGGCAGCTCGTCCAGCGTGACCACCACATCGCTGTCATATGCCTTTTTCAGCATCTCGGTCTCCGTGTACTGGTCGCTGTAGGCAAATATGGCGGTGTTCTTCGCCACAAACTCTCCCTCCCAGGTGCAGAAGAATCCCCACATCGCACCGTCGCGCACCGCAAGCTCCGGATCGAAGACGCAGCCGTTCTCCGACATGACCACCATCTTGTCCGCGTCCGTGTAATGAACCGCCTGCAGGTATTTGTCTGTCTGCGGGGTGTACACGTGCTCGCCGGGATAGAGATCCTCGCCGATGATGTCCACGTACTCATCGCCCGGATACCAGTCGGCGTCCTGTCCGTTCCATACCCAGATCAGATTGTTCAGCCCGTACTCGTTCGTCAGCTTGTCGTAGAGCAGGAGATAGAGTTTCTTGTACGCCTCCGCGCCGGACGCGCCCCACCAGAACCAGCCGCCGCTCGCCTCGTGGAGCGGGCGCCACAGGATCGGCACATCCGCCTCCTGCAGGGTCTGCAGCTGTTTCGCGATCGCGTCGATGTCCTCCATCAGCAGCTGATATCCCTCCTCGTCCTCCCCGTCCATGATCGCCGCGAGGTCGATGTCCGTGCTGTCCGTATAGAAACCGCGGTACCATTCCTTCGTCAGATATTTCTCGGGTGGGTTCCAATGCCAGCAGAAGGTGACGATCCCGCCGTTCTCCCAGAAATCAATCGCGTATTCGGTCGTCTTCGGGGTGCTGCCGTTCGCCACGCGCGACGGCGAATACTCAATGAAGTCAAGCCCCAGGATCGCCGGCTCCTTCTCCGTCTCGCGCTTGAGGACGGTAAACTCCTTGCCGTACCGCCCGCTGCCCGAATACTGACCGGAAATAATATGTTTCCCATAGTTGTCCGCCAGATAGCTCATCAGCCGCCTGGCGCTCTCGCTTGCATTTGGATTGCATAAAGATGCACTGACCTGATAGATTGACGCATCCAGAGGCTCCGCCTCCTGTACGACCAGCTTGTCCAAACAGATCCACCCCCAGAATTTTGAGATCGCTATTTCATGTTCACCCGCGGATAAATACACCCTCGACAGCACAGAATCGACGAACGAACCGTCGGAAACACTGACTGTGCCCAGATTCTCACCGTCCGCGCTCACATAATTCTCTTTGTAGCCGCCCTGCGCGGCGCTGATAAAATGGAGATCGTAGAAACCGTCTTCCGATACGGAGACGGAAAAGCTGCACGCGTCGCCGTCTTCCTGAAAGCCCGCCGCGTAGCCGTCGCCAGAATAACCCGAGAGTTGTGATTCGATATGTACATTGCCGGAAAAACGCGCATCCTCCGCCTCATAGACCGTCCCGTCGACTGCGGCTGTTTCCCCGGTCACGTCCCCGACCGCCGCTTTCTCAGCCGCGCCCTCGTCTGTCTCCTTTGCGCCTGCCGTCATGCAGCCCGCTGTCAGGACAGCCGCCGCGCACGCCGCCATAAGCGCTGTGCAGATTTTACGTCTCTTCCCCATACTGTCGGCACTCCTCATAATTCCCCCACTGCTGTCCGCATGTTTCCCACAGCAATTTCTCTAATAAATATAACGCAATTCTCCGTGTATTTCAACATGATTTTTCATTTCTTCTGTTCTTTTTTTATGCAATCCTCCCAAAAAGCCGATTTTCAGCCGCCCCGTCTCTCCGTTTCTTCTGCATGAAAAAACGAACCCCAGGAAAAACCTCCTGTGGTTCGTTCACACATTGTATAAATATTCAAAAATGAGGCGGTCTGCTGCGCACACCCGCTTTACAGATGCGTCAGCACGAAGATGTCGTAGATTGCCTGCACGGCGCGCTCAAAATCGTCGTTCTTCACGCCGATGATGATGTTCAGCTCGCTGGAGCCCTGGTCGATCATCTTGACGTTAATGTGCGCATGGGAGAGCGCCGCGAAGATCCGCGCCGCGGTTCCGCGCATCTGGCGCATCCCGCGTCCCACGACCGCGATCAGCGCAAGGTCGGATTCGAGGTCGATCGTGTCCGGCTCGACCGCGCGGTGCAGCCCGGAGATCACGCTCTGTTCCTTCTCCATGAACTCCGTCTGGTGCACGATCACGGTAAAGGTGTCGATGCCGGACGGCGTGTGCTCGAAGGAAATGCCGTTCTCCTCGAACACCTGCAGCACCCTGCGCCCGAAACCGATCTCCGAGTTCATCATGTCCTTCTCGATGTTGATCGCGCAGAATCCCTTCTTGCCCGCAATGCCGGTGATCGTATACTTCGGCTGGCGGCAGGTGTTCTCCACGATCAGCGTGCCCGCGTCCTGCGGACGGTTCGTGTTCTTGATGTTAATCGGGATGCCTTCCTTGCGCAGCGGGAAGATCGCGTCCGCGTGCAGCACGGTCGCCCCCATGTAGGACAGCTCGCGAAGTTCGCGGTAGGTGATCGTCTCGATCGTCTCCGGATCCTCGACGATGTGCGGATCCGTCACGAGGAAACCGGACACGTCCGTCCAGTTCTCGTAGAGATCGGCGTGCACGGCGCGCGCCACGATCGAGCCGGTGATGTCGGAGCCCCCGCGCGAGAAGGTCTTGATCCTGCCGTCCTCGTACGCCCCGTAGAATCCCGGCACGACCGCGCGCTCCACGGTCTCGAGCCGTCTGCTCAGGATCGCGTTCGTCGTCTCGGCGTCAAATTCGCCGTCCTCGTCAAAGCGGATCACCTCCGCCGCGTCGATGAATTCATATTCCAGATACGCCGCCATGATGATGCCGTTTAAGTATTCCCCGCGGGACGCCGCGTAATCGCTGCCCGCCTGCGCGGCGAACGCCTCCTTCATCTTGGAAAACTCGTCCTCCAGCGAAAGCTCCAGGCACAGACCCTCGATGATCTCCTGATAGCGCTGCGCGATCGCCTCCATCTTCTGCTCCAGCGCCTTCTCATCGCCCGCCGACTGGTAGCAGTCGTAGAGCATATCCGTCACCTTGGTGTCGTCGGAAAAGCGCTTGCCCGGCGCGGACGGCACCACATACCTGCGCCCCTTGTCCGCGTGGATGATCTCCGCGACCTTGCGGAACTGCTCCGCGTTCGCGAGCGAGCTCCCGCCAAACTTCACAACTTTTTTCATAATAATCTCCTCTTCTTACATCGTTGTATAATCCGGTACGCCGCACGGACAGGACGTTTCTTTATAATATCTATAGAGAAATCACATCCGCCATGTCATAGATCCCGGCGGGTTTGCCCGTGAGGTACTTCGCCGCCTGCACCGCGCCCTTCGCGAACACGCCGCGCGAGTACGCCGTGTGCCTGAACTCGATCACCTCGTCGAAACCGGCGAAGATCACCTCATGTTCTCCGACGATGTTCCCGCCGCGCACCGCGCTGATGCCGATCTCCTTCTTATCCCGGCTCTGTCTGCGCCCGCTCCTGTCGTAGATGTATTCGTACTGATTGTCCAGCGCCTCGTTCAGGCTGTCCGCCAGCGCGAGCGCCGTCCCGCTCGGCGCATCCACCTTGCGGTTGTGGTGTTTCTCCACGATCTCCATGTCAAACCCCGCCGGAGCCAGCAGCTTTGCCGCCTCCTGCACGAGTTTCAGCAGCATGTTGATGCCCAGCGACATGTTCGCGGACTTCATGACCGCCGTCTTCGCCCCCGCCGCGCGGATCTGCTCCATCTGCTCCTGCGTGTAGCCGGTCGTGCAGAACACCGCCGCCACCTGTTTCTCCGTGCAGTACGCGAGCAGGGAATCCAGCGCGCCCGGCGCGGAAAAATCGATCACGACGTCCGCCTCGACGCCGCAGTCCGCGATGTTCGTAAACACCGGGTAGTCCTTGTCGCCCTTGTCCTCCAGGTCGATGCCCGCCACGATCCGCGCGTCCTCGTCCGCCGCCACGATATCCGTCACCACGCGGCCCATGTAGCCGTTGCAGCCGCTCATAATGATTCTTGTCATTCTCTCATCCTCTTCCCAATTGTTTTATAGGTTCCATCAAAGGATTCCGTAATTCCGCATCGCCGTCTCGAGCCGTTTCGCGTTCGCCTCCTCCATCTCGGAGAGCGGGCTGCGCAGCGGACCGGCGTTTTTGCCCATCAGGTTCAGCGCCTTCTTGACCGGGATCGGGTTGACCTCGCAGAACAGCGCGTCCACCAGCTCGATCGCCGCAAGCTGCAGCTCGCAGCTCTTCTTCACGTCGCCCGCCAGGTAGGACGCCACGATCTCATGCGTCTGCCGCGGCGCGATGTTCGAGAGCACCGAGATCACGCCTTTGCCGCCGAGCGAGAGGATCGGCACGATCTGGTCGTCGTTGCCGGAGTACAGCTCGAGCTCGTCGCCCGCGAGGCTCATCAGTTTCGCCACCTGCGAGATGTTGCCGGACGCCTCCTTCACACCCACGATATTCTTCACGTTCTTCACAAGATACGCGGCGGTCTCCGGCAGAATGTTGCAGCCGGTCCTACTCGGCACGTTGTACAGAATGATCGGCAGACTCACCGACTCCGCGATCTTCGTGTAGTGCTGTTTCAAGCCGTTCTGTGTCGCCTTGTTGTAGTACGGCGTCACGAGCAGCAGCGCGTCCGCGCCGTCCTTCTCCGCCTCCCGCGAGAGCTGGATCGCGGTCTGCGTGCAGTTCGAGCCCGTGCCCGCGATCACCGGGATGCGTTTCGCCACCCTCTCGACCGCGAAACGGATCACCTTCGAGTGCTCCTCCATCGTCAGCGTGGCGGATTCCCCCGTCGTCCCGCAGATGATGATCGCATCCGTCCCTTCCGCGATCTGATACTCCAAAAGCTCCGCAAGCGCGTCATAATTCACGTCCCCATTCTCATACATCGGCGTGACGATCGCCACACCCGCCCCCTGAAAAACAGCCATAATTCATATCCTCCTTCTTCTTCGTATCAATAATCTGTATACGCATAAAAAGAGCTGTCGACAGACAGCCCCAAAGAACATGCAGAATCTCTCTCCAGATAGCTCTCCATCGCATCCCGATGACAGTCATGCGGTTCTTCACCGCACGCCCAAGAGAACAGCCCCCGGAAACCATTCCCTTTCGGCGCTCTCCCCTTTCCGCGGCATTCTCCTGTGCCCGTACACATCCCGCCACGTACTTATGAATCGCGCAACCTCTATCGCCCAGATTTCTTACACTATATCATTATTCAATTGGATTGTCAACGATTTCAGCGCCGAAACCAAAAACGCCAGCACCGAAACCGGAAACGCCAGAATCTGCCGGACTATACTTCCCCATTCTTTGCGCGGTACGAGGTGGACAGCTCCGTCACTTCGTTAACATACTGCCAAAGCTCCCTGCACTCGCTGGTGCCGGTCAGGTACAGCTCGGTGCCCTCCCCGACCGCGTCGATCAGCCCGCGCAGCTCCTCGATCGTCACAATGCCCTTGTCCGTCAGCCCGAGGATCTCGTCGAGGATCACCACGTCCGCCTCCTCCGTCACGAGGACCTTCTTGGCAAAATTCAGACCGTTTTTGATGTTGTGGATCTCGTCCTCCTTCTCGCGCTCCGACAGGTTCTCATAGTTCGCCGGAAACCTCTGGAAACGAAACAGCTTGATCTCCGGCTCGAGCCGCTTGAAGAACTCCATGCTCTCGCCGGACTGCTGCTCCTTCAGAAACTGGATCAGAACAACTTCCTTCCCTTCCGCAGCCGCGCGGACGCCCTTGCCAAGCGCCGCGGAAGTCTTCCCTACCCCTGTTCCACAAAAAATATGTATATATCGTCCGCTCATCGTGCACCTCATCACCGCCGCACGCCGCGGCGTCCGCCGCGCTTACCCCGCCGACGCCGCCGATACCGTCCCGCATGTGGCTTTTGTATTTGCAATGTTCTTTTCCATATTACTATATTTTTCCTTAGAATGCAAATCCTATTCTAAATATTCGAGCTTGCTCACGGACACCTCATACGCGATGCGCCGCTCCGTCGTGTCGTCGTCCAGCCGTTTCACATACTCCCTGCTCTGAATGCGCCCCCACACCTGCACATGTCCTCCTACCTCAAAGCCGGAGGTGAAACGGGCGTTCCTGCCCCAGCAGATGCACGGTATATAATCCGATTTCCCGTACGGACGGTTGACCGCCAGCAGCATATCCGCGATCTCCCTCCCAAGCGGGGTTCTGCGGTACACCGGCGTCTTGCAGATATAGCCGTCCAGGAAAATCTGGTTGCTCTTTATTTTGTCGCCATCCTCCT
>CANQYP010000058.1 GCA_947628045.1 uncultured Lachnospiraceae bacterium | reverse complement strand
CGCTCCTCGTCCGTCAGCGTGCTGATCTTGTAGTAGGCGCCGCGGATCTTGTACGCCCCCGTCACCTGCATATTCTCCGCCTTCAGATAGACCTTGTTGCCCGTCTGCGCGCTGAAATACTCGCTGTATACAAGTTTCGTCTCCTGGATCACGCGCCTGACGCACGCCGAGGCTTCCTCAAATGTGTCCAATGTAAGCATATAAATGTCCTCTTTCTATCTCTTCTATTTTTCTTTATTCAACCAGACAAGCCACAGACCGTTTCCTTCGGAAACTATCCGCTGCTGCGCAGCTCCTGTCTGTGGCTGAGATGGGCGTTCGCCCATCTCGCGAAATGATGTCCCAGCCCTTTGCAGATAAATCTGCACGGTCTGCTACATCATTTCTCCGTCTGGTTGAACAGTGCGTTCACAAATGTGTCCGCGTCAAACTTCTGCAGATCGTCGATCGACTCGCCGACCCCGATATACTTCACCGGGATACCGAGCTCCGCGTGAATCGCCACGGCGATGCCGCCCTTTGCCGTGCCGTCGAGCTTTGTCAGGATAATGCCGGTGATGTCCGCCACTTCCTTGAACTCCCGCGCCTGCGAAAGCGCGTTCTGCCCGGTCGTGCCGTCCAGCACCACGAGCGTCTCGCGGAACGCCTCCGGGTACTCCCGCTCGATGATGCGGTTGATCTTCCCCAGCTCATTCATCAGATTCTTTTTGTTGTGCAGCCTTCCCGCCGTATCGCACAGCAGGACGTCCGCGTCCCTCGCCTTCGCCGCCGCGATCGCGTCATAGACCACCGACGCCGGGTCGGAGCCCTCCTGTCCGCTGATGATCTCTACGTCCGCTCGATCCGCCCACTCCTTCAGCTGCTCGCCCGCCGCCGCGCGGAACGTGTCCGCCGCCGCCAGCACGACCTTTCTGCCCTGATCCTTCAGCTTGCCGGCAAGCTTGCCCACACTCGTCGTCTTGCCGACGCCGTTGACGCCGATCACGAGCACGACCGACTTCCGGTTCTCGAACTCATACGCCGTCTCGCCGACGTTCATCTGGCTCTTGATGCTGTCGATCAAAAGCTGCTTGCACTCGGACGGCTCCTTGATGTTCTGCTCCTTCACCTTATGCTTGAGCTCATCAATAATGGAAGTCGTCGCGTTGATCCCGATGTCTCCCATGACAAGGATCTCCTCGATCTCGTCATAAAAATCATCGTCAATGCTGGAAAACCCGCTGAAGATCGCGTCGATCCCCGATACGATGTTGTCTCTCGTCTTGGCGAGTCCCTCTACCAGGCGCTTAAAAAAGCCTTTCTTCTCTTCCATGCCGTCACACCTCCTCTTATCCGCCGGATTCCCTTGCCGGCATCCATTCGCAGCCCCATGCCGATCGGCTCCGTCGACCGCCTGCCCACGCCCGGATCATGTTTTTCCATGCTCCGCGGTACATGCGCTCAATTCTCCAGATCGCTCTCGACCAGATTCACCGACACCAGCGCGGAAACGCCCTTCTCCTGCATCGTGATGCCGTACAGGCGGTCCGCCGCGGTCATCGTGCCTCTTCTATGTGTAATAATAATAAATTGCGTATTCTTTGTCAACTTATGCAGATAACGCGCATAGCGTTCCACGTTGCTCTCGTCGAGCGCCGCCTCGATCTCATCGAGCAGACAGAACGGCGACGGCTTGAGGTTCTGGATCGCAAAGAGCAGCGCGATCGCCGTCAGCGATTTCTCGCCGCCTGAAAGCTGCATCATATTCTGCAGTTTCTTTCCCGGCGGCTGCGCGATGATGCGGATCCCCGCGTCGAGGATATCTTCCTCCTCGACCAGCTCCAGCGTGCCGCGCCCTCCGCCGAACAGCTCCTTGAACGCCTTGTCGAACTCGGACTGGATCTTCGCGAACTGCTCCCTGAACTGGGCGCGCATCCCGCTGTCCAGCTCTTCGATGATCTTCAGCAGCGCCTCTTCCGCCTTCTGCAGATCTTCGTGCTGGGTCGAGAGGAAGGTGTGCCGTTCCGAGAGCTCCTTGTAATCCTCGATCGCGTTGACATTCACATTGCCGAGCTCCTTAATCTCGCCTTTCAGGGCGGAAATGCTCTTCTTCAGGGCGGACACGCTCGTCTTCTCCGCTGTCCCGAGCTCCTTCGCCGCCCCGTAGGTCAGCCCGTACTCTTCCCACATGTAATTGACCTGCGCCTCGCGCTGCCCTTCCGCCTTCTCCATCTGCGCGTTCAGGCGGAAATTCTCACGGTCCAGAAGACTGATCCGTTCCGACTGCTCCTCCCGCGTCTCAAAAAACTTTTTGTGGGACGCGCTCTTCTCGTCCTTCTCCTGCGTCAGCCGGACAATCTCTTCCTGGAGCTGCTGCTCGGAAACGCCTGACTGCGCAAGCGCCTCTTCGATCGCCGCGATCTGGGACTCCTTCTCTTCCACGCTCTTTGCCGCGCCCGCGATCTCTTCCTCGTACCTGGAGCGCTCTTCGGCAAGCTGCTCCTTCTGCTGGTCGATGCGGCTTATGTTCTGCGCGACAAAGCTCTCCTGCTGCGCGAGCTGGGAGCGTTTCAGGTGAACCTCCTCCGTCGCGGCAAGCGCCTCCCTGTACCCGGCGCGTTTCTCTTCCAGTTCCTCCTGCCATTTCAGGATACTCTGCTGCGTATCCTTCTCGATCTGCTCAGACTGCGTCAGCTCCTGCTGTTCCTTCGCGCTGCTGTCCCGGATCTCCTTTGCCTGCCGGTCGATCTCGCCGGACTCGCCCTGGACGCGCTCGTAATCCTGCTGCGCCGCGCCGCCCTTCTCGTCGAGCTCCTCCAGCCTCATTCTTGCCGTATTCTGCGCGAGGTACTCCTCCTGCAGCTCGTCGCGCAGCCGCACGAGCTCATCGCGCAGGGCATTGCGCGCCGCGCGGCTCTCGTCGATCTGCGACTGCAGCTCAGCAAGCATGTCCTGCCGCCTCTGCACCTGCTTTTCCAATTCTTCGATCTCCCGCCGTCTGCCGAGCAGATTGCTGGAATTCTTAAACGCGCCGCCGGACATGGCTCCGCCCGGGTTCAAAAGCTCCCCGTCCACCGTCACGATGCGCAGGGAATGTCTGTATTTCCGCGCCAACGCGATCGCCTGGTCGATGTGGTCCGCAACGACCGTCCGACCAAGCAGCTGCCGTACCAGCTCCTCGTATTTCGGATCCGCCTTCACAAGCGAAGAGGCAAGCCCGATCACGCCCTTTTCCTTCAGCGCCTGCGGTGTGGAAAACGTGTCCTTCGCGGTAATTCCGGAAAGCGGCAGAAAAGTCGCCCTGCCGAATTTATTTTTCTTCAGGAACTCGATCTGACGTTTCGCCGTCTCTTCCGTATCCGTCACAATGTTCTGAATGCTCCCGCCCAGCGCCGTCTCGATCGCGACCTCATATGTTTTCTCGACCTTGATGAGATCCGCGACCACGCCGAGGATCCCGGCATTTTTGTCCTTCTGCTCCATCACGCGCCGGATGCTGTTCCCATAGCCGTCATAGCGCTCCGCAATATTCTTCAGCGACTCCAGGCGCGAGGATTCCCTGTGGAATTCCGCCTGCTCCACCTCGATCTGCCGGTTGTACTCCTGCAGCTGCTGCTGGAACACGGACAGGCGCTCGTTCGCCTCTTCGCTCTTCGCCGTCAGCGCCTCGATCCGCAGCTCGACCTCCTCATATTCCTGCGCCACATCCTGGCGCAGCTCGTCGTGCTCCGCCTTCTCGCTCTTCAAGCGCAGCGCCTCCTGCGTAAGCTGCGCCCTGCGGATCTGCGTCTGCTCCAGCATCGTGTCATAGCGCTGGATGCGCGCCTTCACCGATGCGCGCTGATTCAAAAGACTGATAATGTCGCTCTTGCCCTGCTCGATCTGCTGCTCCAGGCGCTCCGTCTCCTCCTGCAGCGTCCGCGCGGCATTCTCCGCCTGACGCTCCTCCTCGCTGACCGCCGAGAGCTCGTCCCGCAGTTTCGCGAGCTCGCCCTGCGCCTCCCGCTCCTGCCCGGAATACGCCTCCATCTGCTGCGCGATCGCGGCGATCCTGCTCTGCAGGTGTTCGTCGCTGGTATGTGCCGTGTTGATCTGCTCGCGCAAAAGCTCGATCTGGTTCTGGAACTGCTGTCTGCGCAGCTGCCCCTGCGCCACGGCCTCCCTCTTCTCTACCAGAGCCGCGTCCAGCCGCTCCAGCTCTTCCTCCTGCTGTTCATAATCCTGCCTCGTCTTCTCGTACTCCGCGCGCGTCCCCGCGAGCTGTTCTTCCGCAAGCTTTTGCTTTCCGCCAAGCTCCTCGAGCTCTTTTCGGAGCCGTTCGTACTCCAGCAGGAAAAGACCGACGTCACAGGTCTTCAGCTCGTCGCGTTTCTGAAGGTAGATTTTTGCGGTCTCCGCCTGTTTCGCGAGCGGTCCGAGCTGCCTCGTCAGCTCCGCAAGAATATCGTTGACGCGGACCAGGTTCTGGCGCTCCGCCTCCAGTTTCTTCTGCGCCGCGTGTTTCCTGCGCTTGAACTTCACGATGCCCGCCGCCTCGTCGAAGAGCTCCCTGCGGTCCTCCGGTTTGCCGCTTAAGATCTTGTCGATCTGTCCCTGTCCGATGATCGAGTAGCCCTCTTTGCCGATGCCGGTATCGTAAAACATCTCGTTGATGTCCCGTAGGCGCACCTGCGTCCCGTTGAGCAGGTACTCGCTCTCCCCGGAGCGGTAGACCCGGCGCGTCACCGTCACTTCATCGTAGGACACGGCGAGCTGACGGTCCGCATTGTCCAGCGTGATCGACACCGCGGCATAGCCGAGCGGTTTCCTCGTCTCCGTGCCGGAAAAGATCACGTCCTGCATATTCGCGCCGCGCAGCTGTTTCGCGCTCTGCTCGCCCAGCACCCAGCGCACCGCGTCCGCCACATTGCTCTTGCCGCTCCCGTTCGGTCCCACGATCGCCGTGATCCCATTGTGGAACTGAAACAGGATCTTATTCGCAAATGATTTGAATCCCTGTACTTCAATGCTCTTCAGATACATCAGACATTTTCCCTTTCAACGCGACGATCGCACGGTACGCCGCCTCCTGTTCCGCCGCTTTCTTTGTGCTTCCGCGTCCGGTGCCCTCCACGACACCGCCGATCCGCACCTCGACCAGGAATATCTTCGCGTGATCCGGTCCCTCCTCGCCGGTGATCACATAATTGATCTCGTCCGACCGGTGGTCGCGCTGCACGATCTCCTGCAGGATCGTCTTGCTGTCGTAAAACAATTTCTTGTGTTCAATGTCCGTCAGTACAAAACGCTCGATAAAATTTTTCGCGTCCTCAAATCCGCCGTCCAGATAGATCGCACCGATCAGCGCCTCCATCGCGTCCGAAATGATGGAATTGCGCAGACGTCCCCCGGTGTGCTCCTCGCCCTTCCCCAGCATCAGATAGCTGCCCAGGTCAAGCTCCTTTGCGCACAGCGCAAGCGTCGGCTCGCACACAATGCTTGCGCGCAGCTTGGTGAGCTCACCTTCCGCCATCTTCGGATAGCGATGGTAGAGAAAATCGCTGCTGACGACCTCGAGCACCGCGTCCCCGAGAAACTCCAGACGCTCGTTGTCATGGACCTGCCCCAGTCTGTGCTCATTCGCGTAGGAGCTGTGGCACATCGCCTGTTTCAGCATATCCTTGTCGCGAAACACATATCCGATCTTCTGTTCCAGTTCCTTTCTATTAAAGCCAGCCATTCTGTACACACTCCATAAAAAGAAAATGGGGCCGGTGCTTCCGCAGCAGCCCCACTTTCAACATTAGTTGATCGCGTTTTTGATTGCCTCCGCCGCGTCTCCCACAGAGACGATCTTCTCTGCCTTTTCATTCGGGATCTCAATGTCGAACTCTTCCTCGATTCCCATAATGATCTGAAAAATGTCAAGCGAGTCAGCTCCAAGGTCGTCTACAAACGTCGTCTCCGGACTGATCTCATCTGCGTCCACATTCAGAACCTCCGCGATAATTCCCTGCAATTTTTCAAATTCCATAGCAAGCCTTCACTCCTTCTTAAATATATTCCATGATCTTTTCGGCGATCCGCTGTTCCTTGAACTGTACACATTGGTAGATCGAATTCTCCACCTCTTTCGCGGTCGAGCTGCCGTGCGTCTTCACGACGAGTCCCTTCAGCCCGAGCAGCGGCGCTCCGCCGTACTCGCTGCTGTCAAATGATTTCAGGGTAGCCTTCAGCGCCGGCTTGACCAGAAGAGCCCCGATCTTCGACCGCAGACTGGACATCATGCCGCCTTTGATCTTGCTGATCAGCGTCGCGCCGAGTCCTTCGTATAATTTCAGGATCACATTGCCCGTAAACGCCTCGCAGACGATCACATCGCACACGCCGGCGGGAATGTCCCTTGCCTCGACGCTCCCGATAAAGTGAATGTCCGCGCACTCCTTGAGCAGCGGGAACGTCTCCTTCACCAGGGCATTGCCCTTCTCCTCCTCCGCGCCGATGTTGACGATGCCGACCCTCGGGCGCTTGACGCCGATCACATTCTCCATGTAGACGGATCCCATCTTGGCAAACTGGACGAGGTGCGACGAGCGCGCGTCCACGTTCGCCCCGCAGTCGATCAGGAGCGATACGCCGTCCTTCGTGGGGATCAGCGGCGCCAGCGCCGGCCGCTCAATACCCCGTATCCTGCCGACGATCGCCTGTCCGCCCACCAGCACGGCGCCGGAGCTGCCCGCCGAGACAAACGCGTCCGCCTCTTCGCGCCGGACCATCGTCAGCCCGACGACGATGGAAGAATCCTTCTTCGTCCGGATCGCGGCGACCGGAGGCTCCGCGGTCTCGATCACCATGCTCGTGTGCACGACCTCGATCCGGTCAGACGGATAGTCGTACTTCTGCAATTCACGCTCCACGATCTCCCGGATCCCGGTCAGGATCACATGGATGTTCTCATGCCGGTTCACCGCCTGAACCGCGCCTTTCACTATCTCCTCTGGGGCGTTGTCCCCGCCCATAGCGTCGACAACGACCCGAACCGTCTCAGCCATATCTGCCCTCCCGCGAGGTATGTTGCACCTTTGATACCTAATATACTAGACATCTTTCTAAAAATCAACAGAAAAGTAGGCATCTTATGAAAGATGCCTACTTACATTGCATTCAATTAGTCCATCGCAATAATCTCTTTTTTGTTGTATGTCCCGCATGCCTTGCAAACCCTGTGCGGAAGCATCAGCTCGCCGCATTTGCTGCACTTCACAAGCGTCGGAACAGACATTTTCCAATTCGCCCTTCTCTTGTCGCGTCTCGACTTGGAAGATTTGTTTTTCGGACAGATCGCACCCATCGGTCACACCTCCTTAAATTTGCTGAAAATATCAAGGACTTTTGCCATTCTTGGATCCAAATCCGCGGGTTCGCAATTGCAGGAACCCTCGTTCAGATTTTGTCCGCAAACGCCGCACAATCCCCGACAGTCCTCCCGGCAGAGCGTTCTCTCCGGCCAGACCAGCAACGCTTCGTCATGGACAAGCTGATCCACATTCAGGTTATATCCATCAATATAGTCCCGGTTCTCCGCCTCAATCTCTGTGTCGAACCGAATCTCCAGCCTGACAGCCACCGGCTCCAGACAGCGCGCGCAGGGAATCATCACCTCAAGCTGTGTGTTCCCCTTCAGAAGTAGCTTTCCGCCGCCGGCATTCACCACGGTGAGCGAAAGCGGCGTCTTCCGGGTGATCGCGAAATCACCGAACCGATAGGACAAGACCTCCAGCCCGAGATCAACCTCCCGCTGGATCTCCTTCCCGTCGTCTGTGAGCACTTCTGTCAGGTTCAACAAGGCATACTCCTCCTAACGCACGCTAACAATTATAACTGCCCGCTATTGTTTTGTCAACAGTTTTTCTACATTTTCACCCCAGGGCGTTCCTCATTCCCGCCCTCGGCTCTCGTGTGGTTCTCAAAATACACGTACCGCTCTCCCTCGGATTCCGTGTGCTCCTTCTCTTTTTCTTTCCATCTGCCCCGCATATAGGTGTACGCGCCTGCTCCGACCAGCACGGCAGTGCCTGCCGCGGTCCGTGCAGGGGAACCGGAGGCGCTGTCTTCCCCGCCGCCCGTCTGCACGGCGGTCTGCGGCGCCTCACCGGCGCTGCCCGGGCTCCCGACCTGCTCCTGCTCGTCCGCCTGCCGCGCCTGGTCCGCCAAAGCCGTCCCCCGTTTCGCGTTTCTCGGCGTCACGATCCCGTCGAACGCGCACACGCACACGGGAGACACCGCCAGCAGAAACAACCCCAGACAGAGACCGGCGAGCGCTCTATTTCTCGTTCTCGTCCTCCACGTCGACATTCTGCATTTTCTCCTTCTGCTCTTCGACAAACTTCTCCGCCTTCCGTTTCTCCTTTTTGCTCGCGGGTTCCGAGTTCTCAAGATAGCTGACTGTCACCTGCGGGAATGGGATATTGATCCCATGCTTTGTAAAGGCGATCAGGATCTCCCGGTTCAGATCGCGGCAGAGCTGCATGCGGTCCTGCTCCTTGCACATCGCGACAATCTTGACGAGCACGCTGCTGTCCATCAAGCCGGACACGCCCCGATAGAACGGACCGTCCATGATCGTCGGCAGACGCTCCGCGATCTTCGGGAGCTCCTCCGCCAGAACCGCCTCGACACGCTCGATCGGCTCCCCGTATGCGACGCCCACATCCACGGCGGCAAAGGACGCCTCCTTCGTCATATTGATGATCCCGGAGAGCGCGGAATTATTGAACACCTTGATGTTTTTCGACACATCCTCGATCTTCGTCGTGCGCAGCCCGATCTCCAGCACATTGCCGCGGAAGTCACCGATCGTCACAATATCGCCCACACGGAACGCGCCCTCGAACACGATAAACACGCCGGCGAGGATATCCTGGATCATACTCTGCGCGCCGAGACCAATGACGAGAGACATGATCCCCGCCGAGGCGATCAGGCTTCCGGTGTCCAGTCCGCACAGATACAGAATATAAAACAGTGAGAACAGCGCCACCCCGTAATGGAGCACCGAGGAGAACAGATGTCCCAGTGTCTCCGCGCGGCTCCCGATGTTGACGCAGAGATTCTCTATGATGATCTCCGCGAGGTTTGCGAGGACAAACACAATGATCAGTGTGATCACGCCGTTCGTCATGGCAAAGATATTGAATCCCTTTGTCCACACACCCTCGAACACATAGTTGATCGCGTCGATGTTAAAGATCCCCCAGCGCGACAGGATGATGCAGACAAAGAGGAAATCCGCAAATATGTAAAATACTGTACGCACAATGGAGGAGAATTTCTGCTCCGGTGTCTTGGACTCCCACGGCACGTATTCGGCGTCCCAGCGGGAAGCCGCGGAAAGCACTTTCCTTGTCTTGCCGGACGGCATCGTGACCGTGAACCAGTCCTGCGCGTTGCGGATCCTCCAGTCTTCATCCTCCTCGCCGGTCTCGTACATCCGCGCCTCCCGCTCACCGAAACCGCAGGTGTAGACAAAGATGATCAGGAGCCCGAAGAACGCGACAAAGAAACTCGTAAACGCCATCGCGTTGCGCGTCGCAAACACGGTCGCAAGAGGCACCGCTGTGCCGATATAATAATCGTAATCGTCCACCAGTTTGAACGTCTGGAAATAATCCGTGCCGTTGACCGTCTCATAGCCGTTGTACATCTCCCCGGTCTCGTTGAAGGCGGTCTTGCTGTAACCCATCGCAGATGCAGTTTTGCCGATGTCGGTCTCTCTCGGCGAATACACGCACAGATGATCCTCGCTGGCGTCGCAGATGACCGTGTGTCCGGTTCCGTGGATCGTCGTGTGTGCCGCCACATAGGACAGCGTCGCGGTCTCCGCCACACTGCGCAGACGCTCCGGCGCAATGTTGATCTGCAGCATGCCCCTGTGTTTCTCAATCTGCGGCCCGCTCCACGTCCCGTCGATCTGGCTCTGATAGGCGCTGCGGGACACATAGCCGGTGCTGCCGTCCTCGTTACGCACCGTATAGTAATAACAGGCGCTGCCGATGTACTGGGAATACTGCCCCAACTCATCGTAGCCGAGATCCTGTGTATAATAGTCACGATGCTCCGCGAGGATTTCCCAGAACGGATAGGACTGCGATTCCGGCTCTTCCTCCCGCATCACAAAATACCAGTTGTCCCCGTTGGTCGCCATAACGCGCCCGTATTCGTCGAACCAGTAGATCGTCTCGATCGCGTTGATCGCACAGATATCCTGCAGGAACTCCTGCTGACTGACCGAATAACAGATGTTGCCGTAGTCGTCCAGACCGCCCGTGATCTGTCCGGAGTCGTTCTTCTGAAGAGGCTGCTCGTGCACATGCTCCGCCTCAACGTCATAATCGAAGATATACTGCGGGTTCTCCTCGAGGATATCCGCGATCTCGAGACACTTCCCGAGGAACATCTCCTTGTACTCCGTATTGATTGCCTCGGCGTCGTTCCTGTTATTGCGCAGCTTGTTGCCGATCTCCTCGATCGCGCGATTCGACTCGTACGCGATGGACGCGAGCCCATTCACCGACTGCACATAGTAGCTCATGGCGGTGATAACGACAACGCCGACGACCGCGATCGGCAGGAGCTTGCGGGCGACCGTAAGGTTAAAGTTCAGGATATGCCTCTCTCCCCCGTCCGAAGTCTTTCGTTTCAGCAGCGCCACATAGGACGGTTTCTTCCCGACCTTGATATTGTCCCTGTTGATGATGATGCCGTACGCTGACAGCAGACCGATGAAGATGATGAACACCATGCTTATGAAGACGATCAGGATCGTGTCGTTCTCCAGATCCGTCCTGGTCTTCGTCATGACGAACACGACCGCGTCGTTCCACTTCTTTCCGACCACGCACCACTCGTCCCCGCCGAACGTCAGTCTGCCCTCATAGGAATCTCCGAGGCTCTCGATCGGGACGCCGTTCTGCAGGGCGTCCTTCCCGGTCAGGTCGTCGATCGGGTTGTAGAGGAAGGTATAATCCTTCAGAGACACCGCGATGGACACCGTGTCCACGCTGACCATTCCGCGCAGCACCGCCTCCCAGGAGGTCATGTTCGCAATATTCTGCTCCGTATCCGTCCAGTCCTGCACAAACACAAGGATCCGATCCTGCGCGATCTCCATACCGAAGAAACGTTTCGTCCCGTCCTCATAGGCGATGCTGAACGGCTCAGATACCCCGCCCTCCCCGTCACACGCGTGCAGCAGAGCAAAACGCCTTCTCGTAAAGTCGTAATCGCACTTCCAGGAAACCTGTACATTCCCGTCCCGGTCGATCAACGCCGCCGAGTCGATGTCCGCGTACTCCGCTGCAGAGCGGAGAAACGAATCGTCGAAACTTACACCCTCAAAATCGTTATAATAATACTGTACATTCTTCAGCTTCGCGATGTAGAGCCGGTCGTACTCCTCATACAGCTCGTCCTTCTCCATACCGCCCGCGTCCAGTCCGTTCAGCACCGTCTGTATTCTGGTCCGGTTCGTCTCGAAAAGCTGATCGTTCGTCAGACGGATCCGCAGTCTGGCGATCAGCACTACCGTGGTGACGATCACCGCAAAGAGCAGGAGGAGCCCGGCTACAGTTCGAAAGCGCACATAACGGTTCTGGTGTGCGTTGGTCTGGTTCGCCTCAGTCTGACTCACATCAGCCTGCTGAATTCCCGCATTCGTCTCTTTCTTCTTCACAGTCAGTTCCCCCATTTATCAATCAGTTTCTCTATCGTTCCATCCTTGAGCCGCTTTTTGACCGCCTCATCCACCTTTGCGGACAGGGCGGAATCCTTTTTTGTACAGACGCCATACTCCTGCTCGGAAAACTTGTCCGGCAGCACGACCCTGTCCTCCCCGATATAGCCGCTTAAGATCGAACGATCCGCGACGAACGCGTCCACATCCCCATACTCCAGCGCTTCGGATATCTCGGCATAGGAATCGTATTCCGCAAAGCGGACGCCCCCGTCGAACGTCGCAGCCGAAAAACCGTCGCGCTCGAATGCGTCGATCACACCCTCCTGCTCCATATACTCAGCCAGAGACAAGGCGGTGCTCGTGTTCCTCATCACACCGATACTGCTCCCCTTCAGATCCTCCAGATCCCCGATCATGCTGGAAACCTCCACCATGACCGCCGCGTAATCCGTATAGTACGGCGTGGAGAAATCAACCTTCTTCCTGCGCTCGTCCGTGATCGAATAGGTGGCGATCACCATGTCCACTTCATCGTTGTCCAGCATCTCCGGTCGCGACGCCGCCGAGACCGTATGGAACTCCGCATTGCTGTAGCCGAGGTCCTCGCAAAGCTGCTGCGCCAGATCGATCTCCATACCGGAGTACTGCCCGGACTCCTCATCGTACAGCCCGAAATTCGCCACATCGTCCTTCACGCCAACCTTCAACGTCCTGCCCGCCGCGCCGCCGCAGCCTGTAAGCGCCGCGGTAACGACTGCCGCAAGGCAGAGCAGACCAAACCATTTTCTCTTCATCTTCCGTTTCACCCTTTATCTTCCCGTCCTGTGAAATAGTTATTTTTTATTTTACTACGCGAGAAAAAACTTCGCAACTGTCAGCTGTGGAAAAAAATGGTTTTTATGACAAAAGACGCGCCCCGGCTCCGCAGCGGAACCGTGAGCGCGCCCTGCACTTACGCTTATAAGCTTTTCTGTCTCTCTGTCTTCATCACGAATTCATGTTGTTCGTCTCCGCCGCCTTAATGCGGTCTCTGTGGATCAGAACGAATTCGTTTCCCGATATACTACTCGATATGGTATTGGTTCCCGAACGAATCCGTCCACTGCCCCGCGCCCTGCGGCTCATACGGAGTGCCGAGATCATCGCGATACACGCCGTCCGGTCCCTGTACGACATCCATGTAGCCGAGGTCGTTCCTGAGCCTGAGCGTGTTCCCGGAGGACTGCACCGGTCCCGGAGCCGTCACGGTCGCCGGATTCGTCACAGTAGTCGCCGCCGGAGCCTTCACCTCGGTCTCGGACAGCCAGTTCGCCGCCACATAGCCGGTCTGACCGTAGAAGTTGATCCTTCTCCAGCCGTAATCCGCGCCGTCATACATCACGATGCCTGTCACCTGAATATAGTCGCCCTTTGTCAGGTAGCCGATCGGCTGCTGATCCGTCGAGTAGGTCGGACGCACATTCAGCGTATTGCTGCTCACCCAGTACATCTCGTCGGTCGGCTCCACGATGAAATCCATCACGGACACCGGCTCCGGCGTCTTCGTGGACTGCGCCGCCTCATGGTCCACGCGCGCGCTCTGCACCGCCGCGAGGACATCCTCATAGCCCTCCTCGCTGCGCGCGCAGCCTGTGACTACATACACCTTGTTCCGATCGGAAATGACAGCCTGATAAGTGCGCACATAGGTGTCGTTCGCCACTGTCATCAGCGGGAGCTGATCCCCGTTTTTGTAGTGCAGGATCGTGATCGTGTCGTTTCCGTTGCCGAGTGTCACCCAGGTGTTCGGATCGCTGATCTCCAGCCACTGGTCGTTCGGCGTCGTCAGCGTGAGCGTGCCGTCCTTCGTCGTGTACTCACCCGCCATCGCCGTCATGCCAAACGTCATCACTGCCGCCGCCGCAATCAATAGTGCCGTAAGTTTCTTTCTCATAGTAGTTCCCCTTTCTTTCTCCCCTTATTGTTTTTATTACATGAGCCGTGTCGGAAAGAGTTCCTTTCTCTCTTTCCGGCACGGCTCATTGATTCGCGTGTGTTATACCAGCGCCACCGTCTCGCGGCAGATCGCCAGCTCTTCGTTCGTCGGGATTACCGCTACCTTCACCTTGGAATCCGGCGTGGAGATCACACAGTCGTCGCCGCGTTTGCCGTTCGCCTCTTCGTCCAGCGTGATGCCGAGATAGCCGAGATAGCCGACCACCTTCTTGCGCACGATCGGAGCGTTCTCCCCGATGCCCGCCGTGAACGCGATCGCGTCTACGCCGTTCATCGCTGCAACATAGGAACCGATGTACTTCGCAACGCGGTAGCTGAACACGTCGATCGCGTTCTCCGCCAGCTTGTTGCCGGAATTCATGCCCTCCTCAAGGTCGCGGAAATCGCTGGAGAGACCGCCGGAGATGCCGAGCACGCCAGACTTCTTGTTCAGGACATTCATCACGCCCGCGATGTCCAGCCCTTCTTTCTTCGCGATATACTCCATGATCGCCGGGTCGATGTCACCGGAGCGCGTTCCCATCACAAGTCCTTCGAGCGGCGTCAGACCCATCGAGGTGTCCACACACTTGCCGTTCACGACCGCCGAGATCGACGCGCCGTTGCCAAGATGCGCAACGATCACCTTTGAATGATCCTTGTCAAGTCCAAGGAAATCCACCATGTGCTTTGACACAAAGCTGTGGCTGGTGCCGTGGAACCCGTAGCGGCGCACCTTGTACTTCTCATAATACTCGTACGGAAGTCCGTAGAGATATGCCTTCTCCGGCATCGTCTGATGGAACGCGGTGTCAAACACCGCCACCATCGGCACGCCCGGCATCAGCTCTGCGCAGGCGTGGATGCCGATCAGGTTTGCCGGATTGTGCAGAGGAGCCAGATCGTTGCACTCCTCGATCGCCGCGATCACCTCGTCGTTGATCACGACGGAGCTCGCGAACTTCTCGCCGCCGTGCACGACTCTGTGTCCGACTGCTCCTACTTCCTCAAGGCTTGCGATCGCGCCGGTCTTCGCGTTTACCAGCGCGTCCAGCACCATCTGGATCGCCTCCTTGTGCGTCGGCATCGGGGCGTCGGTCACTTCCTTCTCCCCGCCTGCCTTCTGGTAGGTGAGCCTTCCGTCAATCCCGATGCGCTCGCAGAGTCCCTTCGCCAGCACCTCCTCCGACTCGGAATTGATCAGCTGATACTTCAGAGAAGAGCTGCCGCAGTTGATTACTAATACATTCATACCAAAATAATCCTCCGTTTTCTATAATTTATCACATAGCGCGCCTCCATCCTGCCGCGGCAGAGGCGCGCCCGTGGCGCATCGTCTTTGCGCTTTTATTTGTCCGCCGCCTGGCACTGCACCGCCGTGATCGCCACCACGCCGACAATGTCGTCCGCCGAACAGCCTCTGGACAGATCGTTGACCGGAGCCGCGATGCCTTGGGTGACCGGGCCGTACGCCTCAGCCTTGCCGAGTCTCTGGACAAGCTTGTAACCGATGTTGCCCGCGTCAAGGTTCGGGAAGATCAGCACATTCGCCTTGCCCGCGACGTCGCTGTTCGGAGCCTTGGACGCGCCCACGCTCGGAACGATCGCCGCGTCAAGCTGCATCTCGCCGTCGAGCTTGA
>CANQYP010000057.1 GCA_947628045.1 uncultured Lachnospiraceae bacterium | reverse complement strand
CTCGGCGGTCTACCTGCTGCTCGGCATCGAGAACCAGAGCGACGTCAACTATGCGATGCCGGTGAAGGACATGGTCTACGACGCCCTGCAATACGCCGCACAAGTCGAGAAGACGGCGCGGGCGCATCGGGAGGGACGGAAAGCAGCCAAACAGTCGGCACGTCGAACAACCATCGAAGAAACAGAGGCTGCCAGACAGTCGGCACACCAAACGACCAATGAGGAAACCGGGACAAACAGACAAACGACATTTCAGGCATCCACTGGAGATTCGGAGAAAAGCAAGGTTTCCAGCGGCGAATACCTGACCGGTTTCTACAAGAGCGACCGCCTGGTTCCCGTGATAACGCTTGTCGTGTTTTTCTCGGCGGAGCCCTGGGACGGTCCCCGGTGCATTCACGACATGTTTTCGGTCGACGATCCCCGGATCCTCTCTTTCGTCCCGGACTATCGGATCAATCTGATCGCGCCGGGCGAGATGAGCGATGAGGAGCTCGGGAAATTCGCGACCAGTCTGCGCGAGGTTCTTCTGTTCATCAAACATTCCAAAGATAAAGACCGGCTCCATGCGCTCGTCTCCGAGAACCACCGCTTTCGGTCGGTAGAGGGAACTGCTGCAAAAGTGATCCGCACAATAACCGGATCGGAACTGAAGTTTTCTGATGAAGGAGAGGAGGAATCCGACATGTGCAAAGCGCTCGAGGACATGAGGAATGACGCTCTGGCGGAAGGCAGGACACTGGGCAGAGCAGAGGGCAAGGCAGAAAGCATTTTGGAATTTCTGGGCTACCTTCCGGGCATGATCTCAGAAAACCTGCGCGCCTCTATTCTGGGGGAAAAGGACAGCGACACGCTCAGCAACTATTTACGGCTTGCTGCTACCTCGTCCTCCGTGGAGGAATTTTCCAGCCAGCTTTCCTGATGGCAGCAATTACATAAGATAAAGAAAGGCGACCGCTCTGCATTAGGGTGTTCGCCTTTCATTTTACTTTTTTTCTTGCATTTTATCTCAAATCATATTAAAATATACACATAATATATATTTCAATAGATGAATCTAATAAATCAGATTGTCATTGATATTATATAAATTATATAATATAATAAGGAGTGATCCATGAAAGGAAAAGAGCTTGTGAAATTGTTGCAAAAAGACGGCTGGAAAATTGAAAGAACCCATGGGAGCCATTATGTTATGAAAAAGGGCACTCGAACGGAAATCATACCAGTTCACAACACGGACCTTGCTCCGGGCATCCTTCATGCGATCCGAAAACGAACAGGCGTATAAGCGACAAACCTTCTGTACACGAAAGGAGCTTGGTTATGGCACAGATTTATCCGGCAATTCTCCACGAAGAGGACGGCTATTGGATCGAATTTCCTGATCTGGAAGGCTGCCAGACATGCGGACAGACATTGGAAGAAACACTGGAATCGGCACAAGAGGCACTGGGGCTTTATCTTATCAGCCTGATGGAAAACGGGCAGGAGATCCCGGCTCCGTCCAACATCGCCGATATTTCGACAGACAAAGGTCAAACCACCTACATTTCCACGGATATAAATACTTACCGGCGTGACACCAGGGCTGTCAGAAAAATGCTGTCTATTCCGGCATGGCTCGCGAAAGCGGCTGAAGAAAATAATATCAGCCTGTCCAAGGTGCTGCAGGAGGCTCTGAAAGAACAACTACATCTCGCATAAATTCGCTGATGTATGGACAAGTAACAGACGATCACCCCAGCAACCGGGGTGGTCGTTAATCATTTCTCTCTAACTTCAAATTTTCTCTTGCCTGTTTCTTCCAATTCCAATTCCGGCGCTTATCCCCAACAAAATGATTGTTTTTTCGAGGCAAGCAGAGTAAAATAGATGACGACAAAAACATTCCAAAGATAAAGACCGGCTCCATGCGCTTGTCTCCAAGGATCACCGCTTTCGGTCGGTAGAGGGAACTGCTGCAAAAGTGATCCGCACAATAACCGGATCGGAACTGAAGTTTTCTGATGAAGGAGAGGAGGAATCTGACATGTGCAAAGCGCTCGAGGATATGCGGAACGATGCTCTGGCAGAAGGCAGGACACTGGGCAGAGCAGAGGGCAAGGCGGAAGGCAGGACACTGGGCAAAGCAGAATGTATTTTGGAATTTCTGGGCTACCTTCCGGGCATGATCTCGGAAAGTCTGCGCGCCTCTATTCTGGGGGAAAAGGACAACGGTGTGCTCAGCAACTATTTACGGCTTGCCGCTACTTCGTCCTCCGTGGAGGAATTTTCCAGCCAGCTTTCCTGACGGCAGCAATTACATAAGATAAAGAAAGGCGACCGCTCTGTATCAGGGTAGTCGCCTTTCATTTTACTTTATTTCCGCCGGATCAGCGCCTTACTTCGTAAACTTTCTCTCCGAATCAACGCTTTACTTTCGTAGACACTCCACAGAATCAGCACCTCACTTCATGAGCTTACTGCTCCGTGCGGTTCCTCCTGCGTTTCTGCCCAAGCGCCGCCGCAAAGCTCCCCGCTGCAGCCGCCATCATCAGCAGGTACAACATGTAGTTTGTGTCGTCGCCTGTCTTCGGCGCTGTCTTCTCGCCGTTCACCTCGGTCTCGCTCTCGGACTCCTCTTCCTCCTCAGCCGCGAAATCGTTCGTGATCACGACCTCCTGCTGCGAGTTACTGCTGCTCAGCACCACCTCGCTCTTGTCGATCGAAATCGAGAACTCTGTGATATCGTCCGGGTCAAGCGGCTTGCCGTCCTCGTCCGTCTCCGCCACATAGTACTTCGCGCTGCTGTCGAGCGTCTCGCCGATCGGGAGGTCCGTCACCGTCACGCTCGCCGTGCTGTTCCCGCCAAGGCTCAGCGCCAGCACGTCGCTCGCCGGTCTCGTCATCGCCTTATCCGAGAACACCCTCGCGTAGTAGGTGTCGTCCGATGACGCCTCCTCGCCGCCGACCAGCAGTTTCTTCGTGACTGTCAGCTGGCCCGCCAGGTAGAACCCGCTCGGCAGCTCCACGTATACGTTCGTGAACTCCGCGTTGCCGCTCTCCGACTTCTTCCCTCCAAGCGTAACCATTGCCTTGTCGCCGTACTCCGGGTAGAAGATCAGCTTGTCGTTCACCACCTTGGACACCAGCAGCGTCCCGTTCTCGTCCGTCTCGCCCACGTAGTAGGTGCCCGCGCCGAGGTTGTTGAACACCACCGAGCTCGTCGTCGCGTTCTTGAACTCGATCTTCTTCACGTTGCTGACGCGCTGCGTCCGCGCCTCGTCAGAGAACAGCGCCACATAGTAGGTCGCCTCCCTCACACCGAGGTCGCTGGCGATGTTGTCCAGCCGCAGGTGTTTCGTCACCGTGAGCGAATATTTGCTCGACTCAGGCACCTTCTTGTCGGTCATTGTCAGGCTGATCACCGTGCCGACCGGTTCTTTCCCTGTGATTTCAAACGGGACGTCCGCCGATACCTGGTAGCCCTCCGGCGCCTCGACCTCGCTCAGCGTATATCTGCCCTTCGCGATGCCGCTTATGCTGTGCGCCGTCCCGTCAGATGTCCAGCTCTCCACGGCAACGCCGTCCGCGTTCTTCACCACGAGTTTCGCGCCCTTCAGGGCTGCGCCTGTCTCGTCGACCTTCTGGACGCTGACCGCGTTCAGGGAGTCCTCGACCAGCAGCGCGCCGTCCTTTGAGTGTGCCGTCGTCCTTCCGGCATCGACGGTTCCATCCGCATTCAGGGTGAATGTCGTGTCCGTCGTCACGGTGTAGCCGTTCGGCGCGACCGTCTCCCTTAATGTATAAGTCTTGCCCGTCTTCAGCCCCTTCACTTCATGCGGGGTCGTCGTGGAGGTCCATTCCTCCACCACGTTCCCGTTCTCGTCAAGGATCTGGATCGTTGCGCCCTCGAGCTCCGCGCCCGTCGTCACGTCGACCTTGCTGACCTTCACGCTCGTTAAGTTATCCTCAACCAGCAATGTGCCGTCCTTCGTGTGCGCCGTGGTCTTGCCAGTATCAACTGTCCCATCTGCCTTTAATGTGAACGTCGTGTCCGTCGTCACCGCGTAGCCATCCGGTGCAACGGTCTCACGCATCGTGTACGTCTCGCCTGTCTTCAGCCCCTTGACCTCATGCGGAGTCGTTGTGGAAGTCCACTCTTCCACTACATTCCCCTTCGAATCAAGGATCTGGATATGCGCGCCCGCAAGCTCCTTGCCGTCCGCAACGTCAACCTTGCTGACCTTCACACTCGTCAGGTTATCCTCGACCAGCAGCCTACCGTCTTCGCCAACTGTAGTAGTCGTCTTGCCGGTGTCGATTGTTCCATCTGCCTTCAATGTGAACGTCGTGTCCGTCGTCACCGCGTATCCGTCCGGCGCAACGGTCTCACGCATCGTATAGGTCTCGCCTGTCTTCAGCCCCTTGACCTCGTGCGGGGTCGTCGTGGAAGTCCACTCCTCGACCACATTTCCTTTCGAGTCAAGGATCTGGATATGCGCGCCTGCTAGCTCCTTGCCGTCCGCCACGTCGACCTTGCTGACCTTCACACTCGTCCGGGAATCCTCAACAAGGTAAATATCATTCCCTGCTGCGTCCTTCGCCTTCGGCATCGTAGTCGTAATCTTGCCGTCCTTCTCAACCGTGAACTCAATATCGCTCACATACGTATATCCGTTCGGAGCAACCTTCTCACGAAGCGTATACTTCTCGCCCGCTTTCAGCTTCCCGCCGAAATCATGCGTCTCGCCCTTCTTCGACGTCCAGCTATCCACTACCTTGCCATCCTTGTCGAGCACCTCAAGCTCTGCGCCTTCGACTTCATCGCCTGTGCCAAGCTCTGTCTTGTTGACGTTGAAGTGCAACTTCGCATCGGTCATGGTAAGCAGGTTGCCATCTACTTTCTTCCCGTCAACCATAATGTCGCCGTTCTCGTCAACCGCAAACTCGATCGGCGCAGACACCGCATAGCCGGTCAGAGCCTCTGTCTCCTTAAGCACATAAGTCTTACCAGTCTCAAGCTTACCCGTAATCTCGTGCGTCTTGTCGTCCGTCGTCCAGAAATCAACCGGCTTACCCGTCGCCTCATCCTTCACCGTGATCTGCAGTTTCGCGCCCGCAAGCTTGTGTCCAGCTTCGTCAACCTTGTCAACTTTGACGGTGGTAGTGTCGTTGATAAACTCAATGACACCCGTGTAATCCTCGCCATTCTTCTTAAGCGTATATTCCACGTCGAATGTATTCGTCGTTTCATCCAGCTCGCCAAAGGTAACTTCTACCGTATATACATCCTCAGAATAAAGGACTGTCTTATCTGTGCCTACGGTCTCGCTTACCTTGTAAATGAAGGTCTTACCATCCTCCGTGTATGCTTCGTAATCGTCATAGTTGAATGTCAGCTCGCCAAAGTCAATGCTACCGTCTGCATCTGCATTTTTCTCAACCGGCAAATCCTGATCTTCCGGCGCATCGTCTTCGCCAGCCCATTCAAGCTTAAACTTGAATTGGGTAAGATCTTCATCCGAATCCTTTTTCGCCATGGATTTCGTGGCTTTGAGATTCATGGAACCGCTTGCGTCTTTCTGCTGTTCTGTGTAGGTATTAGTAATAGTAACCTCGGCATCCTTGTCTGCAACAGTCAGCGCTATTGTTGGCGCAGTCGAGGTTTCTTCACTGTCACCAGTCACCCCATATGTTGCCGTGAATGTCTTGCCATCGACATTTTCCGCTACCTTGTATCGTCCAAGCGGGAGTTCCTCAATGACAGCCGTCTCATCCTTTTTGATAGCGAATTTAATACTGTCTGCTGTCCTCTCAGAATTCCGTACCACATTATTTACTTTTACTGTAACAGCTGATAAATCAATTCCTTCATCAAGGGCAGAAACCGTCACTTCGTAAGATACATCCTGTGTATTTGTGCCATCTGCCGGTTCATTTGTAACTGCCTTAGTTATTGACAGGCTACCCTTGGGCTGCGTGTAAATATTCGTGATTGTCGGATCATCAATTGCTGATGTTGTGCAGCTAGCATCTTTATGATACGTCACATCAGCCGTAATGTTGCCGCCGGTTTCCGTCAGAACTACCTTTGCGTAAATAACATGGTCTTCCGGAATTGTCCACTCTGTATTTCCTGCTGCCACCGCCGTCTCCATGATCTTATAAATATATGTGTGATCGTCACGCGCTGTATAACTATCAGCATCAAACGAAATTAATCCAAAACGGACACTCTCGCCGTTATTTGTCACACTAGTATCCGTTGTCGGCATGGGAGCCTTCTCAGTTACAGCACTTAATGTAAATGTAAAAATATTTGGTATCGCTTCCGGAGCACCAGTACCCGAAGCTGCCTTCTTAATCTCTAGCCTCTCAGCAGCTGTACCCGGCTTCGTATACTCATTCTCAATTGCCGGATCAGACAGCTCGGATTTGCAATCCTTATCGCTATAATACTTCACGCTCTCGACAACCAGCTTGTATTCACTTTCTGTTGCCTGTTCTTTTACCACTACCTTTGCATAAATAATAGCATCCGATGTTGTCCAGCCAGTCGTTTCTGCACCTTCAACAAAGCCCTTCTCAGTAATCTTATACTCATATGTCCCTGCTGCTTCGTAGAGCATATCACCGAACTGAACATTCCCTTCTGTATTTTTCACTATACGTTCATCCGGCAACGGTGCATTCGATGGATCAACTGCTGCAACCTCAAATTCGAAACTGTTCGGTATTGTGCCCTCATACTCTCCAGCCACTGTTTTCTTGAATTGAAGGGCAGCTGTAATTGAATTGGGCTTATTATGCGTATTTGTGATGGTTGGGTCTCCCTCAATTTCGCCTGAAAGCTCTCCTTCTGCATATGTGCTATAATATTTGACATCTGACGTTAGGACTCCGTCCTCATCCGTTATGCTAACCTTCGCGTAAATCTTTGCATCGGTATTTAACGTCCACTCAGCAGTCCCCTTATCTTTCGCAAAACCAGTTTCCTTGATCTCGTAGATATAATCGCCGGCTTCACTGTACGTCATATCGCCAAAGGTTACATCTGTGCCCTCGTTTGTTACCGTCTCTTCCTCAGGAAGCGGTGCATCCGTCGGATTAACTGCTTCAACAGTAAATTCAAAGATAGATGGGATTTCCTTGGATACGCCTACGTCAGCTGCTTTTTTGATTGCCAAATGTTCTTCAATCGGCTGCGTAGTTATCTTTTTATTACTAACCATCCATGCATATCCGTCGCGCACTACAGAAACGTTAATCTCGCTATTCTTTTCCTCAACTGCTTCCGCAATCTTCTCTGCTATTTCCCTATTATTGCTCGTACCCTCTGAATACATGACGAAATATTGTTCTGTGCCGTCCTTTTCGTATCCTGTCGGAGCCTTGCTTTCCTTCCACATATACAGAACATTGGGTGTTAAACTTTCAAAGGGAACCTTACCTTCATCATCAGAGGAATATACTCCAACTTTCGTTTCGTTTGATAACACACCATCTGTTACGTCATACTTGTAAAGCTCAAACTCGGCACCACTTAAAAGAGCTTCCAAATTATCTTCATCAAATTTAAACAAATAGATTGAATTTTGCTTGCCATGGATTGATGAAGAATGTTCATCAACATAATGCGTTTGTTCTACCTGAGCATCGTATTGTTTCTGACCCCAAAGTGTAACATTATTCTTGATAGTCTGATTTCCTTTTTCTTCTATCTGAACACTGAAATGTACAATAACTTTCTGGCCATCAGGAACAACAACTTTTAACTTACGCTGTGCATAACTTACATGCGCACTCGATATTGGATTATTCTCAGCATCCAGGACCTTTACTGAATTTCGTACCAGTTCCACACCCTCTTGTAATTCATCAATTAACGTAAGCGTGTCGTTACCTGGATTCAAATCCAATCCATCTGCGTTTATAATCACCTCATATTGTAAGATGTCTCCATTTGCGACCGTAGTACCCAAGTCTTTCTTTTCCACATAATGCACAGTTCTTTCCACATCAGCACCGCCAGATGCAATCGTCTCTCCTTCTGCATCTGTTAAATATGCCGTATTATGGTAAGTTTTTTGATCATACCCTAATTCTTTCTCTTCTTGCGCAGTGAGCTTGGTTATATATTTAATCGTAACTTTATTACCACTTAATGTGTATGTTTTGCCATTGCTATATGGACCTCCGATATATACCGGTTCTATTTTCTGTCTCCCTGCCACATTGCTTAATTTAACATCAAAATAACCTTCTGGCCAATAATTAAGCATTACATATATCTTCCCTTTATGGCTTTCATTAGCATCAGCGCCCACAAATTCATGCCCTTCTGGGAGATCATCAGCAAAATACAACGGAATTTCATCTTCAAATTCCTTTCCCAGCTCATTTATAACAACCGTCCAAGAGAATAACTTTGTAGCCGGATCATATGAGCCCGATTTATTTATACTAATATCTGTATCTTCTTTTGTAGCATAATCATGCGCCTTTCCTTCCTCTTTTCCATCTACAGTCAAACTTACCTCATTATAGGCATCAAACGGCTTCCCGGAACCGTCTTTAAACCCATCAGGCGATTTTGTAACTATAATTATTATAACGTCCTCTGATAATGTCGTAAAGGTAATCGTGTGACCTTCCGCATTAACCACGTACATGCTTGGATCTATAATCGTCCCATCCCTCTTTGTGACTACAATATTATCCCAGAGAATCGTTAAAGTTTTGCCATGCTCGCTCCAATGACGATCTTCGTCACTTTCATCGACACTCCCTGGAAAACCATATTTAAAGCTTTCCTCTTTCACTACAACATCTTTATATGGTGCGTTATCCTCATTAATGTCAACTTCAACATTCCAATAAATTAAATCTGTATCTTCAAATTTAGAAAACGTCTTTTTAACGACTGCATCAGGTTTTACCGTACCAAAATTATGCTCATCATTAGTGCTATTTTCCCCTTTGTGCTTCTCATCTTCAACAGTCGTTCTATTTTTCACATACGAATTCCCTAATAATCCAGTTACTCCTCGTGTAGTCGTTTTGTAAGTAATCGTATATTTCTCATTATGAGGTCCCGGCTCATTGAACTTAAAAGAAAATAACTTCTTTTCATTATTGTCAAACGTGTAACCTTCTTCATATTTTATCAGTGAATCAAGCGTATCCTTCCCGTCTACGGACGGCTCAATATGAATATCTCCAACCAGCTTCTGATTATTCGTCATGAAGTCTTCAACAGTAAGACCGGTTAAATCTGTTTCGCCATCGCCGATCTCAATTACATACTCATATTCCTCCCAAGTCTCTCCGGTTTCCGCATCAGAACCCTCTTTAGGCGAACCATCTGCGTATCTCTTTACAACGTCAATTTTCTTTTTCGGAGTGATAGTTTTTTCATCTGGTCCAACAGTATTCTCTCCATTCCACTTCCAGACTGCCGAATTCTTCTGCTCTTTTCCGAAATCATCCTCATCCAAAATCGCAGAATATTCTACGCTATAAGTCACTCCGGCTTTAATCGATGTATCGTTAGCCTCTGCAACCTTGGCTAGATCTACTGTCAACTTACCAGAAGCTTTATCATATTTGACCGCTTCTGACGGTATCGTCCCAAAATAATCATTCCCACTTTTTATCTTTATACTATTTATATCTAATTCCTGGCCGCCGCTCATAATGTCTTCCAAAGTTAGAGAATCTAAATTTGCGCCTGGCACAAATGAAACAGTATAATCCAGCCTATAATTCCCATCGTCCCCCTTTATAGGACCCTTTAAATCTTTCCAATGATTATGCGATAAGTCTTTAAATGTTACCTTAACATCTAAGCCCCCTGGAAACTGAAAATCAACGCTATCTTTGGTTCCTACCTTTTCTTGATCAAACTGGAGCGAAAAATCAAAGTCACCACCTACATCAGTCTTTGTTTTGGTATGCTCTGTATCAGTATAGAAGAAATTTAAATCCGGATAAAAATACACCTTCCCATCCTTGATTTCATAATATCCGCATTCACTGCCGCCCGACATAATAGAGCCCCCACCAGTGATTGATGAAACGACCGAGTCTGGATCATTAATTAACGATGAGAGATCATACACCCACGGAATAGATTCGGCAGCTTTAGCAACAGCATCATCATCTATGGAATATTCAACATGGACTTTAAGTGTTCCATTTCTGTCTAAACCTTCCAGATTTGATGTGACCGTTTCTTTAATCGAACCCTTCGTTCCCACGATATCCTTCAAAGACGTGCCAGAGCTCGGTTCATCGATCGGCATAATCCCATACTCTTCACCCAGCCCAATCGTCGCAACTTCATCCTGTTCCTCGGCCGACATTACCACCGCATACGGAGAGAAGTCACCCGACGTAAAACCCACGGACGCAACACTGCCGTCCCCCGTCGTCTGCACCGTGCTCGGCACTTCCTGCGCCTTGCCGTCTTCCACATGCACCACATCGTAGGACTGCACTTCCACGTCCTCGTCCGCCGCCAGCTCCGGCTGTTTGAACTGCATGCTGACTGCGACAGTGCCCGCCTCCGGCTCGATGCGTCCTTCGCCAGCGGATTCTGCCGTGAAATAAATGTCATAGAAGACATAGTCCAGGACAACGTCCTGTCCTGCGTATGCCGCCTCAAGGGCTGCCGCCGCCGCCTGATACTCCGGCGTGCCCGGCTGCATCAGGTCTGCGTGGATCTGCGCGTCCTGCGGAAGGTTCGCTGCCTCTTCTGCGACTGCCGTAATCTTTACGTGCTTATCTTCATATGTAAAGTTTGTCTTCGGAGCCTCGGTCTCGGTCTCCGGCGCGGATTCGGTAACCTTTTCCGTAGCTGCCTCGGTCGTCGTCTCGCTCTCCGCCGCGGCAGATGTCTCCGTCGTCCCGGCGGTCTCCTCCGTTGCCTGGGTCTCCTCCGCCTCAGTGGTCTGCTCCTCTGTAACGGTCTGCGTCTCCGCCTCGCTCGGCTGCTCCGTTATGGTTTCCGCCGTCTGCTCGGTAGCCTTCTCCGTCACCTGTGTCTCCGGTGCCTCGGACGCCTGTGTCTCAGGAGCTGATGTTTGCGTCCCGGCTGCCTGTGTCTCAGGAGCTTTTGTCTCTGGAACCTGCGTTTCCGGCGCTGACGTCTCGGGCGCCTGTGTTTCCGGTGCCGCCGTCTCGGGCGTTTTCGTCTCCGGCGCTGACGTCTCGGGCGCCTTCGTCTCCGGTGCGGACGTCTCCGTCTGCGTCTCGGGCGCTTTTGTCTCCGGTGCCGCCGTCTCCACCTGTGTCTCAGGCGCCGCCATCTGCGTCTCCGAGACGATCTCCGTCATCGTCTCAGACTCTGTCGCCAGCACTCCCATAGTGCTCCCCTGCTGCAGGATCATCGCGGATGCAAGCAGCATCGCCAGTAAACGTTTGGTTCTCTTCTTCATACCAATTGCCTCCTTGCTCTTAAAACACATGTTACCGATGTTACTTCATTCCAACACGACAAGAGTGCTCAACACGCCTCCCTTTTCAACAAAGCGAGATATGTGAGCCATCTGCACGATTCATTTGATTATAATTTACAACTTTCCGTGATTTTTTTCAATGGGTATCGTAAAATTAAATTTTTTTGTGCATTTTGAACAAACACGTCTTCCCTTTCTACTTTCTACCGACTTCTGACGCTTATCCTCAATATCGTCTTCCATAGAGGAAATAAGGCAAAAACTGGCAACCGTTCAGTCAACAGAACAGTCGCCAGTTATTTCTATTTTACAAACTCAAAAGTTGCCGTTTTTAATTTCTCGTTTTATTGCACAATTTCCTGCTTAAAGATCATTCCTTTGTAACGCTCCAATGCGGTCAGCACGATCATGCCGAAGATTCCGCAGGAAATCACTTCCCCGATGCCTACCGTGAGCATCATGAACGGAATCGGAAGATTCACTCCGTACCCGAACCGCAGCACAAATGGCACGATCAGCGTGTTCGCCGCGATCGGCGGCACCGGCGCCAGATAGCGGTTCTTCCGGCGGAGCAGATATGTGCCGATCGCCCCGAGCAGCGTCGCAATGCTGCCGAGCGCGATGTCCGCCGGGATCCCGCCGCCCAGAATGTTTCCGATCATGCAGCCCGCGAACAGCCCCGGCACCGCCGCCGGTGTGAAGAACGGCAGGATCGTCAGCGCCTCGGAGACTCGTACCTGCACCTCCCCGAAACTAAACGGCGCGAACAGGAGCGTCAGCACCACATAGACTGCGGCAATCGCTGCCGCGTGGACAAGGAACAATACTTTTTTGTCTTTCATATTCAGTTTTCTCCTTTAGTTTTGTTTTACGTCAGGAAGGTCTCGAACTGACGTTGTTGATTTGCCGCAAAGCCCGCGTTCCCGGGCGCTGCAACGATGGAAAGTATAACATGGAATCCCACAAAAGGCAAGCCCTTACAGGCACACCCACTGAATCCTGTCTTCCAGCTCGACTGCCCGGCTCTCTCCGTCGTCGTCATACAGCTCGTAGCGCGCGCCCCGCCCGGCGAAATGGACCAGCTCCAGCTCGTCCCAGTCCACGTCCGCCACACACTCGCTGCCGCCCTGCGCGAGCGGAAGGATATGCCCCTTGCGGACGAACAGCACGACCTCGTCGAGCGGGATCTCCACATAGTGGTGCCCCGCGGACAGGACCGTCTCCTCCGCGATCTGCGCGCCGCGGAACCGCACCAGTTTCATCTCCTCCGGCAGATAAACAATCCGCCCCGCCGCGTTCTGCTCGTACACCGGGGCGATCAGGATGCTCTCGCCGATCAGCAGCTCGTCTTCCACGCGCCGGGCGATCGGGTCTGCCGTCCACACGAACCCGAGCGGCCGCGCGTACATACCGTCTGTCAGCGCCGCTTTCATAAATTCACTGTACAGGTAAGGCAGCAGCCGATAGCGCAGCGCCAGAATACCCCGAAAATCCTCCGTGTCCCCGAACGCGTACGGTTCCTGACGCCTGGTGCCGAGCGCGGAATGGTTCCGCAGCAGCGGCAGAAAGATCCCGAGCGCCAGCCAGCGCAGCAGCAGGTCGCGCGTGCAGTCTGCGCAGAATCCGCCAATGTCCGCGCCCGCGTACAGGAACCCGCACATATTCAGCGACGGCATCATTTTCAGGTTCATCAGCAGATGCGACCACCATGCCTTGTTGTCGCCGGTCCAGACGCCGCCGTAGCGGTGCATGCCGATATAGGACGCGCGGGAGAACAACAGGAGCCGTTTCTCCGGGGAGAGCTCCTCGAACGCCTCGCCCGCCGAGCGTGTCATGTAATAACCGTAGAGGTTGTGCACCTTGTCATGCCGCACCCTCTGCCCGTGATAATTGTGGTAAAAACTCCGGTAGTCCTCCGGATTGTTCTGGACGCTGTACGTCAGATCCTGAAATTCAAAAAATTCTTTCACATCCAAATTCTTCGACCGGTACTCCATGACCTTGTCGAAAAACTGTCCCAGCCGTTTTTCCGAATAAAAGAGCGCGGGCTCATTCATGTCGTTCCAGAAACCCTCGATGCCCAGGTCGAGCAGCGTCTTGTATTTAAGCCCGAACCAGCGTCTCGCCCCATCGTCCAGCATATCCGGCAAATGGCACCTGCCCGGCCAGACGCCGACGACGAACTCCTTTCCGTCCGCGTCCTTGCAGAAATACCCGTGCTCGATGCCTTCCTCGTAAACGTCGTAACCGTCCTCGACTTTCACACCGGCGTCGATGATCGGGATCAGGCGGACACCCTGCTCCTTCAGCTCCGCAACCAGATCTTCAAAATCCGGAAACGCCTCGCGGTCGACCGTGAAATCCTTGTAGCGCTCCATGTAATCAATGTCCAGATAGATCATGTCCAGCGGAAGATGATGTTCGCGGTACTGCCGCGCCACTTCGCGCACGTCCTGAGCGGTCGGATAGCTCCAGCGGCTCTGCCCGACGCCGAACGCCCACTTCGGCGGAAGATAGCTCCTGCCGATCATGCCGCGGAATTCGCGGACGATCTGCTCCAGCGCAGAGATGTCCTGCCCTGCGCTCTCACGTTCTATGTATCCCGTCCCTGCGCCATCACACTCCATGCATTCCCGCTCTGCACACCCCCGCTCCGGTACGTCGATCACATACAGCTCAAACGCGTTATCCTCCACGCTGATCCGCAGTTCGTCATATTTCGTGTACCCAACGTCGAACGTCACTTTCGCCGGTGTATCGACAAACAGCCCGAACGGCTCTTTCCCGTCGACCAGGAGAAAATTGTGCGCCCCGTACAGCGCATGCGCGTCCTCGTGATGGTGCGCGTTGTCCGCACAATCGCTCACATAGATCCAGCCGCGCTTGTTGATGCCGCGCACATTTTCTCCGAGTCCATACACAATGTCCTCGCCGTCCATATGCAGGGAAAGCGCCTCCCCGTCCCAGGAAAGGTGGGAAAGCGTCTCCGTCCGCTCAGCCTTTGGTTTCTCAAGCACCGCCTCCGTCTCCAGCGGATTCCCGAACACATATCTTCTTATCATCTGCTTTTCTGCTCCTCCCCATTCTCCAATCGGTTTCTTTTGTGTCCCGACACAAATCTTTTTATCATCTGTTTTTCTGCTCCTCCCTGTTCTTCAACCGGTTTCTTCTGTGCCCCGGATCTAATTCCTGATATATTTCTGTTTACTGCTATTCGGCTTGTCGGGAACCGTACATTGCCTCACCACAGACTTCACCATTTGTTTTACAATTTACCATAAATGAGCTTTCTGATCCGCCTTTTGTCATGGAACCGACCGACAGGGGAATAATAATTTTGAAGTTATATCTCCGCCCTCTGCCGGACAATCTCATACATCAACACGCCCGCCGCCACGGACGCGTTCAGCGAATCGATGTCTCCTTTCATCGGGATCGCCGCCGCGAAATCACATTTCTCGCGCACGAGCCGACTGACGCCCTCGCCCTCGCTGCCGATCACCAGCCCGATCGGACCGGTCAGATTCCGGCGATACATCGGCTCCGCGCCCATATCCGCGCAGACAAACCAGATGCCTTCTTTTTTCAGCTCTTCGATCGTGTTGCCGAGGTTCGTCACCCGCGCCACCGGCGTGTAATTGAGCGCCCCCGCTGAGGTCCGCGCGACCGTCGCGGTCAGCCCGACCGACCGCCGTTTCGGAATGATAACGCCGTGCGCGCCCGCCAGGTTCGCCGTGCGGATAATTGCGCCGAGATTGTGCGGATCCTCAATATCGTCCAGCAGGATCAGAAACGGATCCTCGCCCTTCGCCTTCGCCGCCGCCAAAATGTCCTCCACAGAGGCGTACTCATACGCCGCCGCATAGGCGATCACGCCCTGATGCTTTCCGGTCGGCGAGATCTGATCCATGCGCCCCTTCGCCACATAGTCCGTCACCGTGTCGTGTTTCCGTGCCTCGCGGCGTATCGTCTGGATCGGACCGTCCTGGCAGCCGTCCTGAATCAGCAGCCGGTCGATCGTCCTGCCCGCGCGGAACGCCTCGAGCACGGCGTTTCTGCCCTCGATGATGCGCGCGTCCTCGCCGCCGACATCCTTCGATCTGTTCTTCTCCTTATATTCCATAATGTCCTCCAACATGTAGTTATAATTTTTTTCATAGGATTTCAATATTTCATAAACAGGAATCGCAGGGATTTCCGGGTGTTTTCCGGCACAAAGCCGTTCAATATCGGCTTTCCCTTCTAAAAGCCGAT
>CANQYP010000056.1 GCA_947628045.1 uncultured Lachnospiraceae bacterium | reverse complement strand
ATCCAATCCCCGGTGAATACTACAACATCGGCGGCAGCTATACCTGCAAGGTGGGTGACACCCTGCAGTTCTTTATCGACCACTCGCCTATGAAGACGCAGATTCGGGTGGAAGTAGATCCGGCACGGCTGCGGCCGATCGACGCAGATCTGCAGGTGCCGGATTGCAGCAAGTTCAAAGAGCATAGCGGTTGGCAGCCGGAAATCCCCTATGAGAAGACAATGATGGATCTTCTGAACTACTGGCGGGATAAGGTGAAAAAGACCGGTGCATACATAGACAGGTGAGGTAGTCATGCTGAAGATTATTAAAACGGATTTTGAGTTTGCTGACGAACGCGGCAAACTGGTTCAGCTCATCCACGGGAGATATCGGCAGATCAATGTGATCACCAGCAAAAAGGGAGTTGTCCGTGGCGGACATTATCACAAGCGCAATGAGGAGGCATTTTATATTATTTCCGGCGAGTTGGAAGTGGACGTGAACGGAGAGACAAGTCATTTCGAGACAGGGGACTTCTTTGGCATTGAAGCCAACGATATGCATAGCTTTCGCTTTCTGACAGATACGGTGCTGGTGAGTATGTACAGTGACGGCGTGGAGCTGACGGATGGAACAAAGGATATTTATTCGGAGTGAGAACCCTATGAAAGACAGTGCGAAGAGAGAGATTAACACACTCCTGGAGCGTTACCCGATTCTGAGTGGTATGCGGACCAGGCTGAGCGAATGCGTGGAGCTTCTGACCATGTGTTTCCGAGCGGGAGGCAGGCTGCTCGTGTGCGGAAACGGAGGCAGCGCGGCGGACAGCCTGCATATCGTGGGGGAACTTATGAAGGGATTTGTGCTGGACAGACCGCTCCCTGAGAAGCTGCGGGATGAGCTGTGCGCCTGCTATCCCGAGGAAGCCGCGTATTACATGGCAAATCTGCAGAGGGCGCTGCCGGTTATATCCCTGACCGGTGAGATAAGCCTGATAACGGCGTACAGCAACGACAGAGCGGCGGATCTGGTCTTTGCCCAGCAGGTGCTGGGCTACGGAAGATCAGGAGACGTACTGCTTGCCATATCCACATCCGGGGATTCGGCAAATATACTTCACGCGGCTCGTATAGCCAGAGTCGTGGGGATGGCTGTGATCTCGCTGACTGGTCGAGGCGGCGGTATGTTGGCGGAGTTTTCTGACGTGCTTCTGGATGTGCCAGCAGACGTGACGCATCATGTCCAGGAGCTGCATCTGCCGGTGTATCACGCGCTGTGTCTGGCACTGGAGCAGGAACTGTTCGGAGGTCAAGGTTCATCTGTGGAGAGTGAGGAAAATGGAAGCAATCATTCTGGCGGGAGGATTCGGGACAAGGCTGGCGCAGATCGTGAAAGATGTGCCTAAACCCATGGCTCCGGTGTGCGGCAGACCATTTCTGGAATACCAGATGGACTGGCTTGCAAAACAGGGCGTGAATCATGTTGTACTGGCAGTGGGGTATAAAAAGGAATGTATCATGGAGCACTTCGGCGCTACCTATCGGAGCATGACTATTGCCTACTCGCAGGAGGATACGCTGCTGTATACCGGAGGAGCGGCGAAAAAAGCGATGGGGCTGTGTAGGGAAGACCGTGTATTCATTATCAATGGCGATACCTGGTTCCCGGCGGATCTGAAAAAGCTTAGAGTTTGCGCCGCTGAGAACACTGCGGCTGTGGTCGTGAAGAGAATGTTTGACTTCGACAGATATGGGACGGTGGTGTTCGATGAAACATACCGTATTCGTGCTTTTCTGGAGAAACGACCATGCAGAGATGGATACATTAACGGCGGCATATATGACTTTGCCGTGACTGCGTTGAAAGACTATCCGGAGGCGTTCAGCATGGAAAATGATTGTTTCCCCAGGCTGGCTGCGACGGGAGATCTTGTCGCCTGTCCTGACGAAGCGGATTTCATAGATATTGGCGTACCGGAGGACTATGCCTGTATCCAGGAATTGCAGCGGGGAGGAAACTGTGAGAAGAGCGGCGTTTTTTGACCGGGACGGGACGATAAACATCAATTTCGGTTACGTATACTGCCCGGAGGATTTGGAGTTCGTGCCAGGCATACCGGAGATCATCAGAGAATACAACGATGCCGGGACACCGGTGATTGTGGCATCGAATCAGGCGGGAATCGCCAGGATGGTATATTCGGAGGAAGATATGCACCGATTTAATCGGCATATGAACGTGCAGCTGGAGAAGCTGTACGGCGCTCATATTGACGCGTTTTATTACTGTCCTCATCACCCGGCTTATACCGGTCCCTGCGATTGCCGCAAGCCCGCCGCCGGTCTGTTCTTCCGTGCCGCCAAAGATTGGGAGATCGATCTCTCGGTTTCTGTAATGTATGGCGACAAGGAAAGCGATAGGCTTGCGGCGTGGAATGCGGGGATAAGCGCGTTTCATTGGGTACATTGTGACAGGAACATCTGATGCGGGCATTTACATTTGAAATTTCTAGATTTGAGCAGATAAATATGTTTTAGAAGCGGCTGTATGCAGGATGATCAAAGATTTCTGTTTTGCACGGCTTCGGAAAGGTATATATATGAAAGTTGCAGTTTTAGGAGCGGGTGTATCTGGGCTCACGATCTCAAGACTTCTCCAGGACAGGGGACATGAGGTCGTTGTCTATGAAAAAGAAGACTGTCCCGGCGGGTTGGCTAGATCAAGGTTTACCGAGGGATATCTATACGATCCCTATGGGGGTCATATTTTCAACTCAAGGAATCAAAGCGTTGTTGACTGGGTCTTCTCGATCCTGCCCAAAGAGCATTGGCAGTACTCGGTCCGAAACGCCAGGATATGGTTTGACGACTGGGGATTTGTTTCCTATCCTTTTGAGCTTTCGCTGATGGAGCTGCCGCAGGATGCTGCCGTTGACTGTGCATTGGACTATGTGCTTGCTCAGCAAGGGTCAGAACCGGATAACTTTCGGGATTGGCTGACCTGGAATTTTGGGAAACACATCGCGGACATATATATGCTCCCCTACAATCGGAAAATATGGGCATATCCACTGGAGCGGATGGAGACTGGGTGGATGCGAGGGAAGATGCCGCTGCCGACCAAAAAGGAGATGCTCTGTTCCATTACTCCTGCCGGTTATCAGGAGCGCAAAATGCCGCACTCTACGTTTTATTATCCGCTTAAGGGCGGTATCCAGGCAATGGTGGACGCCATCGCCGCAGGGTTGGATCTGAAGCTGGGCTGTCCTGTGGAAAGCGTGGAACGGACTGGAAAGGACTGGCGTGTCAACGGCGAGAGCACCTTTGACGCGGTCATATCTACGATCCAGCCACAGACGTTGCACAGAGTTATGGAGTTGCCGGAACAGGTAGCCGCTGCTATTTCCAGACTGAAATACAATCATTTGAACACTGTACTATTTAATTGTCCGGAAACGGATATATCTTGGTGTTATATTCCTGAGAAAAAATACCGCGCTCACCGAATCGGATTTCAAAGCGCGCTCACACCATATGCTACGCCAGAGGGAAAGGGTGGCTGTGGCGCGTTGGAGATCATTGGAGACAGGGTAGAGTTGGACGACCGATTGCTGAAAAGCGGGACTATCATCCCGGAGGTGTTTGAAGCTGACCGTGTGATCGATAGCGCATTTGCTGAGTTTGCTTATGTGATCCACGATCTGGATTATCGAAAATATACACAGGTAATGCGTTCCTATTTCGCTCAGCTGGACGGTTTTCATATCCTGGGTCGGTGGGGTGAATGGAATTATAACAATATGGACGTCTGCATGTGTGATGCCTTCGCGTTGTTCCAAAAGGAGTTTGAGGTATGAAATAGGCAGAGGATATGCCAAAATTGGGTGGTGTTTGCTATGGAGAATCTATTTGGTAAAAGTTTGGGGAAATACACGTTTGACCGTCGTCGTGTTGTTCGAAAGCGGAGAGAGCTGGGCAAAGCAAGGGTATGGTTCGCATTATTATCCGCTAGTATAATCGCTGTTGTGATGGGCATTTTCCTTTTTCAACTATTTCAGATCAAGCCTGATATTCATCCTGGCTGTGCATATTCCCGTTATGTGCATAAAATTAACGTGGACAGCTATCCCTCCGTGGAGGATATAAGCAAATACAGGTATGGGATTGATTATGCGGACTATATAAAGGATGAGACAGGAAACATTGGCGATTATTATGGTCTTATTTCGATTTCCGGTTGGGAGGTAGCGGAGCGGGACAAAACGTGGGCGACAAATCTGGAAGGCATTCTGATGGAGTCAGACGAGTATGCGTACTGTGTTGATATTGAGATGCGGAAGAAAACGGACATTCCGTATCTTGATCAGTCTGATCCCAAAGACAGATCGCTGGACGTCGCATTCTTCACATATGCTCCCCCATATATGCTTTCACCAGGGGCTTATAGGATCGGGTTTCTTGTGCGAGATGAGAAACAGCAGAAGGTTCTTTGGACTGAAAACAGGATAGAGGTGCGGTAGGTAGACTTCTTTCGATGATACTTGGTTGGGGGAGATGTGATTGTGTTATTCTTAATGACATTCTGTTGGCTTGTTCTGGTTTTCAGTTTGCTCAGCTTTGTGCTCATTATACGAAAACGGCTTTCGCGTTCGATGCTGTTTGGAATATGTATTGCCTCTTTCGTCATTTCGGCTTTTTTCCCACTTCGCTATGTCCTGTGCAATTCTTTCTTGAAAGAATTAGTGTCGGTTACAGCTTTGAGGGAGAAAAATGATGTTTCATTGGGAACAGATGTTGTTATAAGGTATATTGATTCGAACTATAGCGAAAGGAGTATCGATAATCCAATTACCGGAAAATGGGCATGGTGGGACGGAACCTATAAATGGTCCGAGGAGTGGGAAAGGCAGGGCATTGATTCCACGGATACGATTGTGATGGAGCTGCCAGTGGGCAGTGATCGAAACATTACTTTTTCCGCTGGACCGAATTGTGGCAGGGTCGAGATCACCTGTTTGGGCACTGTTCAGGTGGTTGATCTTTACAGAGAGACAGAGGAACTCCTTTCCGTTGAATTGCCTGATTCTCAGCACGGAATCTTCATGAAGGATGTGCTGTTGCGCACGGCTGTTTTTGCGGGAATGGATTTTCTTGTTATTTTGGCGGTGACGATCTTCGTTGTTTTCATCAACAAAAAAACAAACTGGCGTGTCCTCTTGAAATGGAAATATGAAGCGTTGGTTTTCATACTAAGTTTTCTTAAAATTATTCTTTTAGGATGGTATCCTAGTGTAGCCGATTATCAATATCAATCATCATATTATTTGATGCCCTATGAAAATGGGTTTAATTCTCGGGGATTGACAGGTACATTGGCTATGCTTTTCATGGGACCATATATTAGACAAGAAGAGCTTTCGCTTTTCATTTTTGTGGCTTTAGTCTTGGCATATCTCTTCGCCAGTGTTTTGATCGTAGGGTGGGCAAAAAGAGAGAAGGATTGGCGGATAGGTGTTTTTTTAGTACTGCTCCATTTGCTTAATCCTTTGACATTCCTGCAAATATCTGATGACGCACGACCAGATCTATATCTTATTATAATGTTTCTTATTGGAGTAGTTCTGATAAATAAAAAACGTTATTTGCAGTTGATCCCTATCTTGTGTGTTATGATGGTACTGATCAATGAAACGAGTTGTACTTTTTTCGTGACACCTATGCTGGCGCTGCTACTGTATTCATTCTTAAAAGAGAAAGACGCAAGCACCCTCATTTCTTTGGTCAGCAGCGCTGGATTCACCTGTGTTACCGTTTTGGGTATCCTGCATCTAGATAAAGGGAAACTGATGCCCATTGATGATTATATCGCACATATGGCTACACATACGGACCTGGTTCTGAACTATAGTGCTTTCACTGCAGAGTATAAGGATTCAAATTATCTCCTTAAGGATTTTTCCCTTGCGATGGGGAATCAATTTCATCCGAATTATGAATTGATGATTAATACAATATTATATTTTATTCTGGTTATTCCATTTGTAGTTCTTTTTATAATTTTGTGGAAAGCAATATATAGAAAAGTTATGTTCAAGTATTCGGATGGAGAAGAATCTTTATTCCGAGTAAAGTTTCTGTACTGGATTTTGGTATTATCGTCCTGCGGTGGTCTGGCTTGTATGTTGATAGCATATGATTATCTCCGTTTTACCGAGTTTATTGTGATTGCTACATTGGCAAATATGTTTACGATGATTCGCAAAGAAAGGCTGGATCTCCGGATTGGCGACCTGTACTTATTTACACCACCCAAAAGAGATATTCCAATAACTCCGTTTGCGATATTGATATATATGGGATTCTGGGGAGAAGTTAGTGTGTGGCCGCGAGACGTAGATTTGTTTTTACGCATTGCGCAAGTAGTGAAAAACATCTTTTATATATAATATATTTTGAACATTATAGATTTTTAGAAAAAAGAACGGAGGGACATACGATGTTTAGGAATAGGAAAAGTGTGCAATACTTGGTAGGATTTTTTACCCTGTTGATAGTGCTTGCATTGCAATCTACGCTTAGGGCGTATGCGGAGGAAGGGCAGGAGATGGATTCGGAGCAAGATCCTGCGGATATGGGTATTTTTGCGGATAGTGTTCCAGCATCTGGGGGAACGGATGGCTCTGCGGAAAACGAAAATATCACGTTGGCGCTTGCGCTTCTTACGCTTGATCAGGATTCTTTGACGCTTGACTATTCCCAGAATGTGGTGCTAGCGGCAATGACGAACGCAGCAAAAGATGCTGTCACATGGTTAAGCAGTGATGAGAAGGTGGCTGCAATCGAGATAAATGCAGACGGGAGCGTCATCGTTACGGGCGCTGGTGAAGGGACAGCAACGATTTCGTGCACTGTTGGAGAACAGGTGAGGACTTTCAACGTGACGGTCAAACCGTCGGATACGTTGCAGATTACAAATGTGGATTACCCGTCCACCTTAAATCTGTCAGATGGTGGTTGGAAGCTTGGTCAAGGAACGGTTATCTCGCCGGATGATTTGAAGACACTTACCAGCCGTCTTAAAAAAATAAATGGCGAGATCGTCGGGGAGCCGTATACATGGGTCTTTGACAGTGGGGTGAAACGCTGCGAGGTCAACGAGATCAATGAAAATGTTCCGTTTTCTCAAATTTCGGAAAAAGGAGGATACATTTGGACGTTGGAAGTGATGGATGTACGTGGAAGATCGGTGTCAGTTGATTTACCGATTCGAGCGGTTGTAGGTAAAGATACAGTGGTTTCAAATATTCAAGGAAAATACGCACCGGTCATTACACTGCCCGATTCCTTAAAGGCCGTCAGTGCGACCGCTCTGCAGACTGGGGAGACGAAGCAATTGGGGACGGTTCCGTTGCCGGACGGCACTTCCAGCGATTTGATCTGGGTTAGCTATGATCCAGCAGTTGCGCTCGTATCTTCTGACGGTGTGATTACCGGAGTTGGTGTTGGAACTACTACTGTTGTGTGCAGAACAATGGATAATTCTGCTTTCTCTGCGGGCTGTACGGTGAACGTGCGTGGAGAGTCGGTTGCCGTCGGTGAAGTACCAGACGAAGGACGAAATTACATACCGGGAACAGGGACGATGACTGCCTGGTCCATGCGCGGACCCTTGAGTGTGATTGACGGAGAGGATGGTGTGGCTATCCTTGACTGGCAAGCGAATCCTGTGCTCGACTGGTATGCTGTGGATACAACACCTATCAAATACTCGTTGCTGCGGGGCAAGGAGATCACTGTTTCCCTAGATGCACGCAGTGACGACGCGAATATGATCGACAATACATTGCGTGAAAACGGCGGCGGATTGCTGGTAGAGATCAATATTGGCACGGAAACTGAACCACGTAAGCGATGGGTTTTTCTCAATCAGATATCTTACCCGAAACTCAGCAAGCAGTGGCAGCGTATTAGCGAGACTATTACGCTTACAGATGATGTTTTTGCCGGAATAATTGATCCTGACTATATCATGAGCGATGATTCGTGCATAACCCTTACTATCACGAACCGCTCCACATATCGGATGCAAATTAAACAGCTAAAAGTAGAAATCGGTGGTACAGCGACAGACTGGACACCCGCACCGGAGGATGCTATGTGAGCGCAGCGCTGCATTATGCCGCTGGAAATCAGACGCCGTTGGACGTGCCGGAGGCGGCATTCTTAACAGTGGAACAGGAGAGTCAGACATGAATATTGCCGAGAGAATGAAAACAACCTTTTTGACAAAAAAATTCCTGACATTTGTGTTTTGCGGTGGTATGGGAACGCTCGCCAATATGTTGATCTCTACTTTGTGTTCCCTGAAGATCAACGCTACCGTTGCTTATGTCTGCGGTTATTTCGGCAGCTCATTTGTGACGTATACGCTGAATAGCAGATTGACGTTTCACGAAAGACTCTCCCTGCAGCGTTATGTCCGTTTTGTCGTTGCGTATATTCCAAATTTCCTGATCCTGTTCAGCTTCGTGGCTGTTTTTATCAATATTCTGCACTGGAACAATATTATTGTCTATGGGCTGGCAGCAATGTTTGGTCTTCCACTTACCTATGTCATTGTACGGGTCGTGGCTTTCACGAAGCGGAATAAGTAGGTTTTAATTGCCCAATCGAAAACTGACCGCCTGTCGCAGTGCTTCTTTCTGTGTTTATTTATGCTGAATCCTTGAAATGTCAATATCGGCGACATGTGTGCTTATTCATGGGGGGGGGAGCAGCATGGGACGTTGTGCGTGGGCGTTTGCAGCGGAACATTTGGATTGACAGACTCTTTTGCCGTATGTTATAATCCAGCCAGTAAATGAGAGGGGTGAAAGGATGCGAAGATAATCTGCTTTTGATCACATGAAAACAAGATGACTGATGATTTCATGTTGCCAAAAGTGAATTATGTTCTCATAACCGCTCTCTTTATAATTGCCAGAAAGAAAAGATCACAGGCGCTCCCTGTATGGTTATGATGCGTAATGGAACTGTTTGGTGACGAACGGTTCTTTTTTTGTGGAACCGAAGAAGGGAGAGATGGCATTGGCACAGATACTGGTGGATCATTTGACGTTCGCCTATGAGGGCAGCTTTGACAATATTTTTGAGGATATCTCTTTTTCCGTGGACACGAACTGGAGACTTGGGTTCTTAGGGCGCAACGGGAAAGGCAAGACCACATTTCTGAATCTGTTGTTGGGGAAATATGAGTATAGCGGGACGATTATCACATCTGCCGCGTTTGATTATTTTCCTTATCCGGTCACGCAGGGGCAGATGACGCTTTCGGCAGCGGACCTTCTGGAGCAGTGGAAGGCGGGTTGTGAGCCGTGGCGCGTTCTCGTGGAGCTGGATCAGCTCCGTGGAAACGCGGAGATGTTGTATCGTCCGTTTCGCACGTTAAGCCCGGGAGAGCGCACGAAAGTCATGCTGGCGGTGCTGTTTTCCGGTGAGAATGATTTCCTTCTGATCGATGAGCCGACGAACCATCTGGATCAGGAATCGAGAGAGAATGTAAAGACTTACTTGGCGACGAAAAAGGGCTTTATTCTGGTGTCCCATGACCGGGATCTGCTGGATGCCTGCACGGACCATGTGCTGGTGCTGAATCGGAAAAGCATCGACGTGCAGACCGGCAATTTTTCTGTCTGGTGGGAGAACAAGCAGCGCCGGGATCAGTTTGCGCGGGCGGAGAATGAAAAGCACGCGAAAGAGATTGATAAGCTGAGACAGTCCGCGGCACAGAAGGCGCAGTGGGCAGACCGAAATGAGCGGACAAAGATCGGGTTTGACCCCGTGAAGGAACATGACCGTTCCATAAGCACCCGCGCGTACATCGGGGCGAAGACGAAGAAAGCGCAGAGCCGTGTATCACAGCTGCAGAAACGCATCGGGCGGGAGATCGAGGAAAAGGAAGGGCTGCTTGCCGATCTGGAGGAGCCGGTGGAGCTGAAACTGATGCCTTTGCGCCACCACAAGGAACGGCTGCTCCATGTCCGTGAACTCAGCGCTGCCTATGAGGGAGCGGCGCGCCCGGCGTTTTCCAACCTGACCTTCGACCTGATGCAGGGTGAGCGGGTGGCGCTCCACGGGGAAAACGGATGCGGGAAATCCACCCTGATTAAGCTGATCCTGCAAAGGGCAGGTATGGGGAAAACGGTTCAGGAGACCTGCGTTTTGCCGGGACAGCCAGAGAGCGCGACCGTTGACGCGGCAAGGGAGCGGGTTCAGGAGACGGGTGATTTGTCGGGGCAGCAGAAGAATAGTGCGGGTATGGGACTTCCGGCGATCGAATCCGGCGTTTGCGAGGCGGCGGCGGGGCTGGTGATCTCCTATGTCAGTCAGGACACCTCCATGCTGAAGGGCAGCATTCAGGCGTTTTGCAAAGCGCGCGGTCTGGAGGAAAGCCTGTTCTGCGCGATCCTGCGGCAGCTCGATATGGATCGTGTGCAGTTCCGGAAAAATATGGAGGATTATTCCGAAGGACAGAAAAAGAAAGCGTTGATCGCAGCGAGCCTTCTCACGCCCGCGCATCTGTACATCTGGGACGAGCCGCTGAACTATATCGACGTCTTCTCGCGCATGCAGATCGAGAGGCTGCTGCTCGCCTGTCAGCCGACCATGCTGTTTGTCGAGCACGACGTACGTTTCCGCGAACAGATCGCCACGAAGACGGTAGAGTTTTGATGATTATGAATAGGGATCGGGATACAGGAAAAAGGAATTGTAAATTTGTATTTATGAAGTATAATGAATTCTATAGAAGGACTTATGGAGGCAACCTTATGGGAAAATGAGGCAGACAATATGCGTTGGAGAGAACAGGAGGCGCAGACTGTGAAACAGTTAAAAAGAATTGTACAGATCATATTACTGGTGCCGCTGATTCTGATTGGCATTCTTATTCTTTATGAATTGTTCGGCATGTGCGTCAATCACCTTACCACCGCGCGGCAGACGAAACAGCTGGTTACAGTTTTGGAAGAGGAAGTGCCTGATATAGAGCTGATCGACGTGCATTCGGAGACAGGGAACACGTCGGGGACAGGGAACCATGTGGACTGCCTGACTTTGATTACCTTTTCGACGGAGATGCAGCAGTCAGAGCTGGAAGAGAAATTGTACCGGCATTATGAATACGACGAGTGGATGTGTTACCTGGCACAGATCGAAAACGGGGACTATCTCTTCCGCCTCAATACGTCCGCCCCATTTGCGGGCAATATAGAAGGGCATTGAGTTCGGGCAAAAATGTCTCTTGCGGTTGAAACTTCGGGGCGGTTTTGGTATACTCAATAAAATTTGATTGGCGGAGGCGAAATATGATTTTATATGTGAATGCATGCGTAAGAGCAGAGTCGAGGACAAACCGATTGGCAAAAGCCTTATTGAATAAGCTTGGAGCCTTTGAAGAAGTCGTATTAGAGGATCTGGAAATCAAGCCGCTGGATGGGGAGAGCCTGGAATATCGCGAGGCTCAAATTGGAAAACAAAATTACAATGACCGTATCTTTGATCTGGCGAAACAGTTTGCGGGAGCCGATGTAATAGTCATATCGGCCCCGTATTGGGACGGTCAGTTCCCTGCTGTTTTGAAAACCTATCTTGAGAATATTTACGCCATAGGCATTGTCACAAAATATGATGAAAACGGATGCCCGCAGGGACTGTGCAAGGCAGAGAAACTATACTATGTTACGACGGCGGGCGGAAAATATAATCCGAGATTCAGTTATAGTTATATAGATTATTTGGTGAAGAACATGTTCGGCATTAGGGAAACAGAGCTGATCAGTGCCGAATATCTGGATATTGAAGGCAATGACGCAGAGGATATATTATCCAAGGCAATAAGCAACCTGTAAACTGACCTTTTCAATAATTAATAAAAAAGATATCGGGAATCTTATGGAGGAACAGTAATGATAGCATTTGTGATCTGGAGTCTGGTGAGCGCTGTGCTTTTCGGCATTGGTGTTTCGGCATGGATGTCAAAAAAACCAGTTGGGTTTTTCACGGGCGTAAAGTCGCCAGAAGTGAAGGATGTTAAAAAATATAACCATTCCGTTGCGGTGCTTTGGTTTGTCTATGCTGCGTTCATAGAGATATGTGGGGTGCCGTTACTATTTCTGGAGCAGAACTCAGTTGGCTTTATACCTGTGATATTTGGCGTTGCTGTGATTACGATCGCCCTGTTGATTGCGTATTTACAGATAGAGAAGAAATATCGCTTGCATTAACTTTCGATTTATAGAGAGGCAGATACAAGGGAAGATCGACAACACAGACCTTGCGCCTGATGTTGTTGCGCAGATGATAAAAACTCAATTTGATCTTTGATTCAATACTGCCCGTTGCGCTGTATCCTGTGCATGTACACGACATAGGCGATGCCGTTGAGCGTAAGCGAACCGACCCAGGCGGCGACTTCTGCCCAGGCTGCCGCCGGAAAGCCCGACCGGGGAAGAAAGCACATGATGATCGGAATCCGCAGTACCATCTCGGCGATGCCGGAGCACATCGGGATCAGCGGGTGCCCCATACCCTGCACACAGTTTCGCAGAAGGAAAACAAAATTCACGAGAAACAGAGAGAGGGCGATGATTCGGAGATATACGGACGCAAGGCGCACCGTCTCCGATTCGTTCAGTATGGCACCGGAGAGTGTTTCCGCGAAGGGACATACGGCGGCGATCGTCAGCAGATAGAACAGGAGCGAGAGCAGGGCGCAGAAACGCATGCCCGCGCGTATCCTCGCTGGTTTTTGGGCGCCATAATTCTGACCGGCGAACGTCAGAACCGCCGCCCCGACGGTCATTCCGGGCAAGATGAAAAGGTTCAGATATCTGCTGCAGGCGGAATAGGCGGAGGTATAGACTACGCCGAGATTGTTGATGAATCCCTGTACGATCATGCAGCCGACCGCGATCAGAGAGTTCATATAAGCCGTCGGGAGACCGTTTTTCAGCAACTCACGGTAAGTGGCGGCGTCCTTGCGGAAGTCCTCGCGGCACAGGCGGATCAGGTCGATTCCGCAAAGCTTTCGGTAACAGAGAAAAGCCGAAAGAGCCTGTGAAAAAACCGTTGCGTAAGCGGCTCCCTCCACGCCGGTTTGAACCCCGAAGATCAGAATGCAATCCAGGGCAATGTTGACGGCGGAGGAGATCATGATTGCGACAAACGGCGTGCGGCTATCGCCCAGCGCGCGCAGAATGCCGCTGCACAGGTTGTACGCGGCAGTCGCAGCCAATCCGCCGAAAATGACAGATCCGTAGAGCAGACTGTCGCGGAAGATCTCTTCTCCGGTCCTGATGAGGACGAGAACCGGGCGGAGAAATACAAGCCCGGCGATCGTCAGCACGAGGCACAGGACAGCGCTCAGCTTGACCGTGAGGGCAACCGACTGGCGGAGCGCGCGACGGTCACCGGAGCCGTAGCGTTGCGCGATGATCACGGAGAAACCGCCCATCATGCCGGTAAAGAACCCGATCAGCAAAAGTGAGAGCGAAGACAGGTTCCCGACCGCGCCAAGCGCCCGATCGCCCAGCCCTTTCCCGACGATCATCGTATCAGCCATAGAATAGACCTGCTGCAGCAGGTTTGTGAGCAGCATCGGGAAAAAGAAACGGAGAATCAGCTTAGGCACATTTCCGCTTGTCAGATCGTATGTGTTTTCCATGCGACGAAAACCCCTTCTCTGAATCAAATTTCGTTCTGCCTGATTCATTATACTAGAAACGGATTATGCTTTCAATCGTATCTGTAAAATGGAGACGAATGCTGCTGCAAAATAGAGACGGAGCGCTGCCAAAGACCGGGTATCCAAGCTGTTTCGCCGGTTTTACAAAACGGACTCCGCAAAGGCACAAACTCTGCGAGTTTAGGGCTGTTAAAATGGGCACATCACCAATCATTGACGTACTTTTGTCGATAAGTTATAATCAAATCATTAAATCGGGGATTGTGGGACGGGGAGAAATGGTATGGTGAATGAAATTTATCAGCCTCCTTTTACAATGACTGAGAAAATAACAAATTTAATTGTTGAAATCGGCGAATATGTGGGTATGATAGCCGCTTATGACGCCTTGCGCCCAAATCCGATTTTGCGGCGTGAGAGCCGAATCAGGACAATTTATTCATCTCTTGCGATTGAGCATAATACACTTACGCTGGAGCAGGTAACGGATGTGATTAATGGTAGGCGCATATTGGGTCCGCCGCAGGACATTCGAGAGGTAAAAAATGCTTATGAGGCGTATGAGCGAGTATCAGCTTTTGATCCGTACAGTGTCAAAAATCTTCTGCTTGCCCATAAGATTATGATGGAGGGGCTTGTGAAGGAAGCGGGCAGTTTCAGGAGCGGCAACGTGGGCGTATATGCTGGGGAAGAACTGATTCATGCCGGAACGCCGGCAAAGTACGTACCGGATTTGGTACAGCAGCTTTTTACATGGTTGAAACGAAGCAAGTACCACCCACTCGTAAAGTCATGTATTTTCCATTATGAGTTTGAATTCATTCATCCGTTCTCCGATGGGAATGGACGGACAGGCAGACTGTGGCAGTCGCTGATCCTGCAGGAGTGGAAAGAGGTTTTTGCGTGGATTCCGGTGGAGACGCTTGTGCATGAAAATCAGGAGGAGTATTATAAGGCACTTCAGAGCGCGGACAAAACCGGCGATTCCACAAAGTTTGTGGAGTTCATGCTGATTATGATACGCGATGCCTTGAAAGAAATCCATGAAACGCATAGCAGCAACGATGTCGCAATAAATGTCGCAATAAATGTCGTAACAAATGAAGAGAAAGTGCTGGCGCTATTAAAGCAGGACGGAAAAATGTCTGCCAATATGCTCGCCGTATCGATAGGCATCACGCAGAGACAGGCGCAGCGCATCCTTGCAAAGCTGAAAGAGGACGGGCAGATCGTGCGACACGGGGCGAACAAAAACGGATATTGGGAAGTGAAAACAATGTAGGATATCACACGGACCGCCGCCTTTTGAGAACGCCGGGCTGACTTTTGTGAAGTCAAACCGGATGTTTGTGAAATCGGGACATCTGCAGATTTGCATCAGGACTTTACCTCGCGTTCAGCGGGCACATCACCAATCATTGACGCACTTTTGCCGATAAGCTATAATTGAAACAACAGAATCGGGATTTGTCTTTATTGCAAATTAATGGAGGATAAAAATGGATAATATTTTAAGTATAGTCAATCCGATCTATTCAACGGGAAAGAGAACGGCGTCTATGTTGGCGGTCAGGGGCGATAAAGATGCGGTGGAATTAATGAAACAAATCAATGCCGAAGAGAACCGTCAAGGGCAAGAATCGAATTCTTCCAAAATGCCGGAAACATTGGCGAACAGTTTCTGCATCGGTCAACAGGCACGCTATGAGATTTACAATGCGCTTGCCGCACGTTTCGGTAAAACGAATATAGTGGATCTTCCGTGCGGATATACACCGCGAGGCATGAGTGTGACTTCGCAGGGAAAGCGCTATTTCGGGCTTGACCTGCCAATCGTTATCAGCGAAATGGCAGGTGCCGCCGCAAAGGTTATGACGCCAAGGCAGGTGGACCTCGCCGTTTATCAAGGCGTGGATGCGACAAATTATGAGTCTTTAAGAAATGCGCTTAACAGTGTTGACGGTGAGATATGTATCATTACGGAAGGACTTATTCCTTA
>CANQYP010000055.1 GCA_947628045.1 uncultured Lachnospiraceae bacterium | reverse complement strand
GATGTGGGCGAGGTCCTGTTTGTCGAGGGGGATCTTGACATTGACAGGGAATCCTTCGGAAAGGTCGTCTCGTCCGGGCGGGACGTGCTGACATACTCCTATGAGCCTGTCTACGCCGATAGGGCGGTCGTCCTTTATAAGGATTCTGAAGGGCGGTACAAATATGCGTTCAACAGCAGCCATGGTCTGCTGGAGATCCGGGAGCCGTTTTCCCTGATGCTGAACTCGGGTCAACTGTGGAAGTTTATGGATGCAAAAAAATTAGAAAAGGCAAGTGATAAGTTTTTTGCAGAGGACAAAGGGGGAACGAACCTGGGGATTATCCAGAATTATATTGACATTCGCGGGAGCGGCCAGTTTGAGCTGGTCGGCATCAGGCGTTGGACAAATTGTAACACACGGGATGATTACAAAAAAATATTGTCGTATTGGGAGGAAGGGTTGAGATGAAAATATTGGTTGAGCGCCTTGGCGTGGTCGAGGCGCATGTCAGGGATGGCGGCGTCAGGGTCATGATCATCGGGCTTGGCAGCGTAGGGGCATACCTGCTTGACTACCTTGTCAGCAGGAACGCCCCGTCCATCAGCATTGTTGTGGTTGGAAGGGATGCGGAGAAGATGCGGACCAAGGTGAACATCACAAGGGTTGCGGGGCTTATCCGAGGGGTCAACAGGTCAAGGGTCGAAGTTGAGGGTGGCGTCGACCTTGACGACATCGATGCAATTCAAGGGGCGGTCGAGAAACACAAGCCCGATTTTATTGTGAATTCGAGTCGTGCATACCCGGGGCTGAAATATGGCAGCATCTCATGGGCGAACGTGAGGGCCTATGGGATATGGAGCCCCCTTGCCATCCGGTTCACGAAAAACATAATGGAGGCATGCGATAGAGCCGACACAGATGCAGTCGTTATTAATACGTCTTATTCAGACGCGGTCATCCCGTGGCTCAAGAGCGCTGGCAGGGCATACCCGGACTTTGGATCCGGCAACCTGAACCATCTGGTCCCAAGGATGAAATTTGCGGTCGCCGACATGCTCGGCGTGGAAGACTTCTGGAATGTGGATATCATGTTTGCGGCTGGGCATTTCCATGATGTATGCATAAGCAAGGAGGGGCAGACAGAGGGGGTTGCGCTTCCGCTAAAGGTCTATTATAAAGGGGAGGAGAAGGAGCTGCCGCATGGGGAGATATATAAGGCATGCCATATCCCCATGCCGGTGGATCAGACCAGGAACATGATGAACGCCTCCAGCAATTACCGGATCATCACAGCGGTCATGGACGCGGTCAGGACTGGGGAGCGGCAGAGGGTCTTCAGCCCTGGTTTCGGCGGGAACATCGGCGGGTACCCGGTTGTGGTCGGCTATAGGGAGGGAAAACTCGATGCGTGGATCGACGAATCCGTCTTCAGCTTTGAAGAGATGAATGAGGCTGACCGCGCATCGATGTACCTTGACGGGATCGAGGATGTAAGGGACGGGAAATTATATTATACCGAGGAGCTGATTGGAAAGGCAAAGAAGGCGTTTGGCGTTGCGCTACCAAAGGTCGTGGCGTATGAGGACATTGAAAAGACGGCGCAGTTCATCATAAATGAGATCATATTGCCGCAAACTGGCTCAGCCAAATGAGAAACCTTGGGGCTACAGTGGGGCGGAAGGGAGAATATTTTGAACGTAGAGGAATTTATAGGGATTATAGGCGCTGATTTCTATGCCGGCGTGCCGGACTCCCAGCTAAGGGCGCTGTGTGACTGCCTGATGGACAGCTACGGGACAGACCCGCGGCACCATGTCATAGGTGCGAACGAGGGGAACTGCGCCGCCATCGCGGCAGGGTACCACCTGGCAACGGGGAAGGTGCCGGTGGTCTATATGCAGAACTCCGGGGAGGGCAACGTCATCAACCCGGTGGCGTCGCTATTGGACGACCATGTATATGGCATACCGGTCCTTTTCATCGTGGGCTGGCGGGGTGAGCCCGGCGTGCACGACGAGCCCCAGCATGCCTACCAGGGGCAGGTGACGCTTAAACTGCTGGAGGATATGGGCATCGAGGCATTTGTGGTCGGGACAGAGACAAAGCCGGAAGAAGTGCAGGCTGCCATGGTGCAGTTCCGTGCTCGGTTCAGCCAAGGGAAAAGCGCGGCTTTCGTGGTGCGCAAAGGCGCCTTGTCCTACGGCAGGAAGGTGGCATATTCGAACGGGGACACCATGCTGCGGGAAGAGGCCATCCGGCATATCGTAAGGGTATCCGGCGATGACCCGGTCATATCGACCACGGGCAAGGCGAGCAGGGAGCTGTTCGAGATCCGCGAGGCGGACGGGCAGGGGCACCAGCATGACTTCCTGACCGTGGGCTCCATGGGGCATTCCTCATCCATCGCGTTTGGGGTGGCGCTCCACCAGCCGGGGAAGAAGGTATGGTGCATCGACGGGGATGGGGCTGCGCTGATGCATATGGGCGCGATGGCAGTGATCGGTACGAATGCGCCGAAGAACCTGGTGCATGTCATTATCAACAATGGGGCGCATGAGTCCGTGGGTGGTATGCCGACCGCTGCGGGGAAGGTTGATTTGGTGGGGGTCGCGAAGGCATGCGGTTATCCGTATGCGGTGTCGGTGGACTCCTATGGCACACTGGATGAGGAACTGCGCCTGGCGAAGGGACGGGAAGGGTTGAGTCTAATCGAGGTGAAGTGCGCGATCGGCGCGAGGGAGGACCTTGGGAGACCGACGACAACGGCGAAGGAAAACAAAGAGGCGTTTATGCGGTCTGTGATATAAAGAGATTGTTTCAAATGTTTGGCTGTTGGTAGTCAGCGGACGAGAGTAGCGGGGGCAGGGTCGATTTTCGGCTCTGCCCCCGTTTGCGTTCCGGCGCCGATTCCGGCACGCCGGGCGGGATGGGTCACTATGGCGAAAAATGCAAATTGTGTTTTAGCGCCGGTTCCGGCGCGTCGGACGGAGTGGATCACGGCAGCGGAAACAAAAATGCGCTTTGCGTTCCGGCGCCGAATCTGGATTCAGCAGTCCCGGTAGATATCGTAAATCAGCTTTTCGGATTTCTCCCAGCCGAGGCACGGGTCGGTGATGGACTTGCCGTAGATGTGGCAGTCTGATCCGATCGGCTGTGAACCGTCCTCGAGGTAGCTCTCGATCATGAACCCTTTCACCAGTTTCTTGAGGTCCGGGTTGTAGCTGCGGCTGTGCAGCACTTCCTTGGCAATGCGGATCTGCTCGAGATACTGTTTGCCGGAGTTGGCGTGGTTCGTGTCGATGATGGCGGCGGGATTCTTCAGATCCCGCTGCTGGTACATGTCGAGCAGGAGTTTCAGATCTTCGTAGTGATAGTTCGGGATCGAGTTGCCGTGCTTGTTGGTCGCGCCGCGCAGAACGACGTGCGCCAGCTCGTTGCCGTCCGTGTTCACATCCCAGCCGCGGTAGATGAAATTGTGTTTCGCCTGTGCCGCCACGACCGAATTCAGCATGACGGAAAGGTCGCCGCTCGTCGGGTTTTTCATGCCGGCGGGCACGTCCATGCCGCTGACTGTCATACGGTGGTGCTGGTCCTCGACGGAACGCGCGCCGATCGCCACGTAGGAGAGCAGGTCGTCCAGATAGCGCCAGTTCTCCGGGTAGAGCATTTCGTCCGCCGCCGTCAGACCGGTTTCCTCGATCGCAGCCGCGTGCAGCTTGCGCATCGCGACGATGCCGGCGAACACGTCCGGTTTCTTCTCCGGGTCGGGCTGGTGCATCAGTCCTTTGTATCCTTCGCCGGTCGTGCGCGGCTTGTTCGTGTAGATGCGTGGGATCAGGATCAGGCGGTCGCCGACCTTGTCCTGCACCAGGGCGAGCCTGTGCATATAGTCCATGACGGCGTCCACGTCGTCCGCGGAACAGGGACCGATGATCAGGATGAACTTGTCCGATTTGCCGGTGAAGACGTCGCGGATCTCGGCGTCCCTTTCTTTTTTAATGGAGATTACCTTCTCGGAGAGCGGATACTGTTTCTTGACCTCCGCCGGAATCAGAAGTTTTTTCACGAAATTGATTGCCATTTCTCTACCTCGATTGTCTTATTTTTCTCCGAAATACAGCGGATCTGCCGCATCGGAGCGGCTGTCAGTACGGGACATGCGTCGATGCCCTTGCACATAACAAACCACATTATAATATAAATCCGGAAAAATGTCGACAGAATTTTTGGGTTTCCATTTTGGAGTCGGTGTGCTATACTATCCGCGGAAAGTAAGAAATACGACTTATGAAATTGACAGTTGAATGGAGAAAACGATATGGAAACCAAGGGGAAACCGTATTTTCCGATGTTTGTCGACCTCTCGGACAAGAAGGTCGTGGTGGCGGGCGCGGGGACGATCGCCAAGCGGAGAATACGGGTGCTGGCTGATTTTACGGATCATCTGGTTGTGATCGCGCCGGAGGTGAACCCGGAACTAAAGGAGCTGGAGGCGGAAGGGAAGATCACGATCCTGAGAAAGACATTTGAACGGGAGGATCTTGCGGACGCCGCGTTTGTGATCGCGGCGACGAATTCAAACCAGACCAACCACGAGATCTATGCCGCGTGTAAGTGTTTTGGGATTCCGGTCAATGTGTGCAGCGACAAGGCGCGATGCGATTTCTATTTCCCGGTGGTCGCCTCCGCGGGAGAGGTCGTGGTCGGCGTCAGTTCATCCGGGCGGGCGCGCCGGAAGTCGAGGGACGCCGCGGATCAGATCCAGCGGTTCCTGGAAGAAAACGAGCAGTGACCTGCCGAACCTGATGCGCCGGGCGGGAGCTTGCCGGACGGCTGACGGGGCAGGGAAGACAGCGAAGGGGCTTTGTGGCGCTGATAAGGTCAAGCTGTTCGAACTCGACAGGTGCTATAGGCAGGGAAGACGGCGCGGGAGCTTTGTGGCGCTGATAAGTTCGAGCCGTTCGAGGCAGACAGGGGTCACAGGCAGGAAAGACGGTGAGGGAGATTTGCGATGTTGGTAAAGATATTTACGGACGGCTCCGCGCGGGGGAACCCGGACGGTCCTGGCGGCTACGGCACGGTCCTGCAGTATGTGGACGCGCGCGGAACGCTGCACGAGCAGGAGTTTTCACAGGGGTACCGGAAGACGACGAACAACCGCATGGAGCTGATGGCGGCGATCGTCGCGCTGGAGGCGCTGAAACGTCCCTGCGAGGTGGAACTGTATTCCGATTCCAAATATCTGATCGACGCGTTCAACCAGCACTGGATCGACAGCTGGGTGAAGAAGGGCTGGAAACGCGGGAAGAACGAGTCGGTCAAGAATGTCGATCTCTGGATGCGCCTTCTGGAGGCGGCAGAACCGCACCGCATTCAGTTTATCTGGGTGAAGGGGCACGACGGGCACCCGGAGAACGAGCGCTGCGACCGCTTGGCGACGAGCGCGGCGGACGGGGAAGATCTGATTGAGGACGAAGGGCTGGCGCAATAAATTAGTTGAAAACAAAAACCTGGTGTGCTAAGATGTACGCAAAAACAATGAGCCGTGCGGGGTGACGGACGAAAAAGTGAATCCGGCGTGCCAAGATGTACGCGAAAACGATGTGCCGCGCTGGTCTGACGGGCGAAAAGCGGCTGCTTGCAGGAGGCTTTTTCAGACGACGGACGGATAGGGTGAATGCCCGCGACCGAGTGGTAACGGAGACAAGGCAGAGATACGGCTATAGATTGGAAGAAAGAGGGAGACCGACATGTCAGCATTTTTGAGAGAGTTTATCGTGGAGTTTGTCGAGCTGGTAATTCTGGCGGGAGTCGCGATCGGCGCGATCTTCTGTGGGAAGAAACTGCGCGACCGCAAGGACGCGAAGAAGGCGAGCCAGCCGCAGCAGGATACAAAATAGAAATATGGAAAGAATAAAAGAGAATAGAAAGCTGGAGGAACGATCGTGGAGAAATACGGAGTAAATGAACTGAGAAAAATGTTTCTGGACTTTTTCAGGAGCAAGGACCATCTGGTGATGAACAGCTTTTCGCTGGTGCCGCACAATGACAAGAGCCTGCTCTTGATCAACGCGGGTATGGCGCCGCTGAAACCATACTTTACGGGGGCGGAGATCCCGCCGAAACGCAGGGTTGCGACCTGCCAGAAGTGCATCCGCACCGGCGACATCGAGAACGTGGGCAAGACCGCGCGGCACGGCACGTTCTTTGAGATGCTCGGGAATTTCTCGTTCGGCGATTATTTTAAGAAGGAAGCGATCGCGTGGTCGTGGGAATTTCTGACCGAGGTGGTCGGATTGGATCCGAACCGCCTGTATCCGTCCGTGTATCTGGAGGATGACGAGGCGTGGAACATCTGGCACGAGCAGATCGGGATCCCGGAGGACCGTATCTTCCGCTTTGGCAAGGAGGACAATTTCTGGGAGCACGGCGCAGGTCCGTGCGGTCCATGTTCGGAGATTTACTATGACCGCGGAGAGAAGTACGGCTGCGGCAAGCCGACCTGCACGGTCGGCTGCGACTGCGACCGCTACATCGAGGTCTGGAACAACGTCTTCACCCAGTTTGAGAATGACGGGCACGGCAACTATGAGCTGCTGACCCAGAAGAATATCGACACCGGCATGGGCCTGGAGCGGCTTGCCGTCGTAGTGCAGGAGGTGGATTCCATCTTCGACGTGGACACGATCCAGGCGCTGCGCGACAAGGTCTGCGAGTTCGCCCATGTGCAGTACAAGACGGATGAGAAGAAGGACATCTCGATCCGCCTGATCGTGGACCATATCCGCTCGGCGACGTTCATGATCTCGGACGGCATCATGCCGACGAACGAGGGACGCGGCTATGTGCTGCGCCGCCTGATCCGCCGCGCGGCGCGCCACGGGCGGATGCTCGGCATCGAGGGCGGTTTCCTCTCCAGGCTGAGCGAGACCGTGATCGAGGGCTCGAAGGACGGCTATCCGGAGCTGGAGGAGAAGAAGGAATTCATCTTCAAGGTGCTCTCCCAGGAGGAGGACAAGTTCAGCCGCACGATCGACCAGGGCTTGAGCATTTTGTCCGATATGGAGGCGGAGCTCGAAAAGAAGGGCGCAAAGACGCTCGAGGGCAAAGACGCGTTCCTGCTCTATGACACCTACGGATTCCCGCTCGACCTGACGAAGGAGATCCTCGAGGAGAAGGGCTACTCGATCGACGAGGAAGGTTTTCAGGCGTGCATGGAGGAGCAGCGGACAAAAGCCCGCAAGGCGCGCGGCACGACGAATTACATGGGCGCGGACGCGACGGTCTACGACCAGATCCCTGCGGAGATCACGACGGAGTTCGTCGGCTACGATTCCCTGATCTGCGATTCAAAGATCAGCGTGCTGACGACGGACACGGAGCTGACCGAGGCGCTCACCGAGGGCGTGCGCGGCACCGTGATCACGGAGAAGACGCCGTTCTACGGGACGATGGGCGGTCAGGAAGGCGACAAGGGCACGATCTCCTGCGCGGCGGGTAAATTCATTGTCGAGGATACGATCCATCTGCTCGGCGGCAAGTACGGGCATGTGGGATATATGGCGGAGGGCATGATCAAGACCGGCGATGCGGTGACGCTTTCCGTTGAGCCGGAGGGCAGGAAGGATACCTGCAGGAACCACAGCGCGACGCATCTGCTCCAGAAAGCGTTGAAGACGGTGCTCGGCTCGCATGTCGAGCAGAAGGGCTCCCTGGTGACGCCGGATCGTCTGCGTTTTGACTTCGCGCACTTCCAGGCGATGACGCCGGAGGAACTGGAGCAGGTGGAGAACATCGTCAATGAGGAGATCGCGGCGGGACTTCCGGTCGAGACGAAGATCATGGGCATTGAGGACGCCAAGAAGACGGGCGCGATGGCGCTCTTCGGTGAGAAGTACGGCGACGAGGTGCGCGTCGTGTCGATGGGCGACTTCTCGAAGGAGCTCTGCGGCGGCACGCATGTGGGGAACACCGCGGAGATCGCGACCTTCAAGATCGTGTCCGAGTCTGGCATCGCGGCGGGCGTGCGCAGGATCGAGGCGCTGACCGGCAAGGGCGTGTTCGCGTATTATAAGAATACGGAGAAGGAGCTGCACGAGGCGGCGAAACTGCTGAAGACGAGCCCGGCGGAGCTGCTCGGGAAGATCGCCTCTTTGCAGGCGGAGCTGAAGGCTGTGACAAGCGAGAACGAGTCGCTCAAGAGCAAGCTTGCGAAGGATGCGCTTGGAGATGTGATGGATCAGGTATGCGAGGTGTCCGGCGTGAAACTGCTCGCGTCGAAACTCGAGGGCGTGGACATGAACGGACTGCGCGAGCTCGGCGATCAGCTGAAGGAGAAGATCGGCGAAGGCATGGTGCTGCTCGCCTCGGTGAACGACGGCAAGGTGAACCTCATGGCGACGGCGACGGACGGGGCGATGAAGCTGGGCGCGCACGCGGGCAACCTGATCAAGGGCATTGCGGCTCTGGTCGGCGGCGGTGGCGGCGGACGTCCGAACATGGCTCAGGCGGGCGGCAAGAACCCGGCGGGCATCGAGGACGCGCTTGTAAAAGCGAAGGAAGTGCTGGCGTCCCAGCTGTCGTGAGACGGGTCGAAAGAGGTCTGATTTCGTCATGTTCACGAAAAATACAATCTTTTTGGTTCGATTTCTGCAAAAATGGTTGACGAATTCAGAAAATATGGTATACTTGCGGTAGTGCAATAAATATACCCAGACAGTTGTATTATGCACAATCTGCAACTGGAGGGAGGTTAGGTGTGAGAGAATGTCAAATGTGATCGTGAAAGAAAACGAGACTCTGGACAGCGCTCTGCGCCGTTTCAAAAGAAACTGCGCGAAGGCTGGTATCCAGCAGGAGATTCGTAAGAGAGAGCATTATGAGAAGCCGAGCGTAAGACGCAAGAAAAAGTCTGAAGCGGCACGTAAGCGTAAATTCAACTAATGTGCGTGAAATCCCTGGTCAGAAGTGGTCAGGGATTTTTCAGTAAGCATTTTGGGAGGTGGAAAGCGTGAAGAAGACCTCGAAACGTCTGCTGGGGCGTGTGCTGACGATCGGTCTCGCCGTGCTGACGCAGGTGGTCTGGATCATTTTTGCCGTCGTGGTACTTCGGAACCGTTTTCCCTTTGTCGCCGCGTTAATTAGCATCCTGAGCATTGTGGCGATCCTCTGGATCACGAGCAAGGACATCAACCCTTCCTACAAGCTTGCGTGGACGACCTTGATCCTCGCGGTGCCGATCGTGGGCGCCGTGATCTATCTCTTGTTTGGAAAGACCTGGATCGGCAAGGAGACGCAGCAGAAACTTGATGAGGCGGAAAAGGAGGCGGCGGCGCACAAGGAGCCGGATGAGGCGGCGCGGGCGCATCTGGAGAAACGCAGCAAGGCGGCGGCGCGCCAGTCTGCTTATATCAGTGACGTCGCAGGATTTCCGCTCCACGAGGGGACGAAGACGAAGTATTTCCGTGTCGGCGAGGAGCTGTATGCGACGATGCTCAAGGAGTTGGAGCAGGCGGAGCATTTTATCTTCATGGAATATTTTATCATCGACGACGGCGAGATGTGGCAGAGCATTCTCAATATCCTCGAGAACAAGGTGCGCATGGGGCTTGACGTCCGCCTGATCTACGACGACTGGGGCTGTGTCAGCACGATGCCGCAGGAATTCCAGCTCCAGCTGCAGCGGCGCGGGATCCGCTGTGAGGTGTTCAACCCCCTGGTGCCGATTCCGTCCGTGCTCCTGAACAACCGCGACCACCGCAAGATCACAGTGATCGACGGCTACACGGCGTTCACCGGCGGGATCAACCTCGCCGACGAGTATATCAACAAGCGCGAGCGTTTCGGCTACTGGAAGGACACCGGCATCATGCTGAAGGGCGAGGCGGTCTGGAACTTCACGCTCATGTTTCTCCAGATGTGGAGCGCGCTCTCCGGGGAGAGGGTCGACTACGGGAAATACCGTCCGCATGTGTGGCATGAGCAGGAGTTTGAGGACGACGGATTCGTACAGCCCTATGCGGACACGCCGCTCGACCACGAGACGGTCGGCGAGAACATTTATCTGAATATCATCAACCGCGCGAAAAACTATGTCTATATTTTCACGCCGTACCTGATCACGGACAACGAGATGACGACAGCGCTGAAACTGGCGGCGAAGAGCGGGATCGACGTGCGTATCGTCACGCCGGGCATTCCCGACAAGAAACTGGTATTTCTGCTGACACGCTCCTACTACGGGGCTCTCCTTGAGGCGGGCGTCCGTATTTTCGAGTACGAGCCCGGGTTCCTGCACGCGAAGTCGTTCGTCAGCGACGACCGGATCGCGGTGGTGGGCACGGTGAACCTGGATTTCCGCAGCCTGTACCTGCATTTTGAGTGCGGGGTGTGGATGTACGGCACCGAGGCGGTCATGCAGATCAAGGAGGACGCGATGGAGCTGTTCCGCGAATGCCGGGAGATTACGGTGGAGGACTGGAGAGGTCAGGGCATCTGGCCGCGCATCTGGCAGAGCGTGCTGAGGCTGTTCGCGCCGCTGCTGTAAAGCTGTGTGCGCCGACGCAGGACCTGCGAAAGTGGTTCGCGGCAGATACGGGCGCAGGTACAGGCATGAATTTGTCCCTGTTTTAATATAGTTTATCAAAGAGAATTCAGGGACGGGTTTCAATGAAAAGATTAATATGCTGTTTGATGGCGGTATGGATGCTGGTTGGACTGGTGTGGACTGGACAGCTCCGGGCGGAGGAGACGGCGCAGACTGGTACAGCTGTGCAGGAGGCGGGAGTCTCCGGGCAGGACGGCGATGCGCAGGGCGATACGGCTGTGCAGGAGGCAGGAGCCTCCGGGCAGGACGGCGATGCGCAGCCGAAAACGGCGGTGCTGGAGTTGCAGACGCCGCACGCGTTGGTGATGGAAGTGGCCACGGGGACGGTGCTGTTCGAGAAGGACGCTGACGCCAAAGTGCATCCGGCAAGTGTCACGAAGGTCATGACGGTGCTGCTGATCTTTGAGGCGCTGGAGGAAGGGCGCCTGACGCTCGACGAGCAGGTGACGACGAGCGCGCACGCGAAGTCGATGGGCGGCTCGCAGGTCTTCCTTGAGGAGGGCGAGACGCAGACAGTCGAGACGCTCCTGAAATGCATTATCATCGCGTCTGGGAACGACGCGGCGGTGGCGATGGCGGAGCACATCGCGGGTTCGGAGGAGGCGTTCGTGGCGCGTATGAATGAGCGCGCGGCGGAGCTGGGAATGAAGAATACGCATTTCGTGGATTGCTGCGGGCTGACGGATTCTTCCGACCACTACACGACGGCACGGGATGTGGCGCTTGCGTCGCGGGAGCTGCTGGCGCGTTTTCCGCAGGTGACGGATTACTCCAAAATCTGGATGGAGGACATCACGCATGTGACGGCGAAGGGCAGCAGCACGTTCACGCTCACGAACACGAACAAGCTGCTGCGCGCGTTTGACGGCTGCGACGGGCTGAAGACCGGGAGCACCAGCTACGCGAAATACTGCCTGAGCGCGACGGCGCAGCGGGGCGGGATCCGCCTGATCGGTACGGTGATGACCGCGCCGGATTCCAAGACGCGCTTTGCGGACGCGGCAAAGCTCCTGGGCTACGGCTTTGCGTGCTGTACGCTGTACCACGACGACGAGATGGAGCCACTTCCGCAGATACGGGTGCGCGGCGCCGCAGAGCCGCTGGTCGATGTGAAGTACGCGGGTGAGTTTTCTTATCTGAGCACCACGAACGAGGATTTTTCCGCGATCGAGCGGACGATCCGGTGGCAGGACGAGATCTGCGCGCCGCTTGCGCAGGGCGCGCAGGTGGGTGTATGTGTGTACACACTGAACGGAAAAGAGATCGGCTCTGTTCCGATCGTCACGGCAGCTGCGGTGGAGAAAGCGGGATATCTGGATTATCTCGACGAGATGTGGAAACACTGGATTCTATAAAAATGCTGAGGAAGGTACTGTGTCCAAATTCAGGATTGCAAGATATCAAATACAAATGAGCAATGGCGTAGGTCTGCAACAGCCTTTTTCTGCGGTTCTTTTGAGCGACCTGCACAACGCGTCGTACGGCGACGGCAACCGCGTGCTGCTGCAGGCGATCCGGGATGAGGCTCCTGAGTTGATCTTTGTGACGGGTGATATGCTGATCTCTACGCAGGAGCCGCAGATGGATGTGGCGCTCGCGCTGATGGAAGAGCTGGCGGCACAGTATCCGGTCTATTATGTGGAGGGCAATCACGAGTGCAAGGTGAGGCGCTATGCGAAGACGGACGGGCTGCGTTATTTTGACACGCTCCAGGACGCGGGTGTTCATCTGCTGAAGAATTCCTGCGTGCGCACCGAACTCCGGAATATGCCGGTGACGATCTGGGGGCTGGAGCTGCCGTGGCGGTGCTATGAGCGCTTTCAGAAACAGGAGCTGACGGCTGCGCAGGTCGGGGAGCTTTTGGGCGAGTCGGACCGGGACCGCTGCAATATCCTGCTGGCGCATAACCCGATCTACTTCGAGGCGTATGCAGAGTGGGGCGCGGACTTGACGCTTGCGGGGCATCTGCACGGAGGGGCGGTGCGGTTGCCGTTTCTCGGAGGGGTGATCACGCCGCAGTTCCAGCTGTTTCCGAAGTACGACCGGGGCGTCTTCCGGCTGCAGGACAGGCAGATGGTAGTGAGCGCGGGGCTCGGGAGCCATTCGACCCTGCTGCGCATCAACAATCCGACGGAGCTGGTCGTATTGGACCTTATCTGACGAAATGAGGAAAGCTTATGGGAATACCGGTGAAACTGCAGGCGTTCGAGGGACCGCTCGATCTGCTGCTGCACCTGATCGAAAAAAATAAGGTCAGCATCTATGACATTCCGATCGTGGAGATCACGGACCAGTATATGGAGTACATCGCGGATCTGCCGGAGGAGAGTCTCGACGTGATGAGCGAGTTTCTTGTCATGGCGGCGACGCTGCTCGACATCAAGTCGCGGATGCTGCTGCCGCCGGAGGTGACGGAGGAAGGCGAAGAGATCGATCCGAGGGAAGAACTGGTTCAGAAACTTCTGGAATACAAGATGTACAAATATATGTCTTATGAGCTGCGGGAGCGGCAGGACGGTGCGGCGCTGCATTTATACAAGGCGGCGAGCATGCCGGAGGAGGTGCTGGCGTACCAGGAGCCTGTGGACGTGGAGGAGCTGCTGGACGGGCTGACGCTGAACAAGCTGCACGCGTTGTTCCGGGAGCTGCTGAAACGACAGGAGAACCGCATCGACCCGGTGCGCAGCAAGTTCGGGAACGTGCGGCGCGAGGAGGTCGACCTGACGGAGACGATGCGTTTCGTGGGGGGCTATATCGTAGGGCGGAAACGCTGCACCTTCCGCGAACTTCTGACCCTCAGAAAAGGGAGAATGTACACGATCGTGACCTTTCTGACGCTGCTGGAGCTGATGAAGGAGGGCACGGTCGAGGTGGAGCAGGACGAGACCTTCGCGGACATCCGGATTTCCTATACCGGAAAAGAAGGCGTAGAGCTGACGCTTGACCAGGATTACGATTGAGCATCGATCCGGCGCAGCGCGACTGCCGGACCGGGTCGCGAACAAAAGTTTCAGGCATACAGAAACGGAGAGTAGCAATGGACAGAAGAGAGGCAGAGGCCGCAATCGAGGCGATCCTGTTCGCGGTCGGCGATTCCGTCGAGACCGACAAGATCGCGAAGGCGATTGAGCAGGATCCGGAGACGACAAAGAAGATCATCTACCATATGATGGAGCGTTATCGCGAGGAGGACCGGGGCATACAGATCATGGAGCTGGAGGATGCCTACCAGCTCTGCACGAAGAGCGAGCTGTATGAATACCTGATCCGTGTGGCGAAACAGCCGCGCAAGCCGGTGCTCACAGATGTGGTCATGGAGACGCTCTCGATCATCGCGTACAAGCAGCCGATCACAAAGCTGGAGATCGAGAAGATCCGCGGCGTCAAGTGCGACCATGCGGTGAATAAGCTGATCGAGTACAACCTTGTCAAGGAGCTGGGAAGGCTGGACGCGCCGGGACGCCCGCTGCTGTTCGGTACGACGGAGGAATTCCTGCGCCATTTCGGCATGCATTCGCTGGACGAGCTCCCGGAGATGAATCCGGTGCAGCTCGAGGATTTCAAGGCGGAGGCGGAGGAAGAGATCCAGCTGAAACTGAATGTGTAGGTTTGTACATAAAGGAACGGATGTCCGCATAAATATGTGAGAGCAGATATGTATCGTGAAGGGAGACTCTCGCATATGGCGGATCGATGGAAAAGAATAACGGCAGGACTCCTGCTTGCGGCAATGTTTTTGTCCGGCAGCGCAAACGCTGCGGCGCAGGAGGATCTGGGACTTTACGCCCGCAGTGCCGTCCTGATGGATGGCGACAGCGGGCGTGTTCTTTATGGGAAGGAAGAGCAGACGGAGCTGCCGATGGCGAGCACGACTAAGATCATGACTTGTATTCTGGCGCTGGAAGAGGCGGCGCCGGACGCGGTCTGTACCGTGTCGGGACATGCGGCGTCTCAGCCGGAGGTGAAGCTTGGCATGGCGGAAGGGGATACGTTTTATCTGCGCGACCTGCTCTGTTCGCTGATGCTCGAGTCGCACAATGACTCGGCGGTCTGCATCGCGGAGACGGTCGGCGGGAGCGTTGAGGGATTTGCCGCGAAGATGAACGCGAAGGCGGGGGAGCTCGGCTGCACGCAGACCCATTATATTACCCCGAACGGGCTGGACGCGCAGGACGAGGGCGGGGAGCACCGCACGACGGCGCGGGAGCTGGCGCTGGTGATGCGCTATTGCCTGAGACAGTCGCCGAAGAGCGCAGAGTTTCTGGAGATCACACAGACGCCATCCTGCACGTTTACGAACATTGCGGGCAGCCGCAGCTACAGCTGCACGAACCACAACGCGTTCCTGCAGATCATGGACGGGGCGCTGTCCGGGAAGACGGGGTTCACTTCAAAGGCGGGCTACTGCTATGTCGGGGCGCTGGAACGGGACGGGAAACTGCTGATCGTCGCCCTGCTCGCCTGCGGCTGGCCGCACCACAAGGGCTACAAGTGGGCGGATACAAAAAAGCTGATGAATTATGGGCTTGAAAATTATGAAGTGAGGGAGATCAGCGCCCCGGTGCTGGGGACAGATTCGCTCCCGGTGACGGACGGGCAGAAGGAAACCGTGCAGATCACGATCCAGGCGGAGCCGGGGAACGGATCAGGCACAGGGACTGATGCTGCGCAGGGGACGGAAAATGCTGCCGCCGGAACCCCGGTACGGATTCTCATGAGACCCGAGGAGCAGGTTGAGACACGCATGGAGCTGGCTGACACGCTTGCGGCGCCGGTCAGCGCAGGACAGCAGGTGGGGACGGCACAGTGCCTGGTCGGCGGGGAGGTCTATGCCTCGTATCGGATCGTGACGAAAGAGGAGATCCTGAAAAAGGACTATCCGTACTGCCTGCGGAAGGTTTGGGAGCTTGTTTTGCTCTGAAATATCCTTCTGACGAAAAAGCTTGCATTTTTGGGAGAAAGAGGATAATATATACTCGGCAGAAATTGGATTCTATTAAAATATAGCGATGGAGGGCTGAAGAATGAGTAATACAGCACAAAGCTTAGCGGGCAAGAGGATCGCCTCCTTGCTCGACGAGAACAGTTTTGTTGAAATCGGCGGATACGTCACTGCCAGAAATACTGATTTCAACATGCAGCA
>CANQYP010000054.1 GCA_947628045.1 uncultured Lachnospiraceae bacterium | reverse complement strand
GCATTTCAGCAGGGCGTTGACAAGCGTCCCGCTGAAATGCCCGGGCGCAGGGTGCACGACCATGCCCTTCGGCTTGTTCACGATGATCAGATCCTCGTCCTCGTACAGAATGTCAAGCGGAATGTCCTCCGGCTGCACATCAAGCGCCTCCGGCTCAGGAAAAGAAACGGCAACCGTGTCCCCGCACACAGGGCGCGCGCTTGCCTTTGCAGCTTTCCCGTTCACAGACACCGCCCCGTCCTGGAGCAGTTTCTGGAAATACGAGCGCGTAAGCTCCGGGAATCTCGCGGCAAGGATGCGGTCCAGCCGCTCTCCCGCCTCTTCCTCACAGACCGCAAACTCCTGCACATCTTCCTGCCCGCGCATCGTTTCTGACTCTTCCGTCACAGGTTCGCCCGGATTCCCTGAGCGGTATAAATGATTCTCATTCTTTTTCATTTTTTTCATCTTTCCTCGGAACCAAAAACGAAAACTCGTCCTCTCGGTACACAGTGAACAGCGCGAGCAGCGCCAGCGCGGTCCCGACGCACACATAGCAGTCCGCGACGTTGAACACGGGGAAATCGATTGCCGAGACATAGAGAAAGTCCACCACATAATGTCTGCACAGGCGATCCAGCATGTTTCCGACCGCGCCGGACGCGATCAGGACACAGATCGCACGCAGAAAATGGTAATGCCGCTCCGTCGGCAGGCACAGATACACATACACAGCCGCGAACGCCATCACGACCGCCACCGCCGCAAAGAACCACTGCCGGTTCGTCAGCATCCCGAACGCCGCGCCCCGGTTTTCCAGATAAAACAGCTCGAAAACGCCCGGGATCACCGGAACGCCCGGCTTTCCGGCAAGCCGTGTGACGGCAAGCTGCTTTGTGAGCTGGTCGAGCCCGACAAGCAACGCGCCGCAGAGAAGACCGCACAGAGCCAAAGCGGAGTTCTTTTTGTTCATAGGGATCCGTCCTTTATATTCCGTCTTTACTTCCACTCATCCGCGTTCAGCTGCCGGAGCGCCTCGAGCATCTCCTGCTCGGTCACCGTCGTGTCGATGCAGGCGCGCCCCAGTTTCTTCAGTAAGATAAAGCGCACTTTTCCGGCGTCCATCTTTTTATCTTTCTTCACCGCGTCCACGATCGCCTGCGAGGACACCCCGTCAAAGGAGATCGGAAGACCGAACCCGACGTTCATATCGCGGATCTCATAGAACTCTTCCTCACCGATCAGCCCGCGCTGCCACGAGATATAAGCCGCCGCCACAAAACCGATCGCAATGCACTCCCCGTGCAGCATCTGAAATTCCTTGCACTTCTCCAGCGCATGTCCGAGCGTGTGCCCAAAATTCAGCAGCGCGCGGTCGCCCTGTTCCTTCGGGTCCTTCTCCACGATATAGCGCTTGATCTGGCAGTTGCGGCTCACAAGCTCCAGAAGGGTCTGCGTCCCGCGCTCCTCGAGCTCTCCCATATGGTCGATCTGCCACTCATAGAAACCCGCGTCCAGGATCAGCCCGTGCTTGAGGCTCTCTCCCATCCCGTTCGCGAACTGTTCGTCCGGGAGCGTTTTAAGCGTGGCGACGTTGCTGTAGACCAGGCAGGGCTGATGGAAAGCGCCGACCATGTTCTTGTACCGGTCAAAATCCACGCCGGTCTTTCCGCCGATGCTGCTGTCCACCTGCGCGAGCAGAGTCGTCGGTACCTGCACGAACCGTATCCCGCGCAGGTACGTCGCCGCGGCAAAGCCGACCATATCGCCGACAACGCCGCCGCCGAGCGCGATCAGGAAGTCCTTGCGGTCGAATCCTGCCTCGATCAGTTTCGTGTACACCCCGCGGACCGCGTCGAGCGTCTTGTGCTCCTCACCCGCCTCCAGAATATGCGTCTCCACCTGCGCGCAGCACGTCTCCACCCGCGCGCGCACCTCGTCCAGATAGAGCGGCGCCACGTTGGAATCGGTCACGATACAGACCCGGCGCCCCTCGCAGCCGATCGCCCGCAGATGATCCGGCAGATCGTCAAATGATTCCTTCAATACAATGTCATACGGCTCGTTTCCCGCCGTTTTGACCGTAAGCAGTTCTTCCATCTTTTCTGTCCGCATTGGTGATCCTCCCTCTTACACATACTTCTCCAGCTCGACCATACAGCGCCCTTTTTTTGTCTGCCCGAGCACGCCGCGGTAACGGAATCTGCCGAGTCCTCGCACTGAGACGATGTCCTCTTCCTTCAGCGTGTACGCGTTGGTCGTGATCAGCCTGCCGTTGACGAAGACCTTCGCCTCCTCGATCAGGGAGAGCAGACTGCTCCTGGACGCCCGGAACGCAAGCGCCATCACACTGTCCAGCCGCACCGATGCCACACTGCCTTTGATGCATTCTGTCCTGGGCGTGTAGGTAAAATCGGAAAGGCTGCAGACCGCGCCGCGCACCGCCGTGCGGCGTACGCGGGTCAATTCCGTGCAGATCATCGGCGCAAGGCTCTCGTGGCAGAACAGGTACCATACCGCCCCGTCCGGCACGAGATCGCCGGTCTTCGCGCGGTCAATGCCGAGGTTCATGAGCGCGCCGAGCAGATCCCGGTGCGACAGCTCCTCCGCGAATTTCGCGTTCAGCGGCTCGAGGCGCACGCACGCGATCGGGTATTCCAGCCCGCCCGGACCGGGAGCCCCGCTTGGCGCATAAACAGGAGCATCAGGCACAAACGCTGCGATCTGACGCTCCGCTCCCGCATAACCGCCAAAAGTTTCCCCTTTGATCCAGGAAAACTTTTGTATGGTCTGCTGCAATATATTCTGTTCGTATAGATTCAAAAAATCGGTAAACGTGACACAGCCCCTGCGATCAGCGAGCTCGGCAAGCTCACGGATCCGTTTCGCCAGCAGTTCTTCTTTCTCCATCTCAGAATCTTGTCCCGAATGCAGGCACATCAAACGCGCCGTTCAGGATCTCCTGAAAGTCGCCGGAGATGTCCACGCTTTCCGGCGTGATGATGAAGATGTAGTTGCTGATCTTCTGGAGATTGCCGTGAATCGCGTAGCACGAACCGGATGCAAAGTCGATGATCCTCTGCGCGGTGTCGAGATCCAGCCCCTCCATGTTCAGGACGACCGTGCACTCGTCGAGCAGGGTCTCCGTGATCTCACGGGCGTCCTCCATGCTCTTCGGGCGGATGACGCATACCTCCATGCCGCCGCGCTTTGCGCCGCGCATCGGGGAGATCTTCGACTGGCGCGCCGGCTTTGCCTTGGGGCGCGCGACCGGCTGCGCCGGCTCCTGCGGAGCGCTCACCGGCTCGTCGTAATCGTCCTTGTCCGCTCTTGACAGGATGCGCTTTCTGGGACGCTGTTCCTCATACTCGTCAAATCCGTCGTCATCGTCCAGATACTCGTCGTCAAATCCGTCGTCGTCATTCATCTTCATTGCGTTCAAAAATTTGTCTAAAACACTCATTCCTCTACTCTCCCATCTGCCTCAGTACGGGGATAGTTCCGCTCCCCGAATATACCTGTGCCGACGCGCACCATCGTGGCGCCTTCCTCTATTGCGATCTCGTAATCCCCGGTCATGCCCATACTGAGACTACACATACTCACATTATCAATGTTTTTTTGCTTTATGTCAACACATAATTTGCTTAATTTTCGAAAGTATTGCCGATTTTCTTCCGGATCGTCCGTGAATGGGGCGATCGTCATCAGTCCTTCCACATGGATATGCGGAAAAACGCTGACTTCGCGCACAAACTGCTCCGTCTCTTCCGGCGTGATCCCGCCTTTGCTCTCCTCCCCGGCGACGTTCACCTCGACGAGCACCGGCATGACGATCCCCAGCTTTCCGGCTGCCTCGTCGATCGCCTGCGCGAGGCGGATCGAGTCCAGCGAATGGATCATGCAGACCTTATCGATGATGTATTTGATCTTGTTGCGCTGCAGATGCCCGATCATGTGCCAGCGGATATCCTCCGCGAGCTGCGGCTGCTTGTCCCGGATCTCCTGCGGCTTGTTTTCGCCGAAATCGCGCGCGCCAGCGGCGTATGCCTCTTCGATCATCCCGACCGGTTTCGTCTTGCTCACCGCGATCAGTGTCACCTCGTCCCGGTTTCTCCCGGACCGTCTGCACGCCTCGGTGATCTTCTGCTCCACGGCAGCCAGATTTTCCACGACCATTGCGTTCATCTCCCTCTAATATACGATCTGTTCGTCCGTCACTTCGGACGCGTTCAGCACGATGTAATCGTACGCGGCGAGCCCGTAGACATTATTGCTTTCCACCACACAGTACTCCTCATTCTCATCGATCACCGTGATCTCGCGGAACACCGCGTAGCCTTTGTTGATGTTGTAGACGCCGTGCAGGACCTCCATGTCCTTTTTCTGCACCTGGATCCGTTTCACGGAATCCTCCATCTGGATATAGTCGCCCTCATTCAGCAGCTTTGCGTCGATCAGGTAATTCTTGTCCTCGTGCGCGTAGACGTTCGCCGTCTTGTATTCGACGACGGCTGAGCCGTCCTCGGCAAAGGACTCCACCTTCAGCACGATCTCCTGGTCCGTGTCTTTATTTTTGATCACATACTCCTCCGGAATGCGATAGAACGACCGCTCCACGATCGAGGAGGACGGAATCTTGAGTCCGCTCTTTCGGTTCATGACAAGCTCGATCTCCAGGAACCGGTCTGTCGCGTAGCGCACCAGGGAGTTGTCCAGCGTGATCTTCCCGAAGGAATCCTCGCCGTTGCGGATGATCGCGAACGGAGCTGTGAACGTCTCATTGTCCTTCATAAAGCGGAACCGGATCTTTTCTGTATCCGCAAGCTCCGTCATCAGCCTGTCGTCGAGCGGAAAATACAGCGCCCATGCCTCCTCCGTGATCAGCTTGAAGAGCGGTCTTCCCGCGGCGACGCTCTTCTGACTGCGCAGGTTGCTCGCGTCGTATTTTGTCTGATCGAACATATCCGCGGTGATCTGATCCTCCGTGAGGTTCTCGAACCCGTCGATCTTGTAGACCACAAAACCGGAATCCGGCGCCGTGCACTGGTTGCGCACATTGATATAGTCGTTCGAGCGCTCCTCGACGATCTCAGAGATCGTGCCGTCAACGCTTGCCTTCAGGTCGTACACCTTCTGAAAGCTGTTTCCGTCATAATTGATCGTAAAATTGGAGATCGTGTTGCGCAGCCGCTTTGCGTCCTCTTCGGACAGGGAGAAATCCTGCAAAAGCGCCGGCTCCTGCGCGCCGGTCTCATTGATCGCGCAGACGACGCTCCCGGCGGAGGTCTTGCTGCCCTCCCGCTCAAAATAGCGCACGCTGCCGGACTGGGTCGCCGTCACGACCTCCTCCGTGCGCAGAGAAAGCGCCTGAAATCGGTAGTTCCCGGTGATCGTGCCCTTCATGACCTCATATGCAGTGATATGTTTCTCGGTCGCGTACATGAACGCCGTGATCACCATATAGATGAACACCGTGCCGAACAGCAGCGTCCCGATATTAAAAAAAGGGTACCTATGGTATTTTTTGATCTTTTTCTTCGGCTTGTCCTTTTTCAATGGAACTCCTCCATATGCTGCCCTGTATTTACTTTAGTTATCTTACCATTTTTGCACCAATGATACAACTGTTGTTTTTGAATAAAAACTTTTTTTGCGGAGAAACTATCATTATTCTGAAAAAGGAGGGAAAAGCGCATGGGAAAAGGTTTTGATTACACAGCACTCACTCTTGTCATCATCGGTGCCGTAAACTGGGGCCTGATTGGAATCTTTAAGCTGGATCTCGTAAATCTGCTCTTCGGCAACATGTCGTGGATTTCGAGAATTATATATATTCTGGTTGGACTGGCTGGTCTTTATGTGCTGAGCCTTTACGGCAGGGTAAGAGAAATGGGAAGAGAATAACCGAATCTGATTCAGAATAAAAGAAACAAAAACGGCTGCCGCAGGTATATGGAACAGATCCGTATAGGCTGCGGCAGTCGTTATGTATCGCTCGCATGCAGGCTCAGAGCTCCGCAATAATATTCTCTTTGAATTTCGCGTCCAGCATCCCGGAATTGATGGAAATACTGATCACAAAGGTGACATTGAACTTTTCGCTGATCGCGGAAAGCTTGTCCAGCAGGGCGTTCACCGTGCTCTCGTCCGTCATCGAGATCTTGAGGAAACTGTCGAGGTAGATCTGCTCGAGGTCATGGTCCTGAGAGAGGATCCCATAGATAAATCCTATGAACTCTCCGCTCGACGCAAGGGAAAACGAAGAAACGTCAATCAGACGGATCCGATTGTTCAGTTCGTACATATGCTTTGTACTTTTATCAAGGTAAACGATATTTCCATGAGCCGTTTTGATCTCTGAATTTACTTTGTCAAGTAAAATCTTTGTCTTGCCTTTTCCTTTTTCGCCTAAAATCAACTGTATCATGGGTCATCTCCTCCTTCAGTGGCAGATATGTGTTGCCGTTCAGATATATTGATTATAGTCTATCCGGCGGAAAAATACAACAGGAAAATCACATTTCCGTTCCGTCCCCGATCAGGGACAGCAGCTGGTTCATCTCCGGGTAGAGGGTCTCCTTGCTCTCCGAGTGCAGGATCACGGAGATGTAGGGATTTCCGTACAGATCCTTCGCAACGATCGCCAGGCATGCGCCGGCGTCCTCTGTCGTGCCGGTCTTGCCGCCGGAGATCGTTACGCCGTCGGGCAGCTCCGCCGCGTTTGTGTAATAATAGTTTGTCGACTCCCAGGTCACCGCGACCGGGCTGCCGTCTATTCTGCTGTACTCCGCGTAATAATTTTTCCGGCTGATGATGTCCTGGAACACATCGTACTTCAGCGCCGCGTTCAGCATCAGATAAATGTCGTACACGGTCGTATAGTGGTTCGGGTCGGTCAGTCCGTGCGGGTTGGTAAAATGAGTGCCGGTCGCGCCCAGCGCCGCCGCCTCCTCATTCATCATCGCGATAAAATTGTCCACGGAACCGCCGATATGCTCTGCGATCATCATCGCCGCGTCATTCCCGGACGCGATCAGCATTCCGTAGAGCAGCTGCTCCAGCGAGAGTACATCGCCCTCCTTGATGTCGCACACAGAGGAGCCGTACTCGATGTCCTTCACGATCGGCGTGACCGTCACGATGTCATCCAGATTTCCGTACTTCAGCGTGACAAGCGCGGTCATGATCTTTGTGATGCTCGCCGGGGAGCGCCGCGTGAACACGTCCTTCGCGTACAGCGTCTCCCGGCGGTTCAGGTCGAAGATTCCCGCCGAGTACGCACTCAGGCTCACGGCGGATGGGTTGACGTCGCCGTTTACGACACAGAGGTCGTTCGCGAACGGCTCCATGACATTGCCGGACAGCAGCGTGCCGCCAGCGCCTAAGCTGCTGTCGGTCCGGTTGTACTCCCGGAACAGGCTGTAGTCGTGCGATCTCAGCACAAAGTAGTAGACGAGGAAACAAAGCAGCGCCGTCACCACAAAGAGCCCGGACACCGCCAGCAGCAGACGCCGCTGTTTCCGAATATCTTTTTTCTCTTTTTCCTGTATTCGGATCCACTCCCGCTCCGTGTACATGGACGGCTGCGGGGCATTATCTGTACATTTCACGCCACTCAAGGTCTCCTCTGTCCAAAGATTTCAAAAGCACCTCCGCGGAGCCGATATTGGTCGCCAGAGGAATGTTGTGGATATCACAGAGGCGGATCGCCTTGTTGATATCTGCCTCGTTTGACCGTGAGCTGAGCGGATCGCGCAGAAAGATCACCAGGTCGATCTGGTTCTGTTCCACCATCGCGCCGATCTGCTCCTCTCCCCCGATCGGACCGGCAAGCGTCTTGTGCACGTTCAGGGAGGTCGCCTCCTCGATCAGCCGCCCGGTCGTTCCGGTTGCGTACAATACATGCTTGGCAAGAATGTTCCTGTAGGCGATGCAGAGATTCTGCATCAATTGTTTTTTCGTGTCATGTGCGATAAATGCTACATTCATGCGCTCTGCCTCCTTTAATATTTTCTTGTTTGAAGTCCCACGTTGAGGACAAAACCAATGCCGACACAAAAGCTGATCAGCGACGTGAGCCCGTAACTCACAAACGGCAGCGTGATTCCCGTGTTCGGCAGGATCCCCGTGGCGACGGAGATGTTGATAAAGCTCTGGAAAAAGATCAGCGACGCCATGCCGGCGCAGATCAGCGTCCCGGAGAGCACCTTCGCCCGGCGCCCGATCAGCAGACACTCGAGCGCGATCAGAAATTCCAGCAGCACGATCGCGCAGCAGCCGAGGAACCCAAGCTCCTCTCCCGCCACCGCAAAGATGAAATCCGTCTGCGTCTCCGGGATAAAATTGCCGTTCTTGACCGAGTCAACGTCGTCGTTGTTCAGCCCTTTCCCGTACAGCTGTCCCGATCCGACCGCCTTGATCGAATTCTGCTGCTGATACGCGTCCTGCGGATATTCCTCCGGGCGCAGCCATGCGTAGACACGTTTCATCTGATATTCGCTGATCAGTTTCTGATCCGGCTGCATCAGGATCCCCATCAGGATCACCATGACCGGGATCAGCACCACGAGGATCCCGCAGATGATCTTGTAGCTCAGCCCCGCCATGAAGATCATCACGCAGAACATCAGCGCGACGACGATCGTCGTCGAGAGGTCCGGTTCCTTGTAGATCAGGAAAAGCTGGAACCCGATCATCAGAATCGCGTACAGGATCGTCCGCGGACGGTTGATCCGGTCCTCGCGCGCCTCAAAAAACCTGGCAAAAAACAGGATCAGCATGATCTTTACAATATCCGATGGCTGGAACTGAAACCCGATGTTGATCCAGCGCGTCGCGTTGTTGCGCGTCACGCCGAGCGGCGAGAGCACCGCGGCGAGCAGGAGGCTCCCCACCAGGTAGATCAGCCAGTAAAAATTCAGGATCCAGGTATAGTCGAACAGCGAGATCAAGATCATGATGACGACCCCGGCGATCAGCCCGAAGGTCTGTTTCATTTGATATTCGCTGTTCGCGCTCCCGATGATCAGGATCCCTAGCGTCGCGAGCGCGACGACCCAGAGGATCAGGCGGAACCTGTAATCACTTAATCGGTATTGTCTTAACATTGCGTACTCCTCGTTTCGTCCTGTAGACGATCTGTATCTGTATTTCAAACAGCTCATTGTCCAGACTCATGTACTTTGAAAGCGTATGCATGAGTTCTTCCCGCATCCGCGTCGTCTCCTCCTGACTGCAGTCAAGCCGGTCCGAGGCGACCGTGAGCTCCGTGCGTGCCTTTGCGATTTCTCCTGACGTGCGCCGGTTGCGATCCTGAGCCTGCGCCATAGCGGGTCCTACTTTCTCCGGAACAGAGACGCCACCCGGTGCAAGAGGGTCGCCCCGCTCTCCAGATCGAGCAGCGGCACTGTCTCACCGGTGATCCGCCGCGCGATGTTCATGTAAGCCTGTCCCGAGAGCGTATCGCTCCCGACGACATACTCCCCGTGGTTTGCAGCGACGACGACATGCTCTTCATCGGGAACCGCGCCCAGAAGATGTACCGCAAGGATATCGAGCACGTCCTCCACCGACATCATCTCTCCGCGGCGCACCATGTCCACCCGGATCCGATTGACGACGAGGTCGATCTTTTTGAGTCCGCCTGCCTCCAGAAGTCCGATGATGCGGTCCGCGTCGCGGATCGCCGAGACCTCCGGCGTCGTCACGACCACCGCTCTCTGTGCCGCCGCGGTCGCGTTGCGGAATCCCTGCTCGATCCCCGCCGGACAGTCCAGAATGACGTAATCAAAGATCTGCGTCAGGCTGTCCGCCAGCTTGATCATCTGCTCCGGCGACACCGCGCTCTTGTCCCGCGTCTGTGCCGACGGGAGAAGGTACAATCCCGGATAATGCTTGTCGCGGATCAGCGCCTGCTTTACGCGGCAGTTTCCTTCGACGACGTCTACCAGGTTGTAGATGATGCGGTTCTCGAGTCCCATCACAACGTCCAGGTTGCGCAGCCCGATGTCCGTGTCCACAAGCACGACCTTCTTGTTCATGCGCGCCAGTCCGGCGCCGATGTTTGCCGTTGAGGTGGTCTTTCCGACGCCGCCTTTCCCGGACGTAACTACAATCACTTCACTCATATCAGCTTTCCTCCCATTTCCCTGCATGATCCCTCTTCTGTCCGTTCTCAGGGTGATCCTTCCGTCCGTCCCGGCAGTGCGCAGCCCGCCGGTCAGCCGAGATACTCGCCGAGCGTATCATTGGTAATGGGTTTGATCTGCAAATGATCGTCCTTGATATACACGATCTTCGGTTCTGCCGGGTACTCCCCGGTGTCTGTCTTTTTCACAATGGCGCTGCGCGCGGTCTTGTCCGCGATCCGCACCTGCATTGGTTTCATCGTAAGCGCCGCCGCGAAACAGCTCCGGTCTCCGGCAGCCCCCGCGTAGAGCGTTCCCATACAGCAGCCGAGCACCACGATATTGCCCTTGGAGATGATCTGCGCGCCCGGATTCACGTCGCCGATGATGATGACGCTCTTCTCCGTCTCCAGCACCTGCCCGGACCGCAGCGTTCCGCGATAAAACTGCCCGTCTGCCTCCTCCTGTTTCTCCAGCGTATGTGTGACCGCTTTTCGGTAGTATTCTTCCGTCCCCTTGTCCTCATCTACAACGCAGATGATCTCGATCCTGGAATTCTGAACGATCGCCTCGATCAGACGGGACTCCTGCTCATGTGTGAGCACCCTCCCGCGAAAAGTCAGGGCGAGCTTTGCGTTCTTGAAAAATCCGGCGGACGATCGGAATTTCTTTCCGACCGCCTCGTACAGCTCCTCAAAAGGAAGATCCGGATCCAGATTTAAGATCAGTCCGTAGGGATTGCTCTTGAGGGTCACCGCGTCATGCGCCATTGTTCTCACTCCTTGCATCTTGATAAAGCCTACGGATCGTTCCGTGCTGCGCACTCTCACGATCCTGCATAAAAGACCGGGCTTTATCAAGTTAGTCGTTGATTGCCGTGTCGTTGTAGGTCTCTGCCGCGTGTCCCGTGATCAGCTGATCCTCCGGCTGGAGCTTATAGTAGTACGAGATCACGTCCCGCGCCACCAGCGCCGCGTTCGCGGAGGAATAGCCGTTCGCGATACGCACGGCGATCGCCACCGCGTCCTCAGACTCCGGATTTTCGTAGGGCGCGTAGCCGATGAACGCCCCGTGGTTCGGCACGTCTGTGCTGACCTGCGCGGTACCGGTCTTGCCCGCTACTGAAATGCCGGTAAACCCGGTGAACGCTTTGTGGTTCTTCACCACGCCGCGCATCCCCGCGTGGATCGTGTCCCACAGCTCCTGCGGGAGATCCACGGTATTGCGCACCTCCGCCTCATGCTTTTCCAGCACGCTGCCGCTCGAGTCCGTGATCGCGTCCACGAGGGTCAGCTTGTAGCAGGTGCCGCTGTTCGCGATCGTGCTGACGTAGCGCGCGAGCTGCGTCGTCGTGAACAGGTTGTCCGCCTGTCCCATCGCGGTACGCACCGCGTCCATCTGCGAGATATTCGGCGAGGATTCCGGCACCTCGACGCCGGACGTCTCGTCCAGACCGAACATCGAGGCGTAGCGCGTCAGCGCCTCGATTCCGACCGCGTCCTCATACTCGCCTTTCACACTGCCGAGCCGGTAGCCGACCGTGTTGAAGAACATATTGCAGGACTCTGTGATCGCCTGCTGGAGCGTGAGCGCTCCATGCCCCCACTTGTTCCAGCAGTTGATCGCCTGATCCCAGAGCTCGAACTTACCGCTGCAGAAGATGCTCTCGCCGAGGTTCAGCACGCCCTCCATGACGCCGGCGACCGAGGTGACGAGCTTGAACGTGGAACCGGGCGCGATCGCCTCCTGTGTCGCGCGGCTGTAGAACGGCGAGGACTTGTCCATGTTCAGCTTGTTGAAATAATCGCTGTCCATCTCGTTCGCGAGGCGGTTGTTGTCGTAGCCCGGGTAGGTCACACAGGCAAGCACCTCGCCGGAATTCGGGTCGGTCAGGACGACGGAGCCGGAACACGGCGTCACCGCGAGCTGCGCCGGCGTGATCTCCAGATTCCGGATCTTATCGATCATGAAGTAGTAACCGCTCAGCGTTCCGTTCTGCAGGTTCTCATAGTCCTCGGTGTCCATCTCAAGCACGCCCTGGTCGAACAGGAGCAGACAGATGTCCGCGCCGCTGATGCGGTCCTCCTGCAGCATGTAGCGGTAGACCTGCTTACAGAAATTATCGTCCTCATAGAGATAGTCGGCGATGTAATCCGCCAGCGCCGAGTACATCTCCTGCGTATCCATATACTGCACATCGCCGGAGATCTTGGTAATATCCAGCCAGTTCATTGAGATCGCGTGCGAGAGATATTCCCGCAGGCTGATGCTCTCGTCCTCCGTCCACGCCAGATAGACGGGATCGGTCTTGTCGATCGCGGACTCATTGAGAATGCCCGTGCCCTTCATCAGCATCTCGTTGACGATGTAGGACATGTAGACCTGGTACTGTTCGCCGATCTCGTAGGCGTCCTCCAGATCCCGGTAGGCGGTCGGGCTGTCCGTCAGCAGCTCGTTTTTGATGATGTCGAAGATCTCCGCCGCCTTGTCCAGAAAGGCGCTGTAGACCGCTTTCTCATTTGCCGACGCGTCCTTTGCCTTCAGATGGCTGACATCCAGCACATTGTTCTCAAACAGCGCGTAATAGATGTCGTAGATCGGGATCCTCACATCGTCGGAAGACGAGATCCACTCGGAGTGGAACGTGGACTCGTTGATCGTCATCTGGGCAACAATGCCGGCGATATACTGCTCCAGGATCTGGTACGCCGCGCGCTGCAGATCCATGTCGATCGTCAGATAGACGTCGTTGCCCGCCTGCGGCTCCACGCGCGACGCGACGTCAAGCGTCCTGCCGAGGCTGTCCACATAGATGACCTCCCGGCCCTTGTCGCCCTGGAGCGTCGTCTCCAGCACGCTTTCCAGACCGGTCTTTCCCACGATATCATTCGCGGTGTAGCTGTCGTCCTCCTTCTGCAGCTCTTCCAGCTCCTCGGCGGAGATCTTGCCGGTGTAACCGATCAGGGGAGCCAGATACTCGGCGTCTGTGTAGACTCTCCGGTACTCCTCCGAGATGGCGACGCCCGGAAAGTCCGCAATGTTCTCAAGGATCCGGGCGACCGACTGGTCGCTGATGTCCCTGGCGATCGTGACCGCCTGGTAGCGCTGGAAATTGTTCGCGGCGATCGCGGCGCGCAGCGATACCAGCTGCAGGATTTCCGTATCGGTGTAGCTCTCCGGCAGACCGTATTGTGCCCGCTCTTTCTCTGTGATCTTATCGTCAAAGATCCCGTAATATTTGTCGCCGCACAGCAGCGCCATCAGATCGGGCGCGGAGATGTTCAGCTGCTCTTCCGTCAGGTCGTCGATCAGCGCCTGCCCGAAGAGGTCCGCCTTGAAACGGTTCAGGTTGAACCCGCTCGTATTGTACTCATAGGTCCCCTCTTCCGTCAGGTCCACCTTGAAATCGTCCACCACGGTATCGCCCTGCTCCGCGAGCATCTGGATCAGATGATAGAGCATGCCGTTAAGCGCAAGGTTCTTTTCGTGCGTGTTCGCGTATGTCCCGTTGTCCTCAAACGTCACGCAGTAGGACAGCTCGTTGTAGGCGATCGGGTTGCCGTTGCGGTCGAAGATATTTCCGCGCGAGCTCCTGAGCGAGCGCTCTCTCGTGATGTAGAGCGAAAAATTGTCCTGAAAGCTTTCTCCCTGCACGATCTGCAGCTGGAACAGCCTCTGGAGCAAGAGCGCCGCCATCAAAAGGAGCACGACGATCATCACGATCACCCTGGAATTGACTGCCTTTATGAAGGTTTTTTTCATTTCATCAAACAAATCCGTCCACCCCTCTGTTGTCACTCAGATTCAGCCACTGGTTGATCTGATACAGGATCCGGTAACAGATGATCGTCAGGATCAGCGTATAGAACATCTCCGGCAGGATCACCCGTCCCAGATATGTGAAAAAATGGATCCGTCCGCGCAAAAGGAAACGGAACCCGTAATGAATGATCCCGTAGGCAAGGTCGCTGACCGAGATCAGGAACAGCGGCGTCTTGATGTCGTCGTCGTAAAAGATCCGATAAAAATATCCGCTCAGGTAGCCGACCCACATATAGATGATCGCGTTGAACCCGATGATGCTCTCGAAAAAGAGATCCGCGAACAGCCCGCAGAAAAACCCGATCATCATGCCGGATCTGCGCCCGCGCATCAGCCCGAACGAGACGATCAGAATGATCAGCAGGTTCGGCTTGATCGAGGCTACGGCAATTTTCTGGCACAAGGTAGACTGCAGGATCAGAAACAGCAGGATCAGCACCGCCATTGTAATCTTACGTTTCATAGACAAAATTCTCCATTCATTCGGCAGCGGGCGCCGCGTCTCCTTCTCCGGAAGGCGCCGTGTCCGCCCCGGTGTCACCCGGCACGTCTGCCCCGGCGTTCTGATCCGCCGCGGGCACCGCGTCCGTCTCCGGTTCCGACTTTGTGTCGGACGGGACGTATTCCTTCTTCTCCAGGATCACGAGCACCTCCTGCACGTGCCGGAAATCGACGACCGGCGTGATATAGCCGGACTTCGTCAGATTGTTTGCGTCGTTGTTCAGCTCGCTGATATATCCGACCAGAATGCCCGGAAGGAATTTCTCGCTGATGTACGAGGTGACGACCTTGTCCCCGACATGTACCTTGTTGTCCACGTCGGTGAGCTGAATCAGGTTCAGCGAACCCTCGTCGATCAGGCGGAGGTCGCCGGCTATGATGCACTGATCCGAGGTCGTGGAGACCATCGCGCTCACGTTGCTGTTGTCGTCTATGATCGCCCGGACGGTCGACCAGTTGGGACCGGTCTCCGTCACGATGCCGACGAGCCCGCCGCCCGAGATCACGTTCATGTCCGGCTCGATCCCGTCGCTGGAGCCCTTGTCGATCGTAAAGAGCTGGAACCAGTTGCCGGGCTCTTTCGCGATCACGCGCGCACCCACCTTCTCATACTCCACGTACTGCTCGTCCAGGTCGTACAGGGTGCGCAGACGCCGCAGCTCTTCCCGGTCCTGCACCAGCTGGCTGTTCTCCTCAGTCAGCGTGTCCACCTTCGCCTGGAGCTCCGCGTTCTCCGCGCGCAGCGTCTGGGCGTCCTCAAAATTGTCCGTCAGCCCCGACAGCCAGGAACCGAATCCATTGAGTCCCTTCTGCACCGGGGTGATCAGAAATCCGCTCACCTGTTTCACAGGAGCGACCGCGCTGTCGTCGAGGAAGGAGACCACGATCAGCAGCAGGCACAGCGCAGAGAGCGCCGCCAGGATATATTTGTTCTTTAATTGTTCATTCGTCGATTTTTTCATATATGCTCCGCCTTTAATCCTTATCTCATCCGCGTCAGGTCATTCAGCGTGTAGGTAGATCTCCGCAGGTCCTTGTTGTTCAGGATTTCCACCAGCCCCCGGATCGTGCTGTTGCGCGGATCCTGTATGTGGTGCAGCGGGATCCCGATCTCCTTGCGGATATACTCCGGCAGGTTCAGGATCATGGAAACGCCCCCGGTCAGATAGATGCCCTCCCGCGTGATATCCTTCATGATCTGAGGCGGGACGCGGTTGTAGATGGACTTGATATTCTCAACGATCATATCGATCGTGTCGATGATCGCGACGCTGACCGCGAGCGACGGGATCAATTCCGACTTCGGGAGTCCGGAAAGCGTGTGGATCCCGAACACCTTCTGCTCCAGCTTCGGCCCGTTG
>CANQYP010000053.1 GCA_947628045.1 uncultured Lachnospiraceae bacterium | reverse complement strand
GACATCGGCAAGGGCGAGACGGTCGGCATCATCGGGACGAACGGCGCGGGCAAGTCGACGATCCTCAAGATCATCACGGGCGTGCTGAACCCGACGAGCGGGGAGGCGGAGGTCGACGGGCGCATCTCCGCGCTGCTGGAGCTGGGCGCGGGCTTTAACATGGAGTACACGGGGATCGAGAACGTCTACCTGAACGGGACCATGATGGGGTTCTCGGAGGAGGAGATCGACGCCAGGCTGGAGGATATCCTGAGCTTTGCGGACATCGGGGAGTTCGCGTATCAGCCGGTCAAGCTGTACTCGAGCGGCATGTTCGTGCGGCTGGCGTTCGCGGTGGCGATCAACATCGACCCTGAGATTCTGATCGTCGACGAGGCGCTCTCGGTGGGGGACGTGTTCTTCCAGGCGAAGTGCTACCGCAAATTTGAGGAATTCAAGCAGCAGGGGCGGACGATCCTTTTCGTCAGCCATGACCTCGGCAGCATCACGAAATACTGTGACCGCGCGATCCTGCTGAACCAGGGAAAGAAGATTTTTGAGGGCTCTCCGAAGGAGGCGGTCGACCTCTATAAAAAGGTGCTTGTGCACCAGTACGACCCGGACGAGGAGGGAAACGCCGCCGGGGAGACCGGGCGCGGAGCGATGGGCGTGAGCGCGCAGGAGCTTTCCGGCGACTGGAAGGATTCCGTGGTCGCGAACCCGCATCTGATCGAGTACGGGGAGAAGGCGGCGGAGATCACGGATTACGCGGTGCTCGACGAGAACGGGCTGATCACGAACACGCTGGTGAAGGGCACGGAATTTTCGGTGAAGATGAAGGTGACATTTCACGAGGAGATCAAAGAGCCGATCTACGCGTTTACGATCAAGAATCTGCAGGGCATTGAGATCACAGGCACCAACACGATGTACGAGAAGGCTGACGTGCAGGGCAGGAAGGAAGGCGAGACCCAGGAGGTCACGTTCACCCAGAGGCTCGACCTGCAGGGCGGCGAGTACCTGATCTCGCTCGGATGCACCGGCTACCGCAGCGGCGAGTTTACTGTGTACCACAGGCTTTATGATGTGTGCAGCCTCACGGTGATCTCGGATCGCAACACAGTTGGGTATTACGATATGAATTCCAAAGTGACACTCTCCTGAAAGGAGCTTTTATGGCGATATTTAAGCTGGATTATTATAAGGGAGAAGACCTGTATTCGGACGGGGACGTGGAGAACGAACTCCTTGCGATCGCGAAGTCCGGCGTCCGCCCGGAGGAGCAGGAGGAGGCGGATTTCCCCGTCCTCTATCATTTTGCGCGCGCGCGGGAGAATATCCTGAACTGGTACCCGTTCGAGGCGGGCGCGTCCTGTCTGGAGATCGGCGCGGGCTGCGGGGCGATCACGGGGCTGCTGTGCCGCCGCATGGCGCGCGTGGTTTCCGCGGAGCTCTCGAAACGGCGCGCCGAGATCAATTACGAGCGGCACAAGGAATATGACAATCTGGAGATCTGGGTCGGCAACCTAAACGACATGGAGTTCGAGGGGCAGTTCGACTACGTGATCCTGAACGGGGTGTTTGAGTACGCCGGGAGTTTCACGGCGGGGAGCGATCCGTACGGGACGTTTCTGAAAAATGTCCGGCGTTTTCTGAAACCGGACGGCGTGATCCTGATCGCGATCGAGAACCGTCTCGGGCTGAAATATTTCGCCGGCGCGCCGGAGGATCACACGGACGGCTATTTCGACGGCGTCAAAGGGTACGAGGAGATCAGCGGCGTGCGCACCTTCTCGTGCGGAGAGTGGGAGGCGCTGATGGCGCGCTGCGGACTTTCGCATTACAAATTTTATTATCCGTACCCGGACTACAAATTCCCGCAGGAGATCTTCACGGACGCCTCGCTGAGGGAGCAGAAATACGGACGCCCGACCTGGAATTTCACGAAATACCGCATGGAGCTGTTCGGGGAGACGAAGATGGCGGCGACGCTTTCCGAGGAGGGCGTGATGGCGCAGTTCGCGAATTCGTTTCTGATCGAGATGAGCGCCGCCGATTTACGCGAAAAACATGGAGCGGGCGAGATCCGGTACGTGAAATTGAGCACGGACCGGGCGGACGAATTTGCGATCGTGACGATCATTGAGGAGCGGAGAGCTGAGCAGGATTTGTCCGGGCAGGAAGGAGCGGAGATTGGCTGGTTTGAGGGCGCCCAATCGGCAGAAGAGAGCAGCCAAATTGAGAGCACCCAATCGACAGAAGAGAGTCATCGAATTGAGGGTGCTCAAGCAGCAGAGCAGAAAAACTGTGCAGAGCATAGCCAAACAGGGGCAGAGAACATTCGAGTCGCTGTTAAATTGCCGATAACAGACGCCGCGAAGGGGCATATCCGCGAGATGCTCGCGCAGATGGACGGGGAATACGGGTGCTGGCAGCCGCTGCGCGGAACAGCGGAGGGCGACGGCATCGTCTATCCGTATCTCACGCAAAAAAGTCTGGCGCAGCAGGCGGCGGACGCCATACGCGAGGGAGATCTTGCGGCGGTGAAAGCGTGGGTAAGAAAAGCGGCTGAGCTGTATGCGGAAAATGTGGACGAGACCTGCGTGCGAAGGATCAGCGGCATGACCGAGGATGAGCGTGCGCGTTTCCGCGAGGTGTTCGGTCCGCGGGAGCTTGCGGGGGACGCCGCTTGTGTTTGCCCGGCGAACATCGACCTGATCCTCGACAATATTTTTGAAGTCGACGGGACGTATCAGGTGATCGACTGCGAGTGGATCTTTGATTTTCCGGTACCGACGCCGTTCCTGCTCTGGCGCGCGATCAACGAGCTGTACAGCAGCCAGCCGGTACTGCATCAGCTCTGTGAGAAAGCCGAATTTATGGCGGAGTTCGGGATCCGCGCGGAGATGGACGAGGTCTTCTGGGCGTGGTCGACACACTTTGCGGAGCAGTACGTCGGCGCGAACCGTCTGCTGAACCACAGCACGCCGGAGCTCTGGATCTCGCTGGAAGAGTTCCGCCGGAAACTGCGCGAAAAAGAGTATATGGTGAGCCAGCTTTTTGTGGATACCGGGGAGGGTTTTTCCGAGGAGCAGAAACTGGTCGAAGAGGCAAAACTGAAAGACGGAAAATTTTCCGTGATCTTTGACCTGAGCTCCTATCAGAACGTACGCGCGGTGCGTTTCGACCCGCTGGAGGGACGCCCCTGCGTCTGCCGGATCGACGCCGCGCGCACGACGGGCAGACTGCATGCGGAGAACGCGGCGGCATCCGTGCCGGAGGGCGATCTTTTCCTCACGGTCGACCCGATCTACTCAATCAAGCTGAATTCTATACCGGGGGAGGTTACAGTCTGCGGGGAGATTGAGATCCTGTCCGCGGAGGAGGCGCTGGAGCGCGCCGACCTTTTGCTCAGAAAGAGACCGCGCCGGTTTCCGTTCTTGTGAAATTCGTAGAGAGTATAAGAAACCGTACGGATTATTATTTTGTCTGGGATTGCGGGGAGCGGAGCTGGAAATGACACTGTCAAGTTTTCCCTTGAAGTATTTAAGGAAAAGATAAAATCGGCTGAAAGTATCTGGAGGTAGCCCATGAACAGAAAGACCGACGCGGTGGATATCATTGTCCCCGTCTACAATGGATATGAGGATCTGCAGCGCTGTATCCCGAGCATAAAGAAACACACGGATCTTGCGAAACACCGGCTGGTCCTGATCAATGACTGCAGCCCGGATGAACGCATCCGACCGTATCTCGACTCGTTCGCGGACGAGCATACGCTGGTGCTGCACAATGAGAAGAACCTGGGCTTTTCCGGGAATGTGAACAAGGGCATGGCGCTCTCACAGGATCGGGACGTCCTTCTGCTGAATTCCGACACGGTCGTCACGGCGGGGTGGCTGGACAAGCTCGTCGCCTGTGCGTACCGTGATGAGAGCATCGCAACCGTGACGCCGCTGTCCAACAGCGCGACGCTCTGTTCGGTGCCCGTGATGTGCCAGGACAATCCGCTGCCGGATGGTCTGTCGATCGACGAGTATGCCGCGCTGATCGAGCGCTGCAGCCTCAGACGTTATCCGAGGATCACGGTCGCGGTGGGATTCTGCATGTTCATTAAGCGCTGCGTGATCGACGACATCGGCGGTTTTGACGCGGAGACCTTCGGGCGCGGCTACGGTGAGGAGAACGATTTCTGCAACCGCGCGGAACAGGCGGGCTACCACCATGTGATGTGCGACGACACCTTCGTCTACCACAAGGGGACGGCGTCGTTCGACACGGCGGAGAAACAGGCGCTCCTGGACGAGCACACGGCGATCCTCGAGCAGCGCTACCCGGAGCAGATGCGGGCGAACCACCTGTACTGCATGGAGAACCCGGATCAGGAGATCCGCGACAATATCATTCTGTACACAAAGCTGCACAACGGGAAGAAGAACCTGCTGTACTTCCTGCATCTCGATTTCCGGGAGCACGCGTTCAACAGCATCGGCGGCACGCAGATCCATGTGCGCGAGCTGACAGAAGGGCTGCGCGGCGAGTACAACGTGTTCGTGATGGCGCGGGACGACGACGCTCTGTGCGTGACAGCCTACACGGAGCAGGAGGAGATCCTTCTGAAATTTCAGATCGGTGAGGCGCCGCAGTTCCCGGTGTTTCACGACAAGGAGATCCGCAAAATCTGCGAGCAGGTGCTGCGCGCGTTCTCGATCGACCTGATCCATGTGCACCACACGCAGGATCTCTCGCTGGAGATCTACGACGCGGCAGAGGCGCTGGGGATCCCGGTGATCGCGACGATGCACGATTATTATTATGCCTGTCCGACGATCCTTTTGCTGGACACGGAGGGGAAATTCTGCACGTGGCAGGATAAGTCCCTGACGGAGAAAGAGCGCCGGGAGCGCTGTGCCGCGTGCCTGTGGAAAAAGCGCGGGATCGTGCCGCAGGCGGACTATCTGAAACTTTGGCGCAGGGAGCATGGGAAGGCATTGCGCATGTGCCGTGAGCTGATCTTCCCGTCCGAAAGCGCGAGGGACATTTTCCTTCAATATTTCCCGGACCTGAAAAACTGCCGCGTGATCGAGCACGGCGAGGACAAGCTGGAGCGCGAAGTGAACCATGTACCGTCGCCGGAGGGCGCGGTGAGGAATCCAAAGCTGAAGGTGCGGCTGGATCGGGTGCTCAGCGCGGAGCAGGGTTTGAACGACATCGAGGGCTGGGCTTATCTGGAGGGTGTGCCGAACGCGGAGACGGAGATCCTCGTGGAGCTCGTGGACGCGGGCGGCAGGAAGGACTGTTTCCTTGTGCACAAGAAGGCGCGCCCGGATATCGTGGACGCGTTCGGGGATCCGGACGCCCTGATGTGCGGCATCAACCTGCGCGTCAGCTCGGAGACACTCTCCGACGGTCCGGTGCGGGTCAATGTCTACGTAAAGCATGCAGGTAAAGTCTACACGGACGGAAAGGGCGCGAAGAGCGTGTACCGACGCAGATTCGGAAAAGAAGGACGGCTCAACGTGGCGTTCCTGGGCGGGATGGTGCCGCAGAAGGGCAGCCTGATGGCGCTGGGACTGATTCCGCTGGACAAGACAGAGATCAACTGGTTCGTGCTGGGTGTGATCGGTGACAAGCGCGTCGGGGAGATCCGCCAGGACAACTGTTTCTTCAGCTCCACCTACAAGAAAGAAGAACTGCCGCAGCTCCTCGCGGACAACGAGATCGATGTGGTCTGCATTCCGCCGGTCTGGGCGGAGACGTTCTGCTATACGGTCTCCGAGGCATGGATGAACGGGATCCCGGTGCTCGGCACCGACATCGGCGCGGTGGGCGAGCGGATCCGCAGGACGGGCGGCGGCTGGCTGGTGGAACCTGACACAAAGCCGGAGGAAGTGCTCGCGCTGCTGCATCGGATCAAGAACGACCCGGAGGATTACGCGCGGAAGAAACAGGCGGTCGCGCAGATACGTCTCAGGAGCGTCGCGGAGATGTGCGGCGAGTACCGTGAGCTGTACGCGGAACTGCTGCAGGATACCGAATCTTCCAGAGAACAGCGACGGAATAAGCTCCCGCAGGAAAGTGATAACAAGCAAACAGAAAAGGCTGTATTCGATGTCAAATCTGTGCAGAACGATGAGTCCACGCAGCAGATCAATTCGATGAGTGGCGAAGAGCAGGACGCCGGGCGCGCCGGGGAACAGTCGATAGGCGAAGTGGATTACGACTTCATTTTTCAGGGGCTTGCGCTCGCGAACCCGACTGTGGCTGGCAGGGGCGGCGTCGCGGAGATGAACCGGCTGCGGCAGCAGAACGCCGCGCTCAAATCGTCGATCGAGGTGATGAAAGGGACGTCGGCGTACCGTGTTGCGCGGAAGATCGCGGATGCGAACATTCCGTTCAAGGAACAGCTCAAGAAACAGGCGAAAAAAGTGCTGCAGAAGAAATAAAAACGGAAGATCTCTAAGCCTCTGAGGGGAATCAAAGGGTCAGATCATTTTTGTGAGATCACGAAATTTCCTGCCTTTTTCTTTTTTGAGTGGCTGTGAGGATTCCCCAGAGAATAAACGAGAAAATGCTGACGAAGAATCCCGTCCGCATCCACGGCTGCCGGTAAGTGAGCGCGAAACTGTGGTCGCCGGCGGTCACGGGAATGCTGATGAAACCGAGGTCCGTGCGTAGGAGCTCCACGTCCGCGCCGTCCAGCGTGGCGGTCCAGCCGTCCTCGTACGGGAGAGGGAAGAACAGAAGACCGTTCTCCTTCGCCGAGACGGTGCCGGAGAGATGGGAGTCGTTCTGTGTGTTGTTGACGACGATGTCAGCTTGCGGTTCCTGCGCCGGGGCAGCCTTCGAGCCGAGCAGACGAATGCTGCGAATTTGCGCGGAGAAGGGACCGCTGTAGCTGTGGAGCCGGAACGCATCGCAGAATTCAGGCACCGGCATCTGCACATGTGTGACTTCCCCCGCCTTGGTTCGGAACAGATATTCCATCGAGCTGCCGGGGTTCAGCGCGAGATCGCAGACGGTCGGGGTCTCGATGTCAAATTCCAGATAGACATGTTCATAATCCGACCAATCTACAATGGTATCTGAGGGTTGCGCTGAGGTTTGATCTTCAGATGAATCTGCGGTTTGCTCAGCTGGCTGATCCGGGGATTGCGCTATAGTCTGGTCTGCGGACAGGAGCAGGGACAGGGAATCCGAATTCCCGTCTGCCGGCAGGTCGTCGAATCGCGCGATCTCCTCAAGCGCGTACTGCGCAAGCAGTTCGTCCGGGGTGAGAAGAGCCTCGGAATCCATATCCGGCAGCGCCACGGAATCCGTGTCCGGCAGAGTCTCAGAATCCGCGTCCAGTAAAGTCTCGGAATTCGTATCCAGCAGCGCCACAGAATCCGCGTCCAGCAGCGCCACGTCGAGCAGCATCGTCTCCAGATCCGCTTTTCCGTACGCCTCCTTCAGCACCGCGCTGTCGCCGGTCTTCGTATAGAAACGGGCGAAGGAGGATACGCTTTCATTCTGGTAGAGACGGATGTTTCCAAATTGTCCGACCTGCCGGAACCCGTCCGGCGCCGGGGAGGAATCCCGGGAGAGCAGGTACCTGATGCCGAACAGGGTGCTGTGCCCGCTGTAGTAGCCGATCTGGCGGAAGGTGTACTCGTAGCGCGCCATGAGCGGGAAATTCGGGATCACGAGGTTGACAAATTCCTCAATGCCGCGGTTGGGCGTCGAATTGTAGGCGCTGATGCCGCGATAGCCCTGCTCCAGAGCGTCCATGCAGTAGCTCCCGGCGTAGTAGGTCTTCTCGGTGCGGGAGAAGGAGGGATCGTTCTCGTCGATCCAGGCGAGCGCGGCGTCCACGTCGGGATCGTACAGAGGTCCCCAGTAGGACGCGTCCGTGGTGGTGAGCACGTCGCGCGCGTCATAGCAGAGCCAGCCTTCGCCGCAGACATTCGCCATGACGCACAGGAACAGAAGGACGGCGGCGGCGCGGCGGAGCCGCCCGAGTTTCAGACGGGCAAGCAGCACGAGCAGCACGAGCATCAGCAGCGCGAGCGCGCCTGTGGCGCACACATCGATCACGATATCCCAGCCGTACGGTTCCGCGGCGGAGATCCGGGGGAGCACGATGGCGCACGCGCACACGGTGAGCGCGGCGGACACGGCGAGCGCCGGAATGCTCAGGTGTCTGCGGACGCGGATCTCGTCGAGCGCGCGCGCCGTCACGAGCGCAAAGAGCGGCATAAAGAGAAACGAGTGCCTTGAGAACGGGTAGGCAAATCCGTTGAATACGGAGGCGCCCAGCCGCACGAGCATGCAGAACACGAAAAACAGGACGGCGAGGCACTGCAGGAGCTTTGCCTTCCGGGAAACGTCCTGCCGACGGATCGAGACGAGATACTGCGGCAGGAGGATCACGAACAGAACAGAGAAGAACAGCACTGGCGCCTCGTAAAAATTCGAGTAGCCGCCGTACTGAGCGATACCCTCGAAGGTGGTCGAGAAGAGGCGCAGGAAGGCGGTCCGGTAAAAGTCAGCCGGGAACAGGGAACAGTACTGCAAAAGCCGGTTCAGGAAGGAGCCGCCCGAACTCATGCGCGAGCTGACGGTCGTGAGGAAATGCGCCGACGGCAGAAAGACGACGGCGCCGAGTCCGAGCCCGAGCGCGATCTCTCCGCAGCGAGCCAGAAAGAGGCGCGCGCGCCGTGGGAACGGTCCGTCCTCGAGGACCGCGCGGTACAGGAGATACGCCCCCGCCATCAAGAGCGACATGTAGGTCATATAAGTGCTGCTGCAGACCATCGCCGCGACAAGCAGAGGCACGGCTGGGCTGAAACGGCGTCTTTGCAGCGCGCGCTCCAGCAGACACAGCAGAAGGGGAAGGAAGACCACAAAAATGCCGAAATGATAGTGCTGCCCCCAGACGAGGAGGTAGCCGCAGAAGGCGTACAGATAGGACGCGGTCACCTTGCCGAACTCGGACAAGGAAAAGCAGTTCAGGAACAGGTAGCAGAAAGTGCCCGCGAGAAAGAACTGCGCGATCAGCATGAAAAGCAGCAAGGTCGGAATGTGCCCCGTGCCCAAAACGGCGCCCGCCAGATAGATCGGGAGCAGGAACAGGTGGAACGGATTCAGCGCGAATATGCTTGCCCCGAACCCGATGTTCATATCCCAGAGCGAGAGATTGCCGTCCCGCAGATGGTTCGCGAACGTGGCGTACTGCATCAGGTACTGCTGTCTGGTGTCCGATCCGGCGTCGTTCCAGACGACAAGGCTGTCCCCGGTCAGGAACGGGAAAAAGAGGATGAGGACACTGATCGCGGTGGCGCCCCACAGGATCAGAAGGGAGCGAAAGGTTCGGGAATGCGGCATGTTTTTCATTTGTGGCTTAAATTCTCCTTTTCAGTCTGACAATTCCAGAGTATTTTAGCACGGAATGCCCGGAATGGAAAGGCAGACTTGACAGAAAAGCGTTCTTTTACTATTATTGTAAATGTCGATTTATGTTTACTGGATCGGATCCGGGAGGAAAAGAATGCTGGATTTTAACGTGCCCCCTTTCACGGGGAAGGAATTTGAATATATGAGACAAGCCGTCGAGGCGGGGAAGATCAGCGGGGACGGCAGATTCACGAGACAGTGCTCCGCCTGGATGTCGGAGCGTTTCCATGTGAAACACGTGCTGCTGACGACCTCGTGCACGCACGGGCTCGAGATGGCGGCGCACCTGACCGGGATCGGGCCGGGGGACGAGGTGATCCTGCCGTCGTATACCTTCTGCTCGACCGCGGACGCTTTCGTGCAGCGCGGGGCGACGCTCGTGTTCGTGGACGTCCGCCCGGACACGATGAACATCGACGAGAAACTGATCGAGGATGCGATTACGGAGCGCACGAAAGTGATCGCGCCGGTTCATTACGCCGGGGTCGCCTGCGCGATGGACGAGATCATGGACATCGCAAAGCGGCATGGACTGCAGGTCGTGGAGGACGCGGCGCAGGGCGTGGACGCGTACTATAAGGGACGCGCGCTCGGCACGATCGGGGATTTCGGCTGCTACAGTTTCCATGAGACCAAGAATTTCTCGATGGGCGAGGGCGGCGCGGTCGTGTTCAGCAGGGACGACAAGATCGAGGAGGCGGAGATTCTGCGGGAGAAGGGAACGAACCGGAGCAAGTTTTTCCGCGGGCAGATCGACAAATACACCTGGGTGAGCTACGGCTCGTCCTATCTGCCGAGCGACATGAACGCGGCGTATCTGTGGGCGCAGTTCGAGTGCGCTGACCGGATCAACGAGGACCGCATGGCGACTTATGAATTTTATCACACGGCGCTGAAGGACCTGGCGGACAGAGAATATCTGGAGCAGCCGTCCGTGCCGGAATACGCGAAACACAACGCGCATATGTACTATATCAAGCTCAGGGATGAGCCGACGCGCGCGGCGCTGATCCGCTATCTCCACGAGAGAGAGATACATACGGTATTCCACTACGTGCCGCTGCATTCCGCGCCCGCCGGCAGACGGTTCGGCAGGTTCCACGGCGAGGACCGCTACACGACCAGGGAGAGCGAACGGCTGCTCCGCCTGCCGATGTTCTACGGGCTGAAACGTGAGGAGCGCGAGAAGGTGGCGGACGCGATCCACGCGTTTTTCGGGGCGTAGCGGGATCGCGCAAGACGGCAGGATCGCGGAGGACTATATGGACGTCCGAAAAGTGCTGAAAAGCTTAAATGTCTATACGATAAAAAAAGGATTTTCCTACCTGAGACAATACGGGTTCCGGGAGTTCCGCGTGCGGCTGTCCGAGCGCATGGAAGAGGTGGAGGCGGACTATGGGCAGTGGTGTGTCCAGAACGCGCCCGCCTTGGAGGAGCTGGACGCGCAGCGGCGGAGGAAGTGGACTGCCCCGGCGCGCATCAGCGTGGTCGTCCCGCTCTACAACACGCCGGAGCGCTTTCTGCGGGAGATGATCGAGTCGGTGCAAAAGCAGACCTATCCGCATTGGGAGCTCTGCCTGGCGGACGGGAGCACAGACGCGTCCGAGGTCGGGACGATCGTCGGAGAGTACCTTGCGGACGAGCGGATCCGATATCAGAAACTGGAGAAAAATCTGGGGCTGTCGGGCAACACGAACGAGGCGATCAGGATGGCGACCGGCGCGTACCTCGCGTTTCTGGACCATGACGACCTTCTCGAGGAGAACGCGCTGTACGAGGCAGCGTGTGAGATCAGCCGCTCCGGCGCGGATGTGATCTATACCGATGAGGACAAGATCAGGGGCGACACGGGCGAGCGGTTTCAGCCGAACCTGAAACCGGATTTCAATCCGGATCTGCTGCGCGCCAACAATTATATCTGCCATCTTCTGCTGGTCCGCCGCGCGCTTGCCGAGCAGGTGGGCGGTCTCGACGACGCGTTTGACGGGGCGCAGGATCATGAGTTCCTGTTCCGCTGCACAGAGAAGGCGGAGGGGATCGCGCATATCCCGAAGGTGCTGTACCACTGGCGCGTGCACGCGGCGTCGACCGCGGACAATCCGCTGAGCAAGAAATACGCCTACGATGCGGGGAAACGGGCGGTGCTGGAGCATATCCGGCGCTGCGGCGAGGACGCGGAGGTGACGGACACGAAGTTCCCGGGCTTTTACCGCGTGAAATACCGTCTGCCGGGCGAGCCGCTGGTCTCGATCGTGATCCCGAACAAGGACGAGGCGCAGACGCTGCGGGACTGCCTGGAGTCGATCCGGCAGAAGAGCACGTACCATAATTACGAAATTCTGATCATAGAGAACAACAGCGTACAGCCGGAAACTTTTGCATATTACAAAGAGATTGACGGAAAAGACGGGATTCGGGTATTATATTGGAAAGAGGGATTCAATTACTCCGCGCTGAACAATTTCGGGTACGCGCACGCGAAGGGCGACTATATCGTCTGCCTGAACAATGACATCACGGTCATCACGCCGGACTGGCTGGAGCGGCTGCTCGGGCAGTGTATGCGGCGTGACGTGGGCATCGTCGGGGCGCGGCTGTATTTCCCGGACGACACGATCCAGCACGCAGGTGTGATCGTGGGGATCGGCGGAGTGGCGGGCGCTCTGTTTGTCGGCATGCCGCGGGAGCGCAGCGGTTATCTGCGCAAGGCGATCCTGCAGCAGGACCTGAGCGCGGTGACGGCGGCGTGCATGATGGTGGACCGGCGCGCGTGGGAGGCTGCGGGAGGCTTTGACGAGGTGCTCGCGGTCGCTTTCAACGACATTGATTTCTGTCTGCGGGTGCGCCAAAAGGGATATCTGGTCGTCTACGAGCCGAACGTGGAGATGTACCACTATGAGTCGAAGAGCCGGGGATATGAGGACACGCCGGAGAAACAGCTGCGTTTCAAGAGTGAGATCGACTTTATGAAGAAACGCTGGCTGAAGTTCCTGAGCGCTGGCGACCCCTATTACAACCCGAATTTTTCGCTGCAGACATGCGATTATTCTCTGAAAAAGAAATAACGAGGAAGTCAGAATGACAGAAGTCGCGGTGGTGATACCAAATTACAACGGGATCGGGTACCTGAAGGACTGCCTGGAATCTTTGCGGGGGCAGACGACGCAGGGCTTTCCGATCGTTCTGGTCGACAACGGTTCCGGCGACGGGAGCGCTGCCTTTGTCCGGGAACACTACCCGGAGGTGACGGTGCGGCAGTTCGACGCCAACCGCGGGTTCTGCGCGGCGGTGAACGAGGGGATCCGCATGACGCGGACGCCGTATGTGATCCTGCTGAACAACGATACGGTGTGCGCGCCCACGTTCGTGGAGGCGCTGGTCTGCGCGATCAAGGCGGAGCCGAAGTGTTTTTCCTGCACCTCGAAGATGCTGCAGATGAACGACCCAGAGCGGATCGACAACGCGGGGGATTACTACTGTGCGCTCGGCTGGGCGTTCGCGCGCGGGAAAGGCAGACCCGCGGACGGGTATCAGACACGGCATGCGGTCTTCTCGGCGTGCGCCGGGGCGGCGATCTACCGCAGATCGGTCCTGGACGAGATCGGTCTGTTTGATGAGGCGCATTTCGCGTATCTGGAGGATATTGACATCGCGTACCGCGCCAGGATCGCCGGTTACCGGAATTACTATATCCCGGAGGCGGTCGTGCGCCATGTGGGGAGCGCCACGAGCGGCTCCATTTACAATGAATTCAAGACGCGCTATTCCTCGCGGAACAGCATTTATCTGATCTACAAGAACATGCCTCTGGCGCAGATCGTGCTGAACCTGCCGTTTCTGGCGGTGGGGTTCCTTGTGAAGATGGCGTTTTTCGCGCGCAGGGGATATTTCAGGGAATACGCGGCGGGGCTCGGGAAGGGGTTCCGCCTGTGCAGCAGAGATAAGAAGGTTCGGTTCCGGGCGAAGAACCTGCCCAATTATCTGAGAATACAGTGGGAGCTCTGGATCAATATGTTCCGGAGACTGTCCGGCGTTTAAGCCATGCGCGGGACGTGTTTCAGAGGTGAAAAACTTTGATCAAAGATAACCAGAAATATTTTACCCGGCTCCAGGTCATACTGGATGCCGGCGTGATCATTCTTTCTTATCTTGTGGCGTGGTATATCATGCTGGCAAGCGTCAGCAGCCGGGACGTAGGCGTTCTGCCCCCGGAAGTCTATATGCTGGTGCTTGTGGTGATCGTACCGTTTTTTTTGCTGCTGTACTATGCGTGCAACCTCTACACGCCGATGCGCATGCAGGGGAGGCGTCTCGAGGGCGGCAATATCCTGAAAGCGAACATCATCGGGGGTCTGTCCGCGATGGCAGTGCTCTACCTGCTCCATCAGATGGACGCGTCCCGTATGCTTTTGATCGTGTTTTTGTTCCTCAACGTGACGCTGACCTTCACCGAGCGCAACATCGTGCGCATCGTGCTGATGAACGCGCGCAGGATCGGGCTGAACCAGAAACACATCATCCTCGTGGGCTACAGCCGCGCGGCGGAGGAGTATATCGACCGTATCGTGCAGAACCCGCAGTGGGGCTACCGTGTGTTGGGCATTCTCGACGATAACGTCGCGCCCGGCACGCTGTATCAGAACGTGGAGGTGCTCGGATTCATCGAGAGCCTCAGCTATATCCTGGAGGGGAACCGCCCGGACGAGATCGCGATCACGCTCGGACTGGAGGAGTACGACAAGCTGGAGCGCATCGTCGCGATGTGCGAGAAATCCGGCGTGCACACGAAATTTATCCCGGACTACGGCAACATTATCCCGACCAAGCCCTACACGGAGGACATTCTGGGGCTGCCGGTCATCAATATCCGCCATGTCCCGCTGTCGAACACCTTCAACATGATGGTGAAACGGGTGATGGACCTCGTCGGCGCGTCGGCGGCGATCGTCCTGTTCTCCCCGGTCATGCTGCTCGCGGCGATCCTGATCAAGCTGACCTCGCGGGGGCCGCTGATCTTCCGCCAGGAGCGCGTCGGGCTGCACAACAAGCCGTTCCAGATGTACAAATTCCGGTCGATGGAGGTGCAGACGCGGAAGAACGAGCGCGACGGCTGGACGGTCAAGAACGACCCGCGGGTCACTACGGTCGGGAAATTTATCCGCATGACGAGCATCGACGAGCTGCCGCAGCTCTTCAATGTGCTCAAGGGAGACATGAGCCTGGTGGGACCGCGCCCGGAGCGCCCGCAGTTCGTGGAGAAATTCCGCGAGGAGATTCCGCGCTACATGGTGAAACACCAGGTGCGCCCCGGCATGACCGGCTGGGCGCAGGTCAACGGCTATCGCGGGAACACGTCGATCCGCAAGAGGATCGAGTGCGACCTGTATTACATTGAGAACTGGACGGTGGGGCTGGACATCAAGATCCTGATCCTGACCGTCTTCAAGGGGTTTATCAACAAGAACGCATATTGACAGGCAGCCGGTAGGCTGCAGGGGAGAATTTTATGAAGGGGAAGAAAAACGACAGACGCACAGCAGGGAATTACGGCGCTCCGCAGGGATATTACGCTCCGCGGGGGCAGTATCGGAATCCGCAGGATCCTTACGACCCGCGGGCGCAGTACGACGGTTCGCAGGGCTACTATGACCCGCAGGGACAGTACGGCGGTCCGCAGGGCTACTATGACCCGCGCGGACAGCAGGGCGGTCCGCAAGGCTACTATGATCCGCGCGGACAGCAGGGCGGTCCGCAGGGCTATTATGATCTGCGCGTGCCGGAGAGTGACCCGAGGGACAGGCGCCGGAAGAAGAAAAAGAAACACAGAAAGCTGAAGTTTATTCTGGAGATCCTTCTGCTGATCGTGTTCGGCGTCGCGCTGTTCGCGTTTGCGCAGCTTGGGCGGATCGACCGGGTCAACCTGAAGGATATCCTGATCAACTCGGGGATCGGCGCGTCCGGCTACCGCAACATCGCGCTCTTCGGCGTGGACTCGCGCGAGGGCGAGCTTGAGAGCGGCACAAACAGCGACACGATCATAATCGCCAGCATCAACAAGCGCAGCGGCGACGTGAAACTTGTGTCCGTGTACCGTGACACGTACCTCGACAACACAAACGGCGAGTACCGCAAGGCGACGGAGTGTTTCTCGGGCGGCGGCGCGGAGCGCGCGGTCAACATGCTGAACAAGAACCTGGATCTGGACATCAAGGATTTCATGACCGTGGATTTCAACGGCATCATCGAGGCGGTCGATCTGCTCGGCGGGATCGAGCTGGACATCACGGAGGAGGAGCGCCAGTGGCTGAACGGCTATCTGGTCGAGACTTCGCAGGTGACGGGCGTCCCGTACACGGAGATCGAGTATGCCGGGACACAGCAGGTGACGGGCATCCAGGCGATGGCTTACTGCCGCATTCGCTACACGGAGGGCTGGGACTTCAAGCGCACGGAGCGCCAGAGGATCGTGCTCGGAAAACTGTTTGAGAAGGCCAAGGCGAAGGGCATCACAGGG
>CANQYP010000052.1 GCA_947628045.1 uncultured Lachnospiraceae bacterium | reverse complement strand
TATCTGGAGAGCATGAACCAGATGAAGAACATGGGCGGTCTGTCCAGCATCATCAGCATGCTGCCGGGCGTCGGCGGGCAGATGAAACAGATCGAGGACGCGATCGACGAGAGCAAGATGAAACAGGTCGAGTCGATCATACTCTCGATGACGCCGCAGGAGCGCTCGAATCCGGATATCCTGAACCCGTCGCGGAAACGCAGGATCGCGGACGGCGCGGGCGTCGACATCAGCGAGGTCAACAAGCTGGTGAAACAGTTCGAGCAGGGGCGGAAGCTGATGAAACAGTATTCCGGGCTACTCGGAGGCAAAATGGGGAAAAGAGGTAAGTTCAAACTTCCTTTTTGACATAAAAAACAAACCGGGGAGGTGAAAGAGATGGCGGTAAAGATCAGACTGAGAAGAATGGGAAAGAAGAAAGCTCCCTTCTATAGAATCGTTGTAGCGGATTCCAGATCTCCGAGAGACGGCAGATGCATCGAGGAAATCGGCACCTACAATCCGAGCGCGGATCCGAGCGAGTTCAAGATCGACGAGGAGCTTGCGAAGAAGTGGCTTGCGAATGGAGCCCAGCCGACAGAGGTTGTCGGAAAGCTTTTCAAGATTGCCGGTATCGAGAAATAAGACTGAGGTTGCCGTTCAGTCCGCGGAGTGAACAGTAACATGCAGAGGTGAGCGAAATGAAAGAGTTAGTAGAAGTGATTGCGAAATCTCTGGTCGAGCATCCGGACGAGGTAGTGGTTACTGAAAAGCAGAGTGGCAAGACACTCGTGCTGGAGCTGAAGGTCGCGCCGTCTGATATGGGCAAGGTGATCGGCAAACAGGGCAGGATCGCGAAAGCGATCCGCTCGGTGGTAAAAGCCGCGGCATCCAGAGAGGACAGGAAAGTTATTGTGGATATCATGTAGATACCAGGGTTCAAAAGTCAGGTGTTCCATGTTTACATGGAAAAACATGACTTCCGTGGTATCTGAAACGAGGTTCAGACTGAAGTCAGGGGCTGTCGTATGACAGCCCTGAACTTTATACCGTATCTGACGACATGGATTCAGTTTTATTCGGAGGGCACATGGAAGACATGTTTCAGGTGGGCGTGATCTCGTCCACGCATGGAATCGCGGGAGAGGTGAAAGTCTATCCGACGACCGACGACCCGAAACGGTTCAAAAAGCTGAAAAGTGTCCTGCTCGACACCGGGAAGGGACTGAGGGAGCTTGAGATCGCCGGGGTGAAATTCTTCAAGCAGATGGTGATCCTCAAGTTCCGGGGATATGATAAGATCGAGGACGTCCAGCCGTACAGGGGCAAAAGCCTGTATGTGACGCGCGCGAATGCGGTTCGGCTGGAGAAGAACGAATATTTCATCGCCGACCTGATCGGCATGAAGGTCTATGAGGAAGAGGAACGTTTCCTCGGCGAGCTGACGGACGTGCTGCAGACCGGGGCAAACGATGTATATGTAGTGAAGATGGAAAACGGAAAGGATGTGCTGATCCCGGCGATCCGGCAGTGCATTCTCTCTGTGGATGTGGAGGGCGGACAGATGAAGGTCCACCTGCTGGAGGGGCTGCTCGAATGAACTATTATGTGCTGACGCTGTTTCCGGAGATGATCGAGAACGGAATGCATACGAGCATTATCGGCAGGGCGATCGCGGGCGGCTGCCTGTCGCTTGAGACCGTGAACATCCGCGACTATTCGCTGACCGGCAACGGCAGGATCGACGACTATCCGTACGGCGGGGGCGCGGGCATGGTGATGCAGGCGGAGCCGATCTGCCGCGCGTATGAGGATCTTGTGCAGCGGATCGGAAAGAGACCGCGCGTCGTCTACCTCACGCCGCAGGGACGCGTGTTCAGTCAGCAGATGGCTGAGGAGTTCGCGCGGGAGCAGGACCTGATCTTTCTGTGCGGACATTACGAGGGCATCGACGAGCGCGTCCTTGAGGAGATCGTGACGGATCATGTCTCGATCGGGGACTATGTGCTGACCGGCGGCGAGCTCCCGGCGATGGTGATGATGGACGCCATCGCGCGCATGGTGCCGGGCGTGCTGAGCAACCGGGAATCCGGGCAGTACGAGAGCTTTCAGGACGGACTGCTGGAATACCCGCAGTACAGCAGACCGGAGGAGTGGCGGGGGAAACAGGTGCCGCCCGTCCTGCTGTCGGGACACCACGGGAACGTAGAGCGCTGGCGGCGCGACCAGTCGCTGCTGCGCACGCTGAAGAACCGCCCGGAGCTGCTCGCGGGCGCGGAGCTTGACAAGAAGGACCGCAGCTTTCTCAGGAGTCTGCTGGACGAAACGCCGACAGGACAGGACGGTCAGGAGCCTGACGCCGGGTGCGGGACTTCCGGGACAGCGGGCATGGGGGACGGCAAAGGGCTGACCCCGGAGGAGAAGAAGATTTTGACAAAACTTCTTGCATTTTCGGAGAAAGCGTGATAAAATAAAACGCGTTGTGAGAAAAGATGGTCCTCTGTTGCAGCGCTGCCGCGGCGCATGAAAGAGAAACAGCCGCGGATCGCTGGTGATAAGAACATCCGAGAATAGAAGGAGGCACACAATGAACGAGATCATCAGAAACATCGAGGCGGCACAGCTGAAGGAAGAAGTGCCGGAGTTCAACGTCGGCGACACCGTCAAGGTGTACGGCAAGATCAAAGAGGGAAACCGTGAGAGAATCCAGGTCTTCGAGGGGATCGTACTCAAGAAACAGGGCGGGAGCGTGAGGGCGACCTTCACCGTCCGCAAGAATTCCAACGGTGTTGGCGTTGAGAAGACATGGCCGCTGCATTCCCCGAACGTGGAGAAGGTAGAAGTGGTAAGACGCGGTAAGGTAAGACGCGCGAAGCTGACCTACTTGAGAGGGCGTGTAGGTAAGAGAGCCAAAGTCAAAGAGCTGGTGAAATAAGTAAGGAATCAGTAGGGGCGTTGAAGAATCGAACAACGCCCCTTTTGCATATTTCTAAGGAGCAGGACATGAAAAGAAACGCGCAAAGGCAGCAGGACATGGGCGTGATGGAATTTGCCCAGCCGGTCTCGATCCCCCAGAAGAAGAGATCCGTGGTGCGCAATATCCTGCTGTGGACGTTTGAGATTCTTGTGACGATCCTGTTTGCCTACGTGGTCGTCTACTTTTTCGGGCAGTCCCGCACGAACGTCGGTCAGTCGATGGACGTCACGCTCTCCGGCGGAGATACGGTGCTGCTGAATGTGATGGCTTATCAGCTCGGTTCCCCGAAACGCGGGGACGTCGTCTCGTTCAAGCCGAACGGCAGCGCGACCGGGCATTCGAGCATCAAGCGGATCATCGGGCTGCCGGGTGAGACGATACAGATCAAAGACGGCATAATCTACATTGATGGTTCGGTCTACCTGGAGAAGAAGAACTATCCGGCGATGACGAACCCGGGGATCGCGGCGGACGAGCTCACGCTTGGCGACAGGGAGTATTTCGTGCTGGGGGACAACCGCAACAACAGCGAAGACAGCAGGTTCGCGGATGTTGGGCTGGTGAATCTGGACTATATCGAAGGCAAGGTCTGGTTTGTGCTCTCCTCACAGGGGCACAGAGGATTCTTGAAGGACTGAGAGGGAATACATGAATTATCAGTGGTATCCGGGGCATATGACGAAGGCAAGGCGCATGATGCAGGAGGACATCCGGCTGGTCGACCTGGTGATCGAGTTGCTGGACGCCAGAGTGCCGTATTCCAGCAGGAACCCGGATATTGATGAGCTTGGGAAAAATAAGGCGCGGCTGGTGCTCCTGAACAAGGCGGATCTCGCGGACGCGGCGCGCAATAAGATCTGGGCAGAGCATTTTCGCGCGAAGGGCTGTTTTGTCGCGGAGGTGGATTCCAGAAACGGCGCGGGCATGAAACAGATCCAGGAGCTGATCCGTGAGGCGTGCCGCGAGAAGACGGAGCGCGACCGCAGACGCGGCATCCTGAACCGCCCGGTGCGGGCGATGGTCGCCGGTATCCCGAACGTGGGAAAATCAACCTTTATCAACAGCTTTGCCGGCAAGGCGTGTGCGAAGACAGGCAACAAACCGGGCGTGACAAAGGGGAAGCAGTGGATCCGCCTGAACAGGAATGTGGAGCTGCTTGACACGCCGGGGATCCTGTGGCCGAAGTTCGAGGACCAGGCGGTCGGGCTGAAGCTGGCGGTCATCGGCTCGATCAAAGACGAGCTTTTGCAGGTCGAGGAGCTTGCCCTGTGGATCCTTTCCTTCCTGCGCGGGGAGTACCCGTCCAGATTGCAGGAACGGTACGGGATCGCGGAGGAAGGGACGGACGCGCAGCTGCTCGAGAAGATCGCCGCGGCGCGCGGGTGCCTGCAAAAGGGCGGTCAGCCGGATCTGCAGAAGGCGGCGGCGATTCTTGTGGACGACTTGAGGAGCGGCAGGCTGGGCAGAGTCACACTGGAGCTGCCGGAAGACGGCGCGGACAGGAAACAGGAAGGAAACGGGGGAAAGTAAGGATGCAGGCAAATCAGAACAAGCAGAAGGGTGCAGGGGAGCAGAAGGAAGAACTGGACCTGAAGAAAGAGATCATGAGCTGGATATTTTACATCGCGTTCGTCGTGGCGCTGACGTATCTGATCATACATTTTGTCGGGCAGAGGACCGTGGTGGACGGAAGGTCAATGGAAAATACGCTGCACGACGGCGACAACCTGATCGTCGAGAAGCTTTCCTACCGTTTCGGCGACCCGAAACGCTTTGACATTATCGTATTCCCGCCCAAGGGCTCGCCGAAGGATCACTACATCAAGCGGATCATCGGGCTGCCGGGCGAGACCGTGCAGATCGACGCGGACGGTAATATCTTGATCAACGGGGAAATCCTGGAGGAGAACTACGGAAAAGAGACGATCCAGAATCCGGGCGCGGCGGCGGAACCGATCACGCTCGGGGACGACGAGTATTTCGTGCTGGGGGACAACCGCAACAACAGCCGGGACAGCCGGGACGCGGAGCATGTCGGAGTGATCAAGCGCAAGGATATTACCGGAAGGGCGTGGGTGCGCATCTGGCCGCTGTCCGGCTGGGGCATTTTGAAACATCAGTGACGGAAAGGGAAGGATGCAGGGATCGGTTCGGGACAGGTGGTGAGAGGATTTGCGCCAGAAAAAAAAGAAAAAAAGTGTGATACGGGAATTTTTGCGCTGGATCGCGCTCTTTCTGCTGTTTTTCGGCGTTGGTTTTCTTGTCGTCCACTTTGTCGGGGAGCGGACGGTGGTGAGCGGGGAGTCGATGTACCCCGCGCTGCGGGACGGCGACAATCTCATAGTCGATAAGCTCTCCTACCGTTTCACGGATCCAAAACGCTATGACATCATTGTCTTTCCGTTCCAGTATCAGGAGGGAACGTTCTACATCAAACGGGTGATCGGGCTGCCGGGCGAGACCGTGCAGATCCAGGACGGAATCATCTACATCAACGGAAAGGTCCTCAAGGAGTCCTACGGTTACGGGGAGATCCGCAATCCGGGCTTTGCGTCCTCGGAGATCACGCTGGGCGCGGACGAGTATTTCGTGCTCGGGGACAACCGGAACGACAGCCGGGACAGTCGGGAGCCGAGCGTCGGCAACATTGTGAAGGAAAATATCATCGGCAAGGCGCTGTTTCGCATCTGGCCGTTTTCGAGGATCGGTCTGGTTCGGTGAGACGGGTGGCAAAATGTCCGCGGGCATGCGGGGAAGAAATATGAAAAGTATAGCTGAGATCAAAAGGGAATTTATGCAGGCTGGTGATACGCAGCTGCCGTCACTGTTCGCGGAATACGCGGACGACGGGCGCTCGGGCGTCGCCAGCCTGATCGCGCAGTATCAGAAGAAGATCGAAAAACTTGAGGCGGAGCGCAGGCGGCTGGACGCGATGCGCAGCTATGAGCGGGAGTACGCGCACTTAGGGCTTGTGTGCGGCATCGATGAGGCGGGGCGCGGACCGCTGGCTGGTCCGGTGGTCGCAGGCGCAGTCATTCTGCCCGCGGATTGCGAGATCCTGTACCTTAACGATTCCAAGCAGCTCTCCGAAAAGCGCAGGGAGCTCTTGTTTGACGAGATCAAAGAGAAGGCGGTCGCCTGGGGGATCGGCATGGCGTCTCCGGCGCGCATCGACGAGATCAACATCCTGCAGGCGACCTACGAGGCGATGCGGCAGGCGGTGGGCGGGCTGGATCCTGCGCCACAGGTCCTTCTGAACGATGCGGTGCGCATTCCGGGCATCGCACTGCCGCAGGTGCCGATCATCAAGGGGGACGCGAAGAGCCTTTCGATCGCGGCGGCGAGCGTGCTGGCGAAGGTCACGAGGGACCGGCTGATGCGGGAGTACGACAAGGTCATGCCGGAGTACGGCTTTGCCGCGCACAAGGGCTATGGCTCCGCCGCGCACATTGAGGCGCTGAAGAAATACGGACCGTCGCCGATCCACAGGAAAAGCTTTATCGGCAATTTTGTGTGAGAGGATATTTTTTTGAATAAACATGAGATTGGAACACAGTACGAGCAGAAGGCGGCGCAGTACCTGAAACGCTGCGGCTATCAGCTCCTCGCGCGCAATTATCGTTGCAAGCTCGGGGAGATCGATCTGATCGCGCGGGACGGGGAATACCTCGTGTTCGTCGAGGTGAAATATCGCGCGGACGGGCGCAGTGGGTATGGATACGAGGCGGTGGACGAAAAAAAACAGCGCAGGATCACGCGCGCCGCGTCGTGGTATCTGTATGAAAACCATATAGGGGAAGAGCAGCCCTGCCGCTTTGACGTCGTCTCATTCCTCGGGGAGGAGCCTACGCTTTTGCGGGACGCGTTCCAATTGTGAAAGCCGGTTCGGCTGACGTGAGGGACTGACCATGTGAGGGAGAAGTATGGCAAGCCATGCGAGGGCGTGAAGGATAAGCAGGCAATTTGCTTGGGTGGTGTGGGAGACAGGCTTGTCAGTCGGGCAGACGATGTGAGAGCCAGAGCAAGCGGCTGGGAAACAAAAATTGACGTGCAACACGGAAAGGGGAGCGGAACATGCTGATCAGGAAACCGGGAAAGCCTGTGCTGCAGGAGAATCATAAAAACGGCGTGCTGTACTTTACATTTCCGCAGCTTGGCGCCCAGACGGGCTTTGTCCATGGGTTCAGCAGCCGCGTCGGCGGCGTGAGTCGAAACGAGTTTGCCCAGATGAACCTGAGCTTTACGCGCGGCGACGACCCGGACTGTGTCAGGGAGAATTACCGGAGGATCGCGGCTGCGATCGGCTTTGACGACGAGAAACTTGTCTGTTCCGACCAGACGCACACGAACCATGTGCGGAAGGTCACGCGGGAGGACTGCGGCAAGGGCTATCTGCGCCCGCGGGATTACACGGATGTGGACGGGCTTGTGACGAACGAGCCGGGTGTGGTGCTCGCCACGTTCTATGCAGATTGTGTGCCGCTGTATTTCATAGACCCGGAGCATCGCGCCGTCGGGCTGTCCCACTCCGGCTGGAAGGGGACTGTCAGCGACATCGCCGGCGTCACGGTGCGCGCGATGCGGGAGCATTACGGTTCGCGCCCGGAGGCGCTCCTGGCGGCGATCGGACCGTCGATCTGCCAGACTTGCTACGAGGTGAGCGAGGACGTGATCGAACAGGTTCGCGCAAGCTATGAGGAGGAACTGTGGCAGGCGCTTTTTTACAAAAAAGAAAACGGCAGGTACCAGTTGAATCTCTGGGAAGCCTGCCGTCAGAATCTGCTGCGCGCGGGACTGCGCCCGGAGCACATCGAAGTCACGGACGTCTGCACCTGCTGCAACCCCGACGTCCTCTTTTCGCACCGCGCTTCCCACGGAAAACGCGGGAACCTCGCGGCGTTTCTGGGAGTCTGTGCGTAATCTTATTCTTTCTTTGCCCGCACCGATTCGAGCAGCTCGTTGATCTTCTCGGTCGGCGTCTCCATCTTGCCGAGCGTCGTGTCGTGGTTGAGCGCCTCGATGATGATCGCGAGGAACCGCGTCATATCCGCCTCCGCGTAGTAGGGCTTTGTCAGGAGCTCGGGGTTGCGGTAGTTGAGGTTCGTTGTCACAAGCTTTGAGAGATAGCCCTTCTCATAGTACTCGTCAAATTTATCGAACCCGTCTGTGAACAATCCAAAGGTCGTACACACGAAGACACGCTTTGCGCCGCGTTCCTTGACCTGGCGCGCCACGTCCAGCATGCTCTCGCCGGAGGAGATCATGTCATCCAGGATGATCACGTCCTTGCCCTCGACGGAATCGCCGAGGAACTCATGCGCGACGATCGGATTCTTGCCGTTGATGATGGTCGAGTAGTCGCGCCTCTTGTAGAACATACCCATGTCGATGCCGAGAATACTGGAAAAGTAGACGGCGCGTCCCATCGCGCCCTCGTCGGGGCTGATGATCATCAGGTGGTCGTTGTCCAGCTGAAAATCCTCCACGTTGTCCAGCAGCGCCTTGAGGAACTGGTAGGTCGGCATGAAGGTATCGAACCCTTTCAGAGGGATCGCGTTCTGCACGCGCGGGTCGTGCGCGTCGAAGGTGATGATGTTGGAGACGCCCATGTCAGTCAGCTCCTGCAGGGCGAGCGAGCAGTCGAGCGACTCGCGCTTGGAGCGCTTGTGCTGGCGCCCCTCATAGAGGAACGGCATGACGACGTTGATGCGTTTTGCCTTTCCGGTGGCGGCGGAGATGATGCGCTTGAGGTCCTGATAGTGATTGTCGGGCGACATATGGTTCTCGTGTCCGCACACGGTATAAGTCAGGCTGTAGTTGCACACGTCGACCAGAATGTACAGGTCCGAGCCCCGCACCGACTCGTGGATCTCACCCTTGCCCTCGCCGGTGCCGAATCTCGGGCAGCGGCAGTCCAGCAGGTAGCTGTCCGCCAGATAGCCCGGCAGCGAGGCGAGATAAGCGTTGTTCGCGACGGCATCGCGCCTGGAGCTGACCAGGTGGCGGTCTACGGCGCGTCCGAACTCCCGGCACCCCTCCAGCGCTGCGATCTTCAATGTGCCTACCGGTAAGATATGTTCCATATTCCCGTACTCTGACATAGATGCCTCCTGTTTTCTCCTGATGTAGGTTTGCAGAATTACTATAGCATTTCCCCTTTGACCAGTCAAGCCAAAGCGCGCCTGCTGCTTGCATTTTCGGGAAAGAAATAGTATGATGAAGACGACGATTCGGCAGGGAGAATGGAGCGGACGATGGAAGAGAGACGGACAGAACACAGGATCAGAAAAGTGATTCCCGGGAGCATTGCTCAGGAGCTTGAGCTGGAGCCGGGCGATGTGCTGCTGGAGGTGAACGGGCAGCCGGTCGAGGATGTGTTCGACTATCACTATCTGACGAACGAGGAAGAGCTGACGGTGCTGGTGCGCAAGCCGGACGGCGAGGAGTGGGAGCTCGAGATCGAGAAGGAGTTCGAGGAGGACCTCGGGATCGAATTTGAGAATTCCCTGATGGACGAGTATCGTTCCTGCCGGAACAAATGTATTTTCTGTTTCATTGACCAGATGCCGAAGGGAATGCGCGATACCCTGTACTTCAAGGACGACGATTCGCGCCTGTCTTTCCTGCAAGGGAATTACGTGACGCTGACGAACATGAGCGACCACGACATCGAGCGGATCATCCGCTATCACCTGGAGCCGATCAACATCTCGTTCCACACGATGAATCCCGGGCTGCGCTGCAGGATGCTGAACAACCGTTTCGCCGGAGATATTTTCCCGAAGGTTGAGGCGATGGCGCGCGCAGGCATCGAGATGAACGGGCAGATCGTGCTGTGCAAAGGGGTCAACGACGGCGCGGAGCTGGAGTATTCGATCCGGAAACTCACAGAGTATCTGCCGAGCCTGAAGAGTGTCTCGGTCGTCCCGGTCGGATTGACGCGGTTTCGGGATGGGCTGTATCCGCTCGAGCCCTTCACGGCGCGGGACGCCGGGCAGGTGATCGACTGCATCGAGGCGTGGCAGGAGAGAGTCTACCGGGAGCACGCGCTGCATTTCATTCACGCCTCAGATGAATGGTATCTCCTTGCCGGACGGCAGATCCCGGAGGAGACGCGTTACGACGGATATCCCCAGCTTGAGAACGGGGTCGGCATGATGCGGCTGCTGCGCGAAGAAGTTCTGGGGGCGCTTGCCCGGAGGGCAGCTGCCGGGCAGACGGACGGCGGGACTGCCGCAGAGAAGGCGGCTGCCGGACAGATAGACGGCAGGGCAGGGATGCAAATGCTCGGCAGCGCGAAGGAAACGGATCCGGGACGCAGGGAGATCTCGATCGCGACGGGACGGCTGGCGGCGCCGCTGATCCGTGAGCTGTGCGCTGAGATACAGCGTTATTATCCGCTGCTTGCCGTGCATGTCTACGAGATCCGCAACGACTTTTTTGGTGAGTCGATCACGGTCTCCGGGCTGATCACAGGGACGGACCTCATGCATCAGCTCAAAGGACAGCCGCTCGGGCGCGAGCTTTTGCTGCCCGTGAATATGCTGCGCAGCGGGGAGCAGGTCTTCCTGGACGACGTCAGCGTGGAGGAACTGGAAAAGGCTTTACAAATAAAGGTGCGTATTGTAAAATCAAGCGGACAGGATTTCGTCGCGGCAGTCACGGGAAAAGAGGCTGGCTGAGACGGGACTGTGGTTTGGATTCAGAATGAGAAACTACGGGGATTGCAGGCACCGGCGCCGGTCTGGACAGAGACAGATAGGTACGGGGAATGCCGGGGACAGAATAGAACAGGAGGACGCGGATGAGCAAGCCGATCGTAGCGATCGTCGGACGCCCGAACGTGGGCAAGTCGACGTTGTTCAATGCGCTGGCGGGAGCGAACATCGCGATCGTAAAGGATACGCCGGGCGTGACGAGAGACAGGATCTATGCTGATGTGGAATGGCTGAATATCAATTTTACCCTGATCGACACAGGAGGCATCGAGCCGGACAGCAGCGATGTGATCCTTGCGCAGATGCGCGACCAGGCGCAGATTGCGATCGACACCTCCGATGTGATCCTGTTCATGGTGGACTGCAAGCAGGGACTTGTGGACTCGGACGCGAAGGTCGCGGATATGCTGCGCCGTTCGCACAAGCCGGTCGTGCTTGTGGTGAACAAGGTGGACGATTTCAGCCGCGATATGGCGGACGTCTATGAATTTTACAATCTCGGCATCGGCGATCCGCAGCCGATCTGCGCGAGCAACAAGCTTGGCGTCGGGGACATGCTGGACAAGGTGGTCGCCTACTTTGATACGGATGCGTTGGACGAGGCGGAGGATGAGCGGCCGCGGATCGCGATCGTCGGGAAACCGAACGTTGGGAAATCATCCCTGATCAACAAGCTGCTCGGCGAGAAACGCCTGATCGTCTCTGAGATTGCGGGCACGACGCGCGACGCGGTGGACACGGCGGTGAAGTGGGACGGGAAGGAGTACGTCTTTATCGACACGGCGGGTCTGCGCCGGAAGAGCAGGGTAAAGGAAGAGCTGGAGCGCTACAGCATTATCCGCACGGTCACGGCGGTGGAGCGCGCGGACGTGGTCGTGATCATGATCGACGCGATCGAGGGCGTGACCGAGCAGGACGCGAAGATCGCCGGGATCGCCCATGACCGCGGCAAGGGCATCGTCATCGCGGTGAACAAGTGGGACGCGATCGAGAAGGACGACAAGACGGTCTACAAATACCGGGACGACATCCGCAGCGTGCTCTCTTACATGCCGTACGCGGAGATCCTGTTCATCTCGGCGGAGACGGGGCAGCGTCTGCCGAAACTGTTCGAGCTGATCGACATGGTGATCGCGAACCAGAATATGCGCGTGTCGACCGGCGTGCTCAATGAGATCATGGCGGAGGCGGTGGCGCTGCAGCAGCCGCCGTCGGACAAGGGAAAACGGCTGAAACTTTACTACATCACGCAGGTCTCGGTGAAACCGCCGACCTTTGTGGTGTTTGTCAACGACAAGCAGCTGATGCATTTTTCTTATATGAGATATCTGGAGAACAAGATTCGGGATACTTTTGGATTCAAGGGAACCGCCCTGAAGTTTATTGTCAGGGAGAGAAAAGATAAGGAGAAATAGCGATGGTGCGTTTGCTCTGCCTGGGAATCGGATATGTTTTCGGATTGTTCCAGACCGGTTACATCTACGGAAAACTTCACGGGATCGATATCCGCGAGTACGGGAGCGGGAACGCCGGAACGACAAACACGCTGCGCACGCTCGGGAAAAAGGCGGGCGCGGTCACGTTGCTGGGCGACGCGTTCAAGTGTGTGTTTGCCGTACTGTTTGCGCGGCTCCTGTTTCGGGAGCGGTATGGGGACATGCTGCCGCTGTTGAGCCTGTACACGGCGGCGGGGGTAATTCTCGGTCACAATTTTCCGTTTTACCTGCATTTCCACGGCGGCAAGGGGATCGCGGCGACGGCGGGGCTGATTCTGGCGACGAGCCGGATCATGACGCTGATCTCGCTTGTGATCTTCTGCTCGACGCTTTTTCTGACACATTATGTTTCACTTGGGTCTCTGCTGGTCTATATCGGTTTTGTCATTGAGCTGATCGTGTTCGGACAGCGCGGCATGTTCGATATGACGCAGGCCCGGTTGAACGAGATGTATGCGCTCGGCATTGTGCTGATGCTCCTTGCGTTCTGGATGCACCGGGAGAATATTAAGCGGCTGCTGTGCGGTGAAGAACGAAAAACGTATCTGCGGAAACAATAAATTTCGTGTTTAGCAACGAGCCATGCAAATACGGTGGAACACGAAATGCCTGCTCGCAGGCAATTTCGTGAGACAGCGTATTTATAAGGCGACTGCCCGCGACCGAGGAAAGCCGAAGGCTTTTCGAGGTTCGCAGGGCTCGTTGCTGTTGAAGTGCACTAAACGTATGATTCAGGAGGGGAAAACGAGGAACATGGCGAACATAGCTGTGATTGGCGCGGGAAGTTGGGGGACGGCTCTTGCGATCCTGCTGCATGAAAACGGAAACCAGGTAACTCTTTGGTCGTACCGGGAGGATGAGGCGGAGGAGATTCGCAGGGCGAGGCAGCTCGCGTCGAAACTGCCCGGGGTGACGCTGCCGGATGGGATCTTCGTCACGTCAGACTTAGCGCTCGCGGTGAGCGGAAAACGGGTGCTTGTCCTTGTAGTCCCGTCCAACTGCGTCCGGGAGACGGCTGTGAAGATGCGCCCGTATGTCGGCGAGGGGGCGGTGGTCGTCTGCGCCTCGAAGGGGATCGAGGAGGCTACGCTGGACACGATGACGGATATCGTGGAGGAGGAGATCCCGCAGGCGGATGCGGCGGTGCTCTCGGGTCCGAGCCATGCGGAGGAGGTCGCGCGGGGACTCCCGACGACCTGCGTGATCGGTGCGAAGTCGGAGGAGACCGCGCGGATGCTCCAGGAACTTTTCATGAGTCCCTGTTTCCGCGTGTACATCAGCTCGGATATGCTCGGGATCGAGCTCGGCGGCGCGCTGAAAAATGTGATCGCTCTGGCGGCTGGAATTGCGGACGGTATGGGCTACGGTGACAACGCGAAGGCAGCTCTGATCACGCGCGGGATGGCGGAGATCGGGCGGCTCGGCATGAAGATGGGCGGTAAGCTTGAGACCTTTTCCGGGCTGACCGGGATCGGAGACCTGATCGTGACCTGCGCGAGCATGCACAGCCGCAACCGACGCGCGGGGATTCTGATGGGCAAGGGTTACACGATGGAAGAGGCGATGAAAGAAGTAAATATGGTCGTGGAAGGCGTCTATTCCGCGCGCGCGGCGATGCGCCTTGCAGAGAAGTACGACTCGGAGCTCCCCATCATTGAACAGGTCAACAAGGTGCTGTTCGAAGGAAAGGATCCGAAACAGGCGGTGTCAGAGCTGATGCTGCGGGACAACAAGCTGGAGAATTCGTTAATTCCCTGGTAAAACTGCCGTTTATGCTCTGTCCCGGACGTTTCGTGAAAACGCATTGACAGAATTCGCAATTCAAGCTTAAATATGTATAGAGAGGCTGTGCTGATCCTCTATGCATAAAATTATTGAAGGAGGAATTGATTCATGAAGGATGAAAACAAAGAAAATAAGGAAATCAAGGACTATGAGGAAAACGAAAAAATAGAGCGGGGGGGGGGCAGTGTGAACTAGACGATGATGCCCTCGAACAGGCTGCCGGAGGTGGCGTGAAGCAATGGGTGGACGATGCCTGGAAGAGAATTCTAAACGACGGCTGATAACAACTGGTGAGAGCTGATGGCGTATGAAAGACAAGGCTATGAATGCCAGAAAGGATGAAAACATGGAAAATAAGGAAAACAAGGACTATGAGGAAAACGAAAAACTGGAGCGGGGGGGGGCAGTGTGAGTTAGACGATGACGCCCTCGAACAGGTTGCCGGAGGGGAAAAGAGCAAAGCAAGCAAAGCATGGGCGGACGATGCCTGGGAGTGGGTTAAGCAGCTATATACATAACGTCGATAACAGTCAGTGAGAGTTGCTGAGAGACTGGAACGACTCAGTGGAACCTGCGGAGAGAATGTCCGGCAGGCGTATTCTGAAAGCGAAGTAGCAATATAGCGAAATAACAATTCATTTAGAAAAAGAACCGGGACTGCTGATGGGGCTGTCCCGGTTCGTTGCGCTTATTTACATTGTAACAGCATAGTTAGCCACTTACTGACTTTCCGCGGGAATGATCCCATATTCTCTCATCAACTGCTCCTGGTAAGCGGTATCGGAGGCAGAACGTGTCAGGTCGTCTATGCGTTCGTCTCGGATCAGGTAAGTGGTGAGTTGGTTGATTTCAGATCTGCCTTCCAATCTACCTTCCGCTCTGCCTTCGTTGCGTATTGTTGTTATGTCATGCTCATACATTTCGCGTGCTTCGCATTGCAGGCGAATCTTTTCATCTTCGGTAAGGATATGCAGGTGTGCAGATGCCTCCTGGATTGCTTTGTTTTTCTCTGCCAGCATTTTGATCTCCTCCCATGTGGTGGCTCGGAACAGCTGCGCCCAGATGTATTTCTCCGAGGGGCGCTCATCTTCCGGGACGTTGTCTATCTGGCTTAAGTCTAGCACACGGAGCGAGAAATTACCAGTGAAAACATGGATATTTTCCTTGTCTTCTATATCTGCGAGCTCATATTTGCTGTAAAACTTGTTTACACCCGGGAAAGGGGACTCATTCAGGATGCCGATATGTACAGCGGGCAGAACTTCGCTGTAGTCTTGTCCGCGCTCAATGTTGCAGTAGAGACGGCAGAGATAAAACAGGGCGCGGTTTGACCATGCTTTGTATGGATACATCTGCATTTCGAGATTGATGAGGCGATCATTGTTCATGCAGATGCGGACATCCATGACGCAGGTCTTCTGGTCGATGGCCTCTCCGAGGACGATCGGGTTGAGAATCTCGCAGGAGCGAATCTCTTCGTAGGGGACGGGTAGAAGTGCCGCCAGCAGATGTCGAAGTGTGTTGTTGCTGCTCTGCATGAGCGCGCGGAACATATAGTCGTTTGTGAGCGTATAGTTAAGCGGACCGCTCATATTTTGTAGAAAATCTGTGTTTGAACCCATAAAAACTCCTTTCTTTTATGAATTGTGCAGGATCATAAATTAACGTCAATTTTTCATTTATCGTTTGTGTTTATCTTTTGTATGGGAAGAGCGACAGAACTGCCGATGAATTCAAAATTCAAGATAAGAGCACAATAGCATAATCCAAAATGAATGTCAACATTAAAATGTTATAATATATAAAAATAATGTGATAAATTGAAAACATATATGAACGACTAGAGTAGCTGAAAAGACGGACGATTCGGAAAGCGCGCAAGAATAGGGGAAAGAATTCAAAAGATGAAACGATTTGGCAAAGTGAAAAGTTTCAAAAAAAATACAACACGCTCCTTGTAGCATATCCCGAAATGTGATATAATCCTGTCTTTGACAGCTTTTCAGCAAAAAAAGCTCTGAATCCCGCTCTGGTGGCGGGTTTCAGGGCTTT
>CANQYP010000051.1 GCA_947628045.1 uncultured Lachnospiraceae bacterium | reverse complement strand
TCGCGCCGCGTTAACGACCTACACCCTTAGCAGGGGCGCCTCTTCAGCCTCTTGAGTATTTCTCCAAAATTCTGAATCTACCTATAATATATACAGTTATTAGTTAAAAGTTAAACTCGCCCCTTAGCGGAGCATTTATTATTATACCTACGGAAAATCTGTTTGTCAATCAGTTTTTTACGATATTTTCGGGCTTTTTTCGGTATTCCAAGATATGGTGGGAGACAGATTTTTCACACACAAAACTTGGGAAATTGAGTCGCGCGCTTTCGCGAAAATAAAAGGGGAACCGCCCAACGGCGATCCCCCTGTCACGTGTCTCCGATTCGTAAAGCCCGGTCGAACTAGTTGGTGATCGTAAGCTCGGTCTCCTTGTCGAATACGTGGATCTTGTCAACGTCAACCGCGAACTTGACATTGTCGCCGGTTCTCGTCGTGGTACGCGGATTCACACGAGCGGTGAAGTTCGCGCCCTCAACCGTGAAGTACAGGAATACCTCTGCGCCGAGCAGCTCGTAAACCTCGATCTTCGCATCGATCGCGCCTGCGCCTGCCGCTGCAACCTTGTCAGCGTCGTCGCTCATATCCTCCGGACGGATACCCATGATAACAGTCTTGCCGTTGTAAGCCTTTACCTTCTCAGCCTTCGCTGCCGGCAGCTTGATGCTGGTAGCGCCAACCTTCAGGAGTACATCGCTGCCCTGAACCTCAACCTTCGCGTCCACCATGTTCATCTGCGGGGATCCGATGAATCCTGCAACGAACAGGTTGCCCGGTGCGTTGTAAAGGTTCTGCGGCGTATCCACCTGCTGAACCACGCCGTCCTTCATAACGACGATCCTGGTACCAAGCGTCATAGCCTCGGTCTGGTCATGCGTAACGTAGATGATCGTAGCGCCCAGTCTCTGATGCAGCTTGGAGATCTCGGTTCTCATCTGTACACGGAGCTTCGCGTCCAGGTTGGACAGCGGCTCGTCCATCAGGAATACCTTCGGCTCACGGACGATAGCACGACCCATAGCAACACGCTGTCTCTGACCACCGGAAAGAGCCTTCGGCTTACGGTCAAGGAGCTTCTCCAGGTCAAGGATCTTAGCAGCCTCTCTCACCATCTTGTCGATCTCCGCCTTCGGAACCTTGCGGAGCTTAAGGCTGAATGCCATGTTATCATAAACGGTCATGTGCGGATACAGAGCGTAGCTCTGGAATACCATTGCGATATCTCTGTCCTTCGGCTCAACATCGTTCACAACCTTGTCGCCGATCTTCAGCGTGCCGCTGGTGATCTCCTCAAGACCCGCGATCATACGAAGTGTGGTGGACTTACCACATCCGGACGGACCAACGAAGATGATAAACTCCTTATCCTCGATCTCCAGATTGAAATCCTTAACAGCCTCAAAGCCGTTCGGATACGTTTTGTTAATGTGAGACAATGATAAACTCGCCATTTTATATTCCTCCCTAGAATATTTTAAGATGACTCAAGTATACCCAAAATCTGATTTTTGCACCATACCCGAACTACACAAACTTTTCCGAAACTACTCGTTACTTCTGCTTATAATTTTTTTGGTTTCAGACCCGCCTTGGCACAATGACGAATTTTTTTATTTTTCTTGTACACCTTGACGAACCCTTGTCTTTTTTGTAAACTTTAACATATCAACCCGATCTCCTTGCAGCCGCGCCGCAGACAGGCGGCGGCAGCCCGGGCGGTCGGGACAGCAGGTGAACACAGATGAATTATATCGTTTTGGATCTGGAATGGAATCAATGCCCGGCGGGCAAGGCGGCGGAGAACGCCCTGCTCCGCTTTGAAATTATCGAGATCGGTGCCGTCAAGCTGGACGAGTCCCTCGCCCTGACCGACCGTTTCCATGAGGTCATCCGACCGCAGGTCTACCGCGAGCTGCATTACAAGACCAAAGAGATCATCTCCCTGCGCGCCATCGACTTTGCCAACGCCCGGAGCTTCCCGGAGGTCGCGGAGGACTTCTTCGCCTGGTGCGGGGAGGACGCCGTCTTCTGCACCTGGGGCACCGCGGACCTGACCGAGCTCCAGAACAACCTCGCCTACCACCAGATGGCGTCCCCGTTCCCGTTCCCGCTGCTCTACTACGATATACAGAAAATATTCAGCATCACCTACGAGGACCGCAAATCGCGGCGCTCGCTCGAGCACGCGGTGGACTTCCTCGGCATCCCCAAGACGATCCCTTTCCACAGCGCCCTGAGCGACGCGCACTACACGTCGCTGATCATGCAGCGCCTGACGCCGGAGCAGATCCTGTCCAACTCCTCCGTCGACTATTACCAGACGCCGGAGAACCGCCGACAGGAGATCCGCTTGAATTACGAGACCTACTCCAAATTCGTCTCCCGCCCGTTCCGGGACAAGGTGCAGGCGATGAAGGACCGCAACGTCACCGCGACCGCCTGCTGCAAATGCGGCAAGCCCGCGCAGAAACGGATCCGCTGGTTCCCGATCGGCGGGAGCAACTACATCTGCCTCGCCCACTGCGCGGCGCACGGCTACATGAAGGGAAAGATCCGGCTCCGCCACCGCAGGGACGACCTCTGCTACGCGATCCGGACCGTGAAGGCGATCTCCCCCGAAGAGGCTTATGAGATCCGCGAGAAAAAAGAAGTCCTGCGGCTCAAGCGCCGACTGCGGCGGAAATTCAACAACGACAAGACCCCCTGACCCACAATCGGGTAGGGCGAATTTTCCCTACTCGCCGCGCGACCCGCGTGCCGCGACAGCAGCAAATCTTTCCTCTCGCAAGTCTGCGCAAAAAAGCTGCCGGGAAATCTTCCCCGACAGCTTATTTTCATCCTTCTGGCTTATTTTGTACGCTTGAAATTCGCGACAAGATCCTCCATCTCCTTGAGCAGGCAGTCCACCTTGCCGAAATACGCGTCGTTGTTCAGCGGATTGTCCATCTCGGCGCTGATCTCATTCAGCGTGCCCGTCAGCGCCTCAATGCGTTTCTTGCCGTTGCCGTTCTTATATAAGAGATAACGGCTGCGCTCATTCTCCTCCGGCGTCATCTTGCGGAGATAGACCTCCACGTTCGGCTTCTCGCCGATATAGCGATAGGTGATCGACGGCGACGCGTGGTTCAGCAGATTCTGCAGATAATAAATGTCGCCGGTCGTCTTGTAATAGCGCCACGCAAACGTCTTGCGCATGGTCTGCGCCCCGATCGACATCAGCCCCATGCTCTTGCCCGCGCTCTTGAGCGCGCGGTAAGCCTGCTCCCTCGACAGCGCCGCCGGAGAGCTGGCATGTCCGAGGATCAGGTACGCGTCCGGGTCCTTCCCCTCGGTATACTTCGTGATGATCTCCTTTAATTCAGGCGGGATCATAAAGGTCCTCTTGATGTTCTTCGTGCCGATGTTCGCCTCTATGCTGTCCTTCCCCCTGATATCCTTGTTCTTAAACTTTAATATCTCCTGTAGCTGAAGTCCCGTCCCTACACCGATCTCAAACATGATGTAGTACTTGTCGTCCATCTCCCTCAGCTTTGCTTTGAATTTCTCCAGTGTCTCGTCGTCTTTGATTGGCGCAACCCAGTTCATACCATTACCCATCCCTTCTTCTGCATTAATTACTTATACGTTCCCTTTGTCTTTTGCCGCCAGGCGTTCCTGGCGCTCTCGTTCCAGCTCGTCGATCAGTCTCTCCGTCTCGTGAGCCTTCTCCTCCATGATCCTTGCCTCTTCGGCAGCCCTCTCTGCCTCAGCCTGAGCAAGCGCTTCCTGTTCCCTTCTCAGGCGCTCCTGCTCCATTACCGCCCTGAGCTCAGCCTCGATCTCGGCGGTCGTCATTCTGTCGATCTCTTCCTCCCTCTTCCTTCGTTCTTTTTCTTCTTGTTTTCTGCGCCTCCGTATCCTCGATTCTGAAGTACAGCGGAAAAGCAGTATGATGATCAGCACGACCAGGATCACAAGCGCGATCGTCCCGCCGACCAGTACCGCCAGGAAATGCCCCTGCGTGTACTCCATCACCTTCTGGTATCCGGCCTCAAAAATCGTGGTCGTCTGGGTCAATACATCGTCCAGACTCTCCACCTGAATATGATCGCCGGATGAATCCGACGGCACGGCAGGCATTTCCACGTCCCTTTCAAAGACCATCTGTGCCGGTGCAAAGACGGACTGAACGTCTCCCACGAAAACGCCGACCTGCCAGTCATTATATTTACAGGAAAGTGTCGTCCGGCTCCCGCTGCGCGCGGCGACCTCATGTGTCACCGACGCCGGGTCCGCCGAGTCCGGGAGCGTCAGCCAGCCGCTCACATACGCGACCGGAGGCCTCTCCCACACCGGCGACCGAAACCTGGACGCCTTCCCAAAATATCCAAGCCTCATGATATCATAAAAGCTCTTGTCAGATTCATCACTCTCGAACTGAACAGGCGAAAACGCGTCGAACCCGTACTCCAGGATCTCGGTCGAATCCCTGTACGCGACCTCCGACCCCTCCGCCCGAAAGACTACCGAGACCAGCCGCTCTCCGTCCTTCTCACCATAAGTCACAAGCGTATTCAGGCACTGCGACGTATACCCCGTCTTCCCGCCCGTGCACCAGTCGCGGTAGAACTCCTCGTCCTCATGCATCATCTTGTGATGGTTCAGGAACGAGCGCTCCTCCTCCGTCAGGTTCGTCTCCGGGATCGTGTACTCATGCGTGGTGACGATCTCCCGGAACAGCGGATTGCGGTACGCGGCGGCTGCAATCAGCGCCATATCATGCGCGCAGGTATAGTGGTCGTCCTGATACAGCCCGTGCGGATTTGCAAAGTGGGTGTTGACACAGCCAAGCTCCGCCGCCCGCGCGTTCATCAGATCGGCGAACCCGCTCAGGCTGCCTCCCATGTACTCCGCGATGCCGTTCGCGATGTCGTTCGCGGACGCCAGCATCAAGCCGTAAGCCGCATCCCTGAGCCGCATCTTCTCGCCCGGCTGGATCCCCAGGTGCGAGCTCCCCTCCTCCAGGTCGTATACGATCTCGGAAAAGGTGATCTCATCGTCCAGGTCACAGTTCTCGACCAGCAGCAGCGCCGTCATGATCTTCGTGACGCTCGCCGGGTACATCTTCTCCGTCCCGCCCTTGCTGTACAAAAATGTGCCCGTATCGATGTCCATCACTGCCGCCGTCGCCGACTCAGTCGGCGGTCCCTGCGGCCAGCCCGGAATCTCGTTCGTCTCTATCGTATAGGAGATCGGAACCGGTTCCTCCGCCTCCTGTTCCTCTTCGGCAAAAACTGTCGTGAAGGAAACCGCGGACAACAGATAAAAAACCAAAAATCCCGCAGTCAGGAATTTCCACTTCTTCATTCCGTCTCTCCTCATATTCAGTTTCGCGCATTAACATAAGAAATCTGCAATATTAGTATATGGGAAAGGGAAAAAAAATGCAAGACGTGTAATGCAGATTTTGGATAATATTTCAAAAAAATTTTTCATTTTTTTCTCAAAAGACATCTTCCGGCAAAAAACATCGGGGGCAGACGACTCCGTCCGCCCCCGATCAAACACATTTCACTCAAATTCAGCGCCTGGAAATTCTCCTCCTGCGCTCCGCCAACAAGAACGTCACCACGGACGCCGCCAGCAGCAGGCTCCAGCCCAGGATCGGCGTGTTGTCCCCGGTCTTCGGCGCCTCGCCCGGCTCCACAGCCGAGCCGCCGGTCTGCGCCTCGGTCTCCTTCTCCTTCGCGTCCCCCGAATCGTCGTAGAGCACCGCGTAGGTGGAGAACTGGTCCGTTTCGATCGTGATGGTGTCCGGCGCGTTGTCCAGGTCCTCAAGTATGGTCGCCGTGCCGCCGTGCACGCGCGCGATCGCGAACTTCCTCCCAGCGACGCCGCGCAGGTGCTCCGGGACAGCGAGCACAACCTGGATCGGTCGGTTCGTCTCCTTCACCTTCTTCCGGGCGCCGTTGATCGTCTTCACCAGCTCCAGGTCCAGGTACTCGCCGATGCTGTAAGATCCGGCGACCGCCTCCACCGCCGCCTTGTCCGCCGCGCTGACCGTGTCGTTGATCGAGTTCCCGATCAATGTGATCTGTATGTCCGCCCCGTTCTTCAGGGCGTCACGCTCCTCCTTCGTCAGGACCGCGTCCGCCAGCTCCGAGACCGACGAGCCGAGGCTCACGCCCGCGTCGCTCTCCGCCTTCGCGTCGATCGTGCCCCTGCTCGCCTCGACGTTGACCGAGACGGAGACATTGTCGCTCACCGCGTAGGCAAACGCCGCCTTATCCACCGATATCGTCAAGGCTCCCGCCTTGGAAGGCGTCCCGCTGATCGTCAGCGTCGCCGTGTTGCCATTGACCGTCACCGCGCTCACAGACAAGCCCTGCGCGACGCCATCCGCCCCGGAGAGCGTGAACAGCGACACAGCCGGATTCGCCGCGAAGACGCTGCCCTTGACAGTGAGCACGAGCGTTCCGCCCTCCGCGCCCACGATGAGCGAGCCGCTGGCGGAAAGCGACGCCTGCGCGGCAGCTACCGTGATCGACGCGGCAGGATCCTGCGCCGCCGGGTATGCAAACGCAGCTTTATCTACGATAATCGTCAAGACTCCAGCCTTGGTCGGCGTCCCGCTGATCGTCAGCGTCGCCGTGCTGCCATTGACTGTCACCGCGCTCACCGCCAGCCCCTCGATCAGACCGGCGTCGCCGGAAAGCTTAAACAGCGACACATCCGGGTTCGCCGCGAAATTCTCACCTTCTACCGTAAGTGTGATCGTTCCGCCCGCCACGCCTGTGGTCAGCGCGCCGCTCACCGTGAGCGACACCGTCGGGGCGATAACCGTGACGCCATTCGCCGCGGTGACAGCCCCCTCCGGCTGATACCGGAAGGCGCCCGGCAGTGCCGTGATCGTCAACACGCCTGTCGCCGTCGGCGCACTCAGCGTCAGCTCGGCGGTCGTCCCATCTTCTGCTACCGTGACCGATTCCACTGCCGCGCCCTCGACGCCGGCGACAGAAAACTCCGCAGCGGAGGGAGTTGCCGCGAAGACCCCGCCGACGGCTGTGAGCGTGACGGCAGCTTTCCTGCCCTCCGTGACCTCAGCCGGGCTCACGGACATCGTGATAGTCGGGTAACCGACGGCAACATTCGCAGAGACGTCCGCTGCCGCCGCATAGGTAAATGCATTCTTACTCACCGTGACGGTCAGCGCGCCCGCCTTGACCGGCGTCCCGCCGATTGTCAGCGTCGCCGTGTTCCCGTTCACTTCCACCGCAGTCACCGCCAGCCCTTCCGCAATGCCGTCCGCCCCGGAGAGCGTGAACAGCGATACATCCGGACTCGCCGCGAAATCTTCTCCTTCTACGGTCAGCGTGACCGTGCCGCCCACCGTGCCAGCGGTCAGGGCAGCGCTCGCCGTGAGCGCCACAGTCGGGGAGACGACAGTGATGTTGTCCGTCGTGGCGACCGCCTTCTCCGGCTGGTACTTGAACGCCGTCGGCTGCGCCGTGATCAGCAACGTGCCTGTCGCGGTCGGCGCGCTCAGCGTCAGCTCAGCGGTCGCCCCATCCTCTGCTACGGTGACCGACTCCACCGTGACGCCCACGACGCCCGCGATGGAGAAGTCAGCGACAGCAGGGCTCGCCGTGAAGACACCACCAACCGCGGTCAGCGTGACTGTGGACTTCCTGCCCTCCGTGATCTCAGTCGGGTCCACGGACATCGTGATGGTCGGGTAGCCGACGGTGACATCCGCGGAGACGTCCGCCGCTGCCGGATAAGTAAAGGCATCTTTGCTCACCGCTACGGTCAGCGTGCCAGCCTTGACCGGCGTCCCGCCGATCGTCAGCGTGGCGATATTGCCGTCTACCTTTACATCAGTCACCGTCAGACCTTCCGCACAACCGTCTATGCTGGAAAGCGTGAACAGCGATGCGTCCGGTTTCGCCGCGAAGTTTTCCCCTTCCACGGTCAGCGTGATCGTTCCACTCTCCGTGCCCGCGACCAGCGTGGTGCTTGCCCCCGTGATCGTCACGGTCGGGGAAACAACAGCGATGCTGTTGCCCGTGGTGACCGCATTCTCTGGTTTATATTGGAAAGCGCTCGGCTGCGCCGTGATCGTCAGGGTACCTGTCGCAGTCGGCGCGCTCAGCGTTAGCTCAGCAGTCTTTCCATCTTCTGCCACTGTAATAGATTTCACCGTCACACCTTCGATATCGGCGACGGAAAAATCATCGGTAACAGCAGTTGCCGCAAACACTCCGTCAGTCGTAAGCGTGACCTTGGACTCCTCACCTTCTGTGATCTGTTCCGGACTCACGGACATCGTGATGGTCGGATAACCGACGGTGACTGTCGCTGTGGCATCTGCCGCCGCCTCATACTCAAAAGCTTTCTTATTTACTGTGACTATCAATTCACCAGCTTTGGTAGGTATTCCGCTAATTGTCAGCGTAGCAGTATTGCCCTCTATATTTACTGCAGTTACTGTTAGTCCACTCTCAATGCCATCCGCACCGGATAGCGTGAACAGTGACGGCTCTGGCGCAGGAGATTCCGCAAACTCATCTCCACTCTCCTTGAGAGTGATCGTACCACCTTCTGTGCCCGCCGTAAGCAAAGCGCTTGCTTCGAGGGTTACGACTGGACGCTCTACGTTAACCGTTGCAATGACATTATTTTTCGGCTGATACTTAAAAGCTTCTAGATTTGCCGTGATCGTCAAGGTACCTGCGCTTATCGCCTTCAGCGTCAGCGTAGCCGTGTCTCCTTCTGTCTCCACTTTGACAGAGCTAGTGCCCTCTTCCAACATCACGCCGGAAAATCCGAAGTTTTTCAAATCATTGGAGCTCTTAAATACCCCATTGGTCGCCTTAAGCGTGACTGTAACCGTCTCCCCCTCTATCATTGGGTTCGGCTCCGGAGTCGCTGTCATACTGATCTCAGGGTAGCCGATGTTTACTGCGCCAGTTACTTCAGTGATACCTACACCCTCACTTTCGGGCTCGTACATGTACGCACCCTTGTCTATCGTAACCGTATACTGCTTGTTCCCCCCTGCGCTGGGCGTGCCGCTCAATGTTAGAATAGCTGTCTTCTCGTCACTACCCCTCACCACATCCCCGATTGCCAGTTCGGAATTTTCTGTAACTTCTAGTGTGAACAAATTCTTCAGCTTTTCAGTGTCCTTAAACCTCAAGTCCCCATCTATCGTGAGCGTGATCTTTGCTTTTCCATCGGTCACCTCCGTGCCCGCCGTAAGCGTCCCATCGAACGCCGCCGTGACTGTCCCCGTCGGCGCCTTGACAGTGACATCGGTGGAAACCTCTCTCTCAGGCTGGTACTCGAAGGCTGCTGGTTGCGCTATGACCATCAGCGTGTCCGTGCTCATGGGCGCAGCCGACAGGGTAAGCGTGGCTTCCGTTTCGCCCTTATTCGCACTGACTCCGCTCAGCCCTAAAACCTCTTCCCCATCCTCCTTCTTAACCTGGAAATTCTCCATGTTACCTGTTGCGAATGTCCCTTTTGTTAGTTTTAGCGTAATAGTCGTGTCCTTGCCTTCCGTGATCGAGCTCGGATTCGCACTCATCTCAATCGTAGGATAACCGATGCTTACTGCGCCAGTTACTTCAGTGATACCTACACCCTCACTTTCGGGCTCGTACATGTACGCACCCTTGTCTATCGTAACCGTATACTGCTTGTTCCCCCCTGCGCTGGGCGTGCCGCTCAATGTTAGAATAGCTGTCTTCTCGTCACTACCCCTCACCACATCCCCGATTGCCAGTTCGGAATTTTCTGTAACTTCTAGTGTGAACAAATTCTTCAGCTTTTCAGTGTCCTTAAACCTCAAGTCCCCATCTATCGTGAGCGTGATCTTTGCTTTTCCATCGGTCACCTCCGTGCCCGCCGTAAGCGTCCCATCGAACGCCGCCGTGACTGTCCCCGTCGGCGCCTTGACAGTGACATCGGTGGAAACCTCTCTCTCAGGCTGGTACTCGAAGGCTGCTGGTTGCGCTATGACCATCAGCGTGTCCGTGCTCATGGGCGCAGCCGACAGGGTAAGCGTGGCTTCCGTTTTGCCCTTACTCGCACTGACTTCGCTCAGCTCTAAAACCTCTTCCCCATCCTTCTTCTTAACCTGGAAGTTCTTCGTGTCACCGTCTGTGAATGTCCCTCCTGTTAATTTTAGCGTGATAGTCGTGTCCTTGCCTTCCGTGATCGAGCTCGCCGTCATTGTGGGCGTAGCCGCCGCCTTGACAGTGACCTCCACAGCGTCAGGGGCAGCTGCAGCCCCCGGGCTGAACGCCTCTTTGTCCACAGTTATGCTTATCTTCCCTGCTTTCAGGGGCTTGCCTTTCAGCGTCAGCGTGGCTGTATTCTCACTGCCTGTTACACTTTCCACCTGCAAACTCCCAATGATGTTATTATCGCCGGAGAGGCGGATTTTATCTCTCAGGTCGTTTATAAAGTTGCTGCCCTCCGCCGTCAGCGTGATCGTGCGGTCACTTCTTCCACCCTCCACGCCAGCCTGCAATGGCGTTCCGCTTGCCTTGAGGGTCACTATCGGGGACTGGACGGCATTATCTATTGTTACAGTTGTTCCCGTTTCAGGTTGAACAGCAAATGCTTCTTTTGGTATCGTAACAATTAATGCTCCAGCATTCGTCGGTGTACCACTTATCTCTAATATAACATCATTTCCACTTCTAGTCGGACTACTTACACCCAAACCATCAGCTCCGTCACCGCTCAGTAAAAAACTAAAACTCTGAACCATTTCTGCAAAAGCAAGCCCTTCTGCATCTGATATGCTGAGTCTAATCTTTACATTCTCCGCTGCTTTACCCGCAATCAAAGTCCCCCCATCTAGGCTCGCTCCAACTGTCCCTGTCGGATATGAGACAGGAACCGTTGTTGTAACTAATTCAGATGTCAAATTTTCAAATGCTGCTTTAAGTACTGTAATGGTCAGAGACTCTCCTTTAGACGGTGTGCCATTCAATGTCAGTGTAGCGGTATTATTATCTGTATCAACGGTAGCGCTCATAGACAGATTATTGTCATCTAATGAAAAATTACCTTCCACATTCTGCGCAAACTTAAGCCCTTCACTTGGCTTAAGTTTAATCTGTACGTTATTTGCTACTACACCCGCTTTCAATGATCCGCCATTAAGAAACTCTGCTTCGATACTTTCCGAAGTAGCTATTGGTGAAACCTCATCTGCCAGAGGATCTTCCTCTCCCGTCAATGCCACCATCAGGATATCGTCAGGATTACTGATCCCCATCGTCCCATCCACGGGTTCATCTCCCAGCCCCGCGGCATTCGGGTCAATGCCCGGGTCGCCGCTCGGCGTTCCGGTCGTCCCCTCGACAACAGTCTCCGCCGGAAGATTCTCCGTCTCCACCGGTTCCTCGATACCAGACTCCTCGATGTTCGGCTGCGCATTGTTCTCCGGCGCTCCTTCATATGTAGGTGCGTTATCCGTCGGCGTGGCAGCCGGGGTCTCCGCCGCCTGTGTCTGGCTCTCTTCCTCCGCAGGAGCAGAGGTAGACGGGCTCTCCGTGACGACCGGCACGCTCGTGTCGGGCTCCGGGGCAGCGGTCTGCTCTGCGTCGGTCTCGGGCGCGGCAGTCTGCTCCGCGTCGGTCTCCGGCGCAGTCGTTTGCTCTGTATTAGTCTCCGTCTCGGTGATCTGCTCTGCAGCGCTCTCCGAGGCGGCGGTCTCTACAGGAGCCGGTTCGCTCTGGCTGTCGCCCTCCGATGCTCCGGCGGGTTCATTTCCACTGTCCCCGTCAGCGGCGGGGTCAACAAGATTCCCGGCGTCCCCGCCCTGTTCGGCGGCGATCTCCGCAGGGATCTCCTGTACATTATCAACGGATGCATTGATCTGGGCAGCATCCGTTTCACTCTGCATGACCACTTCGGTCATCTCTTCTGCTGACGTCACTGTCTCCAATGGTGTCATCACCATGCACAGACTCATGACGATTGCCAACGCGCGTTTTCCGTTTCTCTTCATAAAGGTTCACGGCTCCTTTCCTGATTGCTTGACATAGAATGCCCACTTTCCATAATCGTGTGACTATTATAACATATATCCTTAATTTAATTTTTACCGTTTATGTCGTCTAAAAGCCTTTTCGTGCATGAATCGCGTGCTTTTTGGTTCCCTCTTGAACGAAATGAGATTTTATGCTACCTTATTCTTATCATTCTGACAGGGGGAACTTTATTTATGAAAAAACTACGCCTGCTGTGTTCCATGCTGGCTGTTCTGCTTTTGACGTCGTCCTGCCTCGCTGCGCAGGCTGCCGATTCGACAGGGGAAGAGCCGGAAGTGCTCCGGGTCGGATTTTTCGCTTTTTCCGGTTATCACACCATAGAGGAAGACGGGCGCCGCAGCGGCTACGGTTACGAGTTCCTCCAGCGGCTCGCCATTCACGGCGGGTGGTCCTATGAATACCTGGGCTACGATGATTCCTACGCCAATGCCCTGGATATGCTGCGAAACGGTGAGGTTGACATCGTCACCTCTGTCTCTAAGACTCCGGAACGGGAAGAGGAGTTTCTGTTTTCCGACCAGGATATCGGCGTCAATTCCACCATCTTCACTGTGAAGGCGGGGAATCAGGACATCGTGGAGGGTGATTATTCCACGTACGACGGCGCGAAGGTAGGGATGCTGGAGAGCAACTCCAAGAACGCCAATTTCGAGCGTTTCGCGAAGGATCATGATTTCACCTTCGAGCCGGTGTATTACGCCGAGCAGGCGGAGCTCACCGACGCGCTCCAGGCGGGCGAGGTGGACGCCGCGGTTACCGGGAGTCTGCGTCTGCTGGAGAACGAATGGCTGCTGGAATCCTTCGACGCCAGCCCTTTCTATATCTGTACCCGCAAGGACCGCGAGGAGCTGATGGATCAGATCAACGAGGCGATCAACGAGATGGATCTTCACGATCCCAACTGGCGCGACGAACTTCACGAAAGGTATTACGCCACCGACCAGAGCGGGGCGGTCATCATGAACGCCGGGGAACGTGCCTTCCTGAAGGAACACCAGGCTTCCGGGACCCCTCTGCAGCTGCTGTTTAACCCCGAGTGGAGACCGTATTGCTATTTCGAGGACGGCGAAGCGCGGGGGATCCTGCCTTCTCTCTTTGAAAAACTCGCGGAGCGTCTCGGACTGAATTATGAATTTATCCAGACAAAGGACCGAAAAGAATACTATGCCCTCCGCGCAGAGGGGAAGGCGGATGTGGTGCTGGATTTCGCCGGCGATTACTATTTGGCGGAGAAGGAAGGCTACAAGATCACAGTCCCCTATTTCCAGAGCAATTTTGCCCGCCTGACGCTGGAAGGTTTTTCCGGGGAGATCAAACGGCTTGCCATGATGGAGCGCGCCGATGTGCTGGACGTCCTGATCGCAGACCGCTATTCCGATGTGGAAGTGACCCGCTATCCCACCACGGACGACTGCGTCCAGGCAGTGCTCGACGGCGAGGCGGACGCCACCATTCTGTATTCCTACACGGCAGAGCAGTATGTCCGGCAGGACGTCCGCAACCGGCTTTCTTCCGTCGTTTTCGGAGATATGTCCCTGTCCTACGCGGTAGGTAACAATGTCCCTGGCGGGCGTTATCTGCTCTCGCTGCTGGACAAGGGGGCGGACAGCTTTACCGATGCGGAGCTGGACAGCACCAAGATACGGGAGATCGACGCCGGAAGGGACGACAATACCAGCCTGATCGCCTTTTTGTACCGAAATCCGCTCTACAGCGTGCTGGCGGTCATGACCTTCCTGCTGCTCCTTTTCTGCCTTGCTATGCTGGCGGTGCGCACCCGCAACCAGCGGCGGCTCGAACAGAAAGTGGCGCAGGCGACCGGCGAGCTCGAGGTCAAGGCGCAGGAGCTGACGCGCGCCCTCCAGGCGGCGGACGCGGCGAACCGCGCCAAGACCGCGTTCCTCAACAACATGTCGCATGACATCCGCACGCCTATGAACGCCATCATCGGCTACACGGCGCTGACGACGACGCATCTGGACAACCGGGAGCGGGCGCAGGATTACCTCGCCAAGATCGCACAGGCGTCCAACCACCTGCTCTCCCTCATCAACGACGTGCTGGACATGAGCCGCATCGAGTCGGGCAAGGTCAGCATCAACGAGCGCCCGGAGAATCTGGCGGAGATCCTGCAGGGGCTGCGGAACATCATCCAGTCCGATATTCATGCAAAAAATATGGAGCTGTTCATCGACACCGTGGACGTGACGGACGAGGAGGTCTACTGCGACAAGCTGCGCCTGAACCAGATCCTGCTGAACCTGACTTCCAACGCCATCAAATTCACGCCCTCCGGGGGCACGGTGGCGATCCGGGTCACCCAGAGACCGTCCCGCTCGCCTAAGCGCGGACTCTTTGAGTTCCAGGTCAGCGACACTGGCATCGGCATGAGCCCGGAGTTTGCCAGCACTGTGTTCGACCCGTTTACCCGCGAACAGACTTCGACGGTCAGCGGCATTCAGGGCACCGGTCTGGGCATGGCGATCACCAAGAATATTGTAGATATGATGGGCGGCACGATCCGCGTGGAGAGCGAGCGCGGCAAAGGCACCATCTTCACGGTCGACCTGGAGCTGCGTTTCTCCGCCGCGCACCGGGAGATGACACCGATCGCGGAGCTGAAAGGGTTCCGGGGGCTGGTCGTGGACGACGACATGGTCTGCTGCCAGAGCGTGTCCAAGATGCTGCGGCAGATCGGCATGCGGGCGGAATGGGCTCCGTCCGGCAGGGAGGCGATCGCGCGGACGACCGAGGCGGTCGAGCTCGACGACCCCTTCGAGGTGTATATCGTGGACTGGTCCATGCCTGACCTGAGCGGTATCGAGACCGTCCGGGAGATCCGCAAGATCGTGGGCGCGGATTCCCCGATCATTCTCATGTCCGCCTACGACTGGACGGATATCGAGACGGAGGCGCGCCAGGCGGGCGTCACCGGTTTCATCAGCAAACCGCTCTTCGCCTCCGACCTCCACCACACGCTGGAGCACAGCCTCGGCAGCCCCGTCGCGGAGACGTCCGTGAAGGAAGAGGAGCAGCCCCCGAGGGAGCATTTCTCAAACAAGCGCATTCTCCTCGCCGAGGACAACGAGCTCAACCGGGAGATTGCCGCCGAGATCCTGAAGGAGGCTGGGTTCACGGTCGAATGCGCCGAAAACGGCGAGCAGACCTGCGACATGGTGCGCCGCTCCAAGCCGGGCTATTACGACTTGATCCTGATGGACATTCAGATGCCGATCATGAACGGCTACGAGGCGACCCGCGCGATCCGCGCCCTGCCCGACCGCGCCATCGCGGACATCCCCATCGTGGCGATGACCGCCAACGCCTTCGAGGAAGACCGGGAACAGGCGATGAATGCTGGTATGAACGGTCACCTCGCCAAGCCCATCGACCTGACCAGGATGATGGAGCTGCTGCGGAATCTGTTTAATGGGAAATAGAATTTCTGGAGATCAAAAGACCGGAACTCTTTTTCGAGAATTCCGGTCTTTGACGTTCCCTGCGAGAATCGAACTCACAACCAGCGCTTAGGAGTTCACCCCGAAGGGGTCAAACAGCGTCGAATTAAAATGAGTTAGGAATTGATTATTTTATACCTGGAGTACTTCCCTCCACATAACAACTCTAAACGTCCCTGAGCTTGAAGCTTTTTAATAACTGCATACGCCTGCGAGGGAGTCACCTTCAGCAATTCAATTACATCTTGTTTTGTAATAATCCCATTCTGAGTATTTGCCAACTTTATTACTAGCTCAGGATATCGGATGCTGTCAATATCAGTCTGTCGAACATACTGTATTGATTCTTTGTTCTCACGGTAGAGCTTTTTACCTAAAATATAGGTACGATCTTTTCCTTTTCCAGACGCTTCGATCAAACCGGACTCAATCATGAGCTCAATTGCAGATCGAACCTTATTTTCACTCAGATTTGTCCGTTCTACAATTCGTTCAACGGTACTTCTTCTCTCTGTATTAAGAACAGACAAAATCATCAATGTGTAAATTGATAATGGTTTTCCCTGCCTGTTTTGTTCTTCTGCAACAAACTTTGCGAACGGCAAGTCTGCTTTCGCCCTTTGAATAAATAGTTTAACGGTTCTGCTGGTAGATTCGGAATAATCCGGCCAGGGCCTTCCAAAGATAATAGAACCTTCAAAAATTCGATCAATTCCTCTTCCCGTTTTCTCAGCTAAGCCGATCCGTTTCATTGCATCAGCAAGCGCAGGATTGCGTCCATGTGGTTCTACAGTCAAAAGATTTTTCAGATTAACTCCATCGATAAA
>CANQYP010000050.1 GCA_947628045.1 uncultured Lachnospiraceae bacterium | reverse complement strand
CAAACCCTAAAATAATGAATTTAGTCGTCAGTATGGAATTTAAGTTTACATGTGGAATTTACTTTTTCACTCAAGCATTTTCATGAAAAGGCACAAAAAGGTCGGAAAGCGCGTCCACGACCCGCTCAAAATGCATGAAATGCGACGCCTTCACGAGCACCGTGTCGTCCTTCCTCACAAGCCGCGGCAGCGCCTCAAGCAGCCCTTTCGCATCCGCAAAATAGGCGATTTCCATTTCCGAATTCACCGCCGCGATCCCGTCCGCCATGTGTCGGCAGAGCGCCCCGACACAGATGCAGCAGTCGATGTCCAGCCTGCCCGCGAACTCCCCGACTTCCCGGTGGATCCGCGCCTCGTCCGCCCCAAGCTCGCCCATATCCCCGAGGATCGCCACCTTGCGCCCGAGCGCGTCCTGCAGCACCTCCAGAGAGCCCTTCATCGACATCGGGTTCGCGTTATAGCAGTCGTCAATGATCGTGCCTTCCTCGGTATGTATCATATGGAACCGTCCGCTAAGCGGCTGCAGGCTCTCGATCCCCGCGCGGATCTGGGCAAGCGTCAGCCCGCACCCAAGCCCGACCGCCGTCCCCGCAAGCGCGTTTCGCACCATATGGACGCCCGGGATCGGAATCTGAACGTCGAACGCGCCCTGCCCGGTGTGTATCCGGCACGCGATCCCGTCCAGCCCCTTCTTCTCGATCTGATCCGCGTACACCGCATTCTCCCTGCCGAGCCCGAAAAACACGGGGCGGATCCCCTTCACCTCACGGATCTGCGCCAGCTTGTCGTCATCCCCGTTGAGGATCACAGCGCCGTCCGGGCGCAGATAGTCGAAGATCTCGGACTTTGCGCGCAGCACCCCGTCCCGGTCGCCCAGAAACTCCAGGTGACACTCTCCGATGTTCGTGATCACGCAGACGTTCGGCTTTGCGATCTTTGCCAGTACATGCATCTCCCCGAAGTGGTTGATCCCCATCTCGAGCACCGCGATCTCGTGCTCCTCGCGCAGCCGGAAGATCGTCAGGGGAAGTCCGAGCGCATTGTTGAAATTCCCGTCTGTCTTCAGCACCCGGTATTTCTGCGCCAGCACCGCAGCGATCATCTCCTTCGTGCTCGTCTTGCCGACGCTGCCCGTGATCCCGACCACCGGGATCTGCAGCTGTTCCAGATAGCACGCCGCGATCGCCCCGAGCGCCTCGACCGTCGAGGGCACCTGAATGTAATTCCCTGCCATACAAAGAGGTTCCCCGCCGTCCGGCGCGGCAGATTCTTCTGTTTGCGGCTGCTTTTGCCATCTGGACGGCTCCTGCTCGCCGAGCACGGCAAGCGCCCCCTGCGCGAACACAGAGGGGATAAAATCATGTCCGTCCACGCGCTCTCCCTTGATCGCCGCGAACAGTCCTCCAGCCTCCGCCTTCCGGCTGTCCGTTGTGATCGCCGTGATCTCGCGTCCCAGATCTTCTTCCTTTCCTATGTAAATACCGCCGCATGCCTGTACGATCCGCCCCAGAGTCAATCCCTTCATATACTTCGCACCCTTTTCACGTTCATTCTTTTTTATAACGATCCAGCCGGACTTTTGCTCATCCGTCATTGCAGCCGGAACGCCGCCCTTCGTCCCGGCAGACCGCGCGTCATGCCCGACTCTTGCCTATCCGTCATTGCAGCCGGAATACCGCCCTTCGTCCCGGCAGACCGCGCGTCATGCCCGGCGATCGCGCAGCGACACCTCGATCAGCCGCTCGCACAGCGCCGGGAAGTCCATGCCGAGCGCCGCTGCCTCCTGCGGGAGCAGACTCGTCGGCGTCATGCCCGGGAGCGTGTTGGCCTCAAGGCAGTAGAGGCTGCCGTCCTTCGCCATCATGAAATCCATGCGCGCGTAGCATTCGAGTTTCAGCGTCCGGTACGCCAGCTCGGCGTAGCGCTGCATCTCGGCAGTCTTGTCGGCGTCGAGCTGCGCCGGGCAGGTCTCGATCGCGGCGCCCGCCTGATATTTGTTTTTATAGTCGTAAAAACCGACCAGCGGCGCGATCTCGATGACCGGGTACGCCTTCCCATCCACCACGCCGACCGAAAATTCGCGCCCCTCAATATACTGCTCTACGATGACCTCCTCCTCGTAGCCGAACGCGATCTCGAGCGCCTTCTCATACTCTTCCTGTGTCCGCGCGATCTCCACGCCCACGCTGGAACCGCCGCAGCAGGGTTTCACGATGCACGGAAGTCCGATGCCGTTCTCAGACGCCGGTCTCCTCGCCTCGCTCCGCCTGAGCGCAAAGCCCGCCGCCGCCGGGATCCCGTCCGCGGCAAACAGCTTTCTGGAAAGCTCTTTGTCCATCGCGACCGCGCTGCCGAGCGCGCCGGAACCGGTGTAACAGATCCCCAGCAGATCGAACACCGCCTGCACCTTACCGCCCTCGCCGTCCTCGCCGTGCAGCGCCATGAATACGACCTCCGCCGTCTCGCACAGCGCGAGCACGTTCGGTCCGAAAAATTCCCGGCGCGTCCGTCTCAGCTCCGCGATCTGCCCGTCAAAGGAACGCATATACGCCGCAGCCGCGTCCACGTCATAGGATTCCGGGAAGAGGCTGTCTGCCGCCGGGCTGTTCTTCCGCCCGGAGTCAGGCGTCCCGCATCCGGGTATTTCAGGACGGCAAAGATCCGCGATCCGGCTGTCCCCGCAGTACACGTCCAGAAGGATCGCACGATGCCCTTTCTCCCGCAGCGCCTTGCACACCATCGTCCCCGAGACGATCGAGATCTCGCGCTCCGTGCTGATCCCCCCTGCCAAAACTACGATATTCATAACTGATGACCCCACATTCTTTCCCAAGCCGCGTCGGACAGATGTCGGCGCGGCTTTCTGTTTTCACAATTATTCTATACGGAACCGACCCGATCGGAAACTGAAATTCTGCTGAATTTCTTGAAGATCGTGCGGCAAGCCTCCTGATCCCGGCTCACTCCGCCGGAACCGCCAGCAGCGCTTGGTTTCCTCGTCGGCACCCCTCCTGATATCCCGGCTCACTCCGCCGGAACCGCCAGCAGCACCGCCGCGGAAGTCGCGGGGAGCAGAATGTCGATCTCCCCCGCATGGATCGGATAGACGGCAGATTCCTCGCTGAACCCTTCCGCGTCCGTGAAGAAGATCCGCTCCATCGCCTGGTGATTGTCCGCGCCCGTCTGCCACACGGGAACGCGCAGCTCCCGCGGCTCGTCGTTGTTGTTGAACACCGCCACGATCTGTGTCTCCCGGTCGAACCGCCCGTACGCCAGGCAGTTATAATTTCCGAACAAGAATTTCAGCGAGCCCCGTTTCAGCACCGGGTACTTCTTGTGCAGCGCGATGATCGCCCTGTGAAATTCCAGCATCTGTCTGTCCTCGTGTCCCCACGGGTAGGTGCGGCGGTTGTCGGGATCGGTGAACCCACAGACGCCCGCCTCGTCGCCGTAATAGAGCGTGGGCGCGCCCGGCAGCGTCATCTGCATGACGACCGCCTCGCGCATGACCCCCTGCCGGACGTCCTGCCCCGCCGCCTCGCCGCCGAGCGTACCGACCCGACCGACCTTGTGGTTCGTGCGAGTGAGGAAACGCGAGTGGTCATGGTTGGACAGCTCGTTCATCGCCACCTGCAGCGACGGAGCCAGAAAGCTCGCCATATGATAGGTCATCGCCCCGACGAAATGCTCCGCGTTCCCCAGCATCTCCGGCTTGAACTCGTCGCTGTGTTTCTCCATTCCGGTGAAGAACCAGGTCAGCGGCTCCATGAACGCGTCGTAGTTCATAACCGTGTCCCACTGATCCCCGCCAAGCCAGCTCCCCGGATCCCCGTAATGCTCCGCCAGGATCAGCGCGTCGGGGTTCGCCTCCTTGACCGCCTTGCGGAACTTCCGCCAGAACTCGTGATTGTATTCCGGACTCGCGCCGAGATCCGCCGCCACGTCCAGCCGCCAGCCGTCCGCATTGAAGGGCGGCGAGACCCATTTCCGCGCGATCTGCAGGATATAATTCTCCAGATCCGGCGACTCCTCGTAGTTCAGTTTCGGGAGCGTGTCATGCCCCCACCAGCCGTCGTAGAAGGGATTGTACGGCCATTCATGTTCGTTCTGGAAATGGAAGAACGAGCGGTACGGGCTGTCCGCGGAGACGAACGCGCCCTTCTCGTAGCCCGCCTGATTCTCATAGATCCGCTCGCGGTCCATCCACTTGTTGAACGAGCCGCAATGGTTGAACACGCCGTCGAGGATCACCTTCATGCCTCTTTTGTGCAGCTCCTCCACCAGCCGGATAAAGAGCTCGTTGCTCGCCTCCAGGTTGTCGAGCCCGGTCACACGGTTGATGTAGCGCGTCGCGCCGCGGTTGCCGCGCTCCCAGTCCCGCACAAGCTCGCCCTCGTCGCGGACGATCTTCCCGAAATGCGGGTCGATATAGTCATAGTCCTGAATGTCATATTTGTGGTTGGAAGGCGACACGAAGAGCGGATTGAAATAGAGGACCTCCACGCCGAGCTCCTGCAGGTAATCCAGCTTGTCGATCACGCCCTGCAGGTCGCCGCCGTAAAACTCCCGCACGCCCATCTCGGCGGGGAGCTTGTTCCAGTCTTCCACCCTGACCGTCCCTTCCCCGATGTAGATGTACTCGTTCGACTCCACGTCGTTCGTCGGATCCCCGTTGCAGAAACGATCCGTAAAGATCTGGTACATGACCGCGCCCTTCGCCCAGTCCGGCGTCGAGAATCCGGGGCAGATGCAGAACGCCTTGCTCTGCTGCAGATCCCGGGACACGCCGCACTTGTTGTAGAAACATCTCGCCTGCCCGTCCTGGATCTCAAAGAAATAGTAGAGCGGCTCATCGCCCAGCTCGATCTGGATCGCGTAATAATCGAACCGTCCCTCGGTGCGCTCCAGCGACATGAGCTCCTTGCGCGCCCCGCTGATGAAATAGACCGCGTCGGCGTTGTCGCGCAGCGTGCGGATCCGGATCGTCACGGTATCCCCCGGTTTCGGCTCCATCGGCGACACATAATTCTCCGTCTCGTCGCTGAAAAGCGCCCCCATGTTGAACACGGGGCGCATCAGGAGCATATATTTCACTTTCTGAACAAATGATTTTGTCTTCTGATCCATGCTCGCCTCTCTGAAAATTTTTTATGCAAACAGTGCCTCAAATTCCTCGCGCCCGATCTTTTCCTTCTCGATCAGCAGTTTTGCGCAGGCGTGCAGCACAGACTCGTGCGCCGAAATCAGCTCGCGCGCCTTCGCGTGCGCCTCGTCGATGATGCGCTTGACCTCCTCGTCGATCAGGGAGGCGACCTCCTCGCCGTAGGAACGCGTGTGCGCCAGGTCGCGCCCGATGAACACCTCGTCGTCCTCGTGGTCGTAGTTGATCAGACCGAGCTTGTCGGACATGCCGAACTTCGTCACCATCGCCCGCGCAATGCCCGTCGCCTGCTTGATGTCCTGGGATGCGCCCGTCGTCACGTCCCCGATCACGAGCTCCTCCGCCACGCGTCCGCCCAGGCTGACGATGATATTCTGCATCATCTTGCCCTTCGTGCCGAACATCTCATCCTTCTCCGGCAGCGGCATCGTGTAGCCCGCGGCGCCGCGCCCGGTCGGAATGATCGAGATCGTATGCACCGGACCGACCTCCGGGAGCAGATGGAACAGGATCGCGTGCCCTGCCTCGTGGTACGCCGTGATCCGTTTCTCCTCCTCCGAGATCACGCGGCTCTTCTTCTCCGCGCCGATCCCGACCTTGACAAACGCGCGCTGAATGTCGCCCTGGCGGATGTAGACGCGCTGCTCCTTCGCGGCGTAGATCGCCGCCTCATTCATCAGGTTCTCCAGGTCCGCGCCCGTGAACCCGGCAGTCGTCCGCGCCACCTCGGCGAGGTCGACGTCGTCCGCGAGCGGCTTGCCCTTGGAATGCACCTGCAGGATCTCCTCCCTGCCCTTGATGTCCGGGCGTCCCACGGCAACCTGCCGGTCGAAACGTCCCGGGCGAAGGATCGCCGGATCCAGGATATCCACACGGTTCGTCGCCGCCATCACGATAATGCCCTCGTTCACGCCGAAACCGTCCATCTCGACCAGGAGCTGGTTGAGCGTCTGCTCCCTCTCGTCGTGACCACCGCCCATGCCGGTGCCCCTGCGCCTTGCCACCGCGTCGATCTCATCGATGAATACGATGCAGGGCTGGTGTTTCTTCGCCTCCTCGAACAGATCCCGGACGCGGGACGCGCCGACGCCGACGAACATCTCCACGAAATCCGAGCCGGAGATGCTGAAGAACGGAACGCCCGCCTCGCCCGCCACCGCCTTCGCGAGCAGCGTCTTGCCGGTACCCGGAGGTCCCACGAGGATCACGCCCTTGGGAATGCGCGCCCCCACCTGCAGGAATTTGGACGGCTCCTTCAGGAAGGAGACGATCTCCTCCAGGTCCTCTTTCTCTTCCTTCAGACCGGCGACGTCCTTAAACAGCACCCGTTTCGCGTCCGGCGTCACCATACGCGCGCGGCTCTTTCCGAAGTTCATCATCCGCGTGTTCCCGCCGCCCGCCTGCCGGTTCATCGTGCTGAACAGCAGCATCAGCAGAATGCCCATCAGGAGAACCGGAAGGATCGACGTCAGGAATATGCTGTCGCGCATGACGTCGCCGACTTCGACGGTCACGTTCTCGTAGCCCTTCAGCTCTTCCTCCGCCGCGCGCACATCCGTGACGTTCACATTTTTGACCTCGCCCGTCAGGAGCACGACCCGGAGCACTCCGGTCGGCACCTCCTTATTCGGCATGATCCGGACCTCGACGACGTTCCCCTGCTCCAGCGCCGCGTCAAGCTCGCGGCTGTTCCAGGTCTGACTCTCTTCGAGTCTGTCCCGGAACGTGAGCACCAGAAGGACGATGACCAGGATCCCGACCAGATAAAATACCATTCCTTTGGCGTTTCTGTTCAATTGACGTTCATCTCCTTTTATTCCTCTACAAATTCGACGATCCCTACGAACGGAAGGTTCCTGTACTTCTGCGCGTAGTCCAGCCCGTAGCCGACCACGAATTCGTCCGGGATCTCGAATCCGGTATAATCCACCTTGATGTCTGTGACACGGCGTTCCGGCTTATCCAAAAGCGTGCACAGTCTCAGCGACTTCGGGTTCCTCGCCCCCAGGTTCTCCAAAAGGTACGAGAGCGTCCGCCCGGAGTCCACGATATCCTCGACCACCAGGACGTTCTTCCCCGCGATCGATTCGTCCAGGTCCTTATTGATCCGCACGACGCCGCTCGACTCCGTGCCGTCGCCGTAGCTGGACACCGACATGAAATCCAGCGTGACCGGTATCGTGATCCGTTTCGCGAGCTCGCAGGTAAAAAAAATGCTCCCCTTGAGCACGCAGATCAGGTGCACGCTCTCACCGGCGTACTCCTCGCTGATGCGCGCCGCCATCCTTGCAATCTCTTCATTGACCTCCTGCTCCGTCAGCAGGATCCGTATCTTCTCTTTCACGCGTCTTCTCCTCCACTTGTATCTTCAGCACTTTTCTCGTATGTTCCGTCACCTTTGCCGCCTCGCTGATGCGGTACCCGACCACCCAGAGCACATGGGAGCCCGCCGCCAGCAGCAGGATGCGGTCCCGCTCCCTGCGCGGCACCTTGCAGTCGATCAGATAATCCTTCAGTTTCTTCCTGCCGCCCTCCCGGTTGACGACCAGATAATCTCCCTGCCGCCTCGTGCGCAGCTGCAGGATATTATTGCCTATTGTATCACAGGAAAGCCATTTCGTATACTTTTTTTCTGCAATTTGCCCCGTCAGGGCGGGCGTGTTCTCCAAAAACTCTGTTCGGACGCGCCAGCCGCCCGCGCAGAACCACTCCGACGTCCCAGGCGGCACCGGCAGCTCCGTCCCCGGATCCGTCGTACCCCGCGCCGCGCCGATGTCCCCACAGGCGCCGGGCTCTTTGCATGCGCCAGCCTCCCCACAGACGCCAGTCTTCCCGCAAGTACCGGGCTCTTTGCATGCGCCAGTCTCCCTGCAGTCGGGTTTCGCGTCCCGCAGCGCGCACAGCCGCAGGATCCCCTCCTCCCGGACCGCGCGAAGGCGTCCGGGCAGGCTGAGCTCCCTGCCGCAGTCCTGTCCGCAGAGCCGCAAGAGCGCCTCCATATGAACGCTCCCGAAATCCCTCGTGCCGCCGCTTTTTGACACCGCGCGGCGCAGCAGCTCTGCGCGGATCAGTTCGTCCTGCTGCCGCAGCGCCCGCAGATCCACGCAGACCGAGTCCCCGTCCCGTCGGATACAGGTTTCCTCCGCGCGGTCCGTGACCCGCTCCAGATATTCTTCCACCTGCCGCAGCCGATCGGCGGCGGCGGCGATATGTTCCGTTGCCCGGGCATTCAGCTCCCGCTCCATCTGCGGGAGCAACGAGAGACGAATGCGGTTTCGGGTGTACTCCCGCTGCAGGTTCGTCCGGTCCGTCCTCCAGGCGATCCCGGCGTCCGTCAGGATCCGCTCGACCTCATCCCGCCCCGTAAACAAAAGCGGGCGGACAATGTCTCCATACACGGGGCGCATCCCGGCAAGCCCCGTCAGCCCGCTGCCCCGCGCCAGATTCCAGAGCACCGTCTCCGCCTGGTCGTTCCGATTGTGCGCCACCGCGATGTGCTGCGCCGCGCACTCCTCCTTCACCTCGCGGAAGATCCGATAGCGCTCCCGGCGTCCTGCCTCCTCGACCGAGATCCCCTCCGCCCGCGCCAGCTGTTCCACCTGCGCGCGCGCGACACGGCAGGGCACGCCGAGCCTGGCGCACAGCTCCTGTGTGTACGCGGCGTCCGCAAGGCTCTCCTCCCCGCGCAGCCCGTGCTCCACGTGCACGGCGGTCAGCGCAAAGGGAACCTCCCCACGGTACTCGCTCAGCGCATAGAGCAGACAGACCGAGTCCGCGCCGCCCGACACGCCGACGACCACATGCGTCCCTGGCTCAATCATATGATATTGCTGTATGGTCTCAAAAATACCGCGCACACGCACCGTCCCTTTCTGAACCGCCCCGGCATGCTCCGCCCACAGCCGGTTCGTCCCGATCCGCCCGGACGGTCATTTCTCCCAGATCGTCCCCACCAGGATCGTCATATCGTCCCGCGCCTGCAGTTTCTGCATCAGGTATACCTTCTCCATCAGCCTTCTGGCGTACTCCTTCGCGTTCTTCGAGGCGCTCCTCCCGATCAGCTCCGCCATGGACTGCTCGCGCTCCTGCGGCGGGAGCGCCTCGAGCACCCCGTCCGTCATCATGATGATGCTGCTGCCCGCGCGCAGCTGGCGGTGCATGCTCTCATAATCCGACTGCTGCATGACGCCCGCCGGAAAGCCGTTCGAGGGAATGACCTCGATCTCGTTCCCCTGATACAGGAAGGTCGACGCCGCCCCGGACTTGATCAGGTCGCAGCCCGCGCTGTAAAGGTCGACCATGCACAGGTCGATCGTCGAATACCTCTGGCTGCTGTTCTGCAGCAGGATGCAGGAGTTGATCATGCGCACGGCGGTCTCCTGCGGGAATCCGGCGTCCAGAAACTGCTCCAGCAGCTCGATGACCTTCTCGCTCTCCCGGCACGCCTGAACCCCGGAGCCCATGCCGTCCGCCAGACTCATGACGACCTTTCCGGTGTCCTTCTGAAGGAACGCATAATTGTCGCCCGACACCATCTCCCCCGTCTTCGTGATCCTGGAGATCCCGCAGAGGATCTGATACTTCGTATCCGGGACAAAATGAAAGTTCGCCGTCTCCCCGCTCACCGCCGCGCGGCAGTTCCACGCGGGGCGCATCTTCTCCCCACAGCACTCCGAGAGCACCTCCGCGATCGTCTTCACCGAGACACACGCATGCTTGTCCGAGCACAGCAGCAGATAGATCTCTGTCCGCGTGTCGTCGCAGACAAACACACGGACGTCCTTCAGCTCGATGTCGAAATACCGCAGCTCCCGCCTGAGCTTTTTCCAGATCCGGCTCTCCCGCTCAGGCGCGCCGGAAAGCCCGTCCGCCGCCCGCCGCAGCAGCTCCGCCGTCTGGAAGATCTGCTCCCCCGCCGCCGTGCGCTGCTCCATCATGCGGTTGCTCCACATCAGGTCGAGCCGCGCCTGCCCGTAGCACTCCCGCATCGCGCCCGCCAGCATCTGCGGGCGCGCGCACTGCTCCGTCAGCCGGCGCATGAGCGCCTCGTCCAGCTCCCCGTCGTCTCTCAGGCGGTCAAACAGCTCATAAAAGATCTGGCAGCTCTCAAAATACCGGCTCTCCCAGCAGGCGTCCCCGCGACCGCACGCCGCGCACACCTGCTCCCTCACCTCGCCAAACAGCCGCTCCAGATCCACGTCGCCTAAGCGCTCCTTCTGGCAGGGCATCGCCTGAAACAGCTTTGACAGCCCGTAAAATGCCTCCGCATAGCGCTCCAGCTGTTCCTTTTCCGGCCGCGGGCAGGCAAAGCCGTCGACTCTGCGCCGTGCCTTTCCTGTCCCGAATACCCCTGCGCTCCCCACATGCCAGCCCCAGGCACCCAGCCTGGGCAATGTCATTGCACACATATCGAATCCTCCCCTTGTCCGCTTGTTTTCAGCTGTGAACCGTGCCTTCACGGCAAGTCCCGCGAAAAGTATACATGATTGGAGATGCGATATATGTCAAATCCTCGCCTGTCCGAAAAAATATTATAACGCAAAAAAGGTATCGCAAGATCACTGCCCTGCGACACCCCTTCACCTGTCAGCTAGTTCTCCGCCCGAAATAAGATCTCATCCTCATAGACCAGCCCGAGCTTTTCCCGGGCGACCTTCTCAATGTACTCCGTGGAGTTCACATAGTCATTGAGGTTCCCGATCTCACCTGCGCGCAGCTCCTCATCGCTGATCTGCTGCTGCAGCTCGCTCTTCTGCGCCTCATACTGCCTGTTCTGCCTGCTCAGTCTCTGGCTCTGGACGAGAAGTCCTACCAGCAGAACCATGACGATCAAAGCAATCGCAACCATTCCCCTCCTGTTGCTATTGCTCGGTTTTCTCTTTTTTCCGGCCATAACAGTTACCCCTCATTTTTTTAATAAAAATATTGTAACCGTTTTTCCCTGCAATTTCAATTATTTTCTGCCAAAAATGACAACATTTTTTTGCCGGCAGCGCCAAAAAACGCAAAATCGTACCAAAAACGTGTTTTATCGACACAAAAAGCCGCGAAAAAAAGCGGACGACCAAACCGCTGATCGAAAAATGATATAAAATCACCCCTATCGCGATCCCGACCGCCACATAGCCCCGGATCACGCCGTCCGTGCGGTAAAACGCCAGGCAGAATGTGAGAAAGCCCGCCACGATCCAGAACAGGAAATCCTCGACCGAGACAGCGACCGCGCCATGCGCGAACGCGCGGCGCAGCGCCCGGAGCAGATCGTAGGCAAGCGTGAGCGCGGCGCCGTGGAGCACGGACAGCAGAAACACCGCCGTCTCCTGCCGGATCACCTCGCTCATCATCGGAACATCCTCTTCACGAGGCTCCCCTTCTTCGCCGGGTCGCTGCCGGAATACACCAGGCTGTCCACATGCCCTTCCAGCTCCACCTCGCCCTGCTCCAGCATCAGCCTGTCAATGTGAAGGTCTTTTCCCTTCACCGTGAGCATGCCCTGCTCCGTCTGGAGCACGACGGAGCTCTCGTCGAACGAGAGCACGTCCTTCACGCCGGTCACATTCCCGGATCTCCTGTCATTCCATGTAATGCTGTGCGGTCTCACGCTCTTTTTTTCTTCCATTCTGCACTCCGCAACATACCGAGTTCACTCTATTCTATGTGCGCAGCCAGCCGCATATGCCACACAAAAACAGGCAAAAAACGCGCGCCGTGTCGTCTCAGAGGTAGCGGTACATCTCGGCGGCGTCCTCCTTGCGGACCGTCTCCTGCACGGAGAGCACCTCGACCTTCACCGCCTTGCCGCCGAACTGAATCTCGATCTCATCGCCCTCCTTCACCGACACGGACGCCTTCGCCGGTTTCCCGTTCACGAGCACACGCCCCGCGTCGCACGCCTCGTTCGCCACCGTGCGGCGCTTGATCAGCCTCGACACCTTCAGATATTTGTCCAGTCTCATATGATTCCTTCCTTCCCATATGCGGGTCTGCCTCTCCTCGGACAGGAGACCGCTCCTGTCCGCCGCGCGGTCTGCGTGCTGCGACAGCAGCCTTCCACACGCAGACCTGCGCATAAGAAAAGGCTGCCGCACATCGCGCAGCAGCCCGCATTCTATTCTCTCAGCTCTGATTAGTTCAACTGATCCTTGAGAGCCTTCCCTGCCTTAAACTTCGGGGACTTGGATGCCTTGATCTTCATCTTCTTGCCGGTGAGCGGGTTTCTGCCCTCTCTTGCAGCGCGCTCGCTGACCTCAAACGTGCCGAAACCTACCAGCTGAACCTTCTCGCCCTGCTTGAGCTGCTCAGCTACTACATCCGTGAAAGCCTTCAGAGCCTTCTCCGCGTCCTTCTTGGACAGTTCTGTCTTCTCTGCGATTGCCGCAACTAATTCTGTCTTATTCATGGTTATTTCCTCCTCTGAATCTGATCTGCTGTCTGATAATCTATGCAGATCCTGGTATCTTACTGAGTCTGAGAACAATTTCCGCCCCAGCCCTGTAATTATTTATATAATGATATATCCGTTTTGTCAAGGATTTCCTTGATTTTCTGCAAAAATATATTTACAGCATCTCGTTGATCATAGCGAGCACCTGCTCGCCGAGCGCCGATGATTTCTCATCTGCGTCCGCCAGGGACGTCCCCTTGATGCCGTAATAGAATTTTACCTTCGGCTCCGTGCCGGACGGACGCACGCAAAGCCACGCGTCGTCGGTCAGCTCGTAGTAGAGCACGTTCGACGCCGGAAGACCGGTCGGTCTCACCGTCCCCGTCGCGATGTCCGTGATCGTGTCCGCCTTGTAGTCGCGCACCGCCGTCACCTGATATCCGCCGATCTCCTTCGGCGCGTTGTTCCGCAGCGTCTCGAGGATTTCCTGGATCTTCTGCAGCCCCTCGATGCCCTTGAGCGTGATCGTCTTGATGTCGTCCTTGTAGTAGCCGTAGCGCTCGTACAGCTCGACCATCGCGTCCCAGAGCGTCTTTCCCTGCGCCTTGTAGAACGCCGCCGCCTCCGCGAGCGCCATCGACGCCACGATCGCGTCCTTGTCGCGCGCGTGCGTGCCGATCAGGCAGCCGTAGCTCTCCTCGAACCCGAAGAGGTACGTGCCCTTGCCGCTCTTCTCAAAGCCCAGGATCTGCTGCCCGATGTACTTGAAACCGGTCAGCACCTCGATCAGGCTTGTCCCGTAATACTTCGCGATCGCGTCCGCCATGTTCGTCGTCACGATCGTCTTGATCAGGACGCCGTCGTCCGGCAGCCCTTTGACCGCCTTCGTCTGACCGATCTCATAATCCGCCAGCAGACAGCCGGACATGTTGCCGGTCAGCGTGTGGTACTCGCCGGTCTTCGCATCCTTCACACGCACGCCGAGCCTGTCCGCGTCCGGATCGGTCGCGAGCACGAGATCCGCGTCGATCTCCTTCGCAAGCTTCAAACCAAGCGCGAACGCCTCCTCCGCCTCCGGGTTCGGGTAGCTGACGGTCGGAAATTCTCCGTCCGGTTTCTCCTGCTCCGGCACCACGTACACATGCTCGAAACCGAGCTCCTTCAGCACGCGGCGCACCGGAAGGTTGCCCGTGCCGTGCAACGGCGTGTAGACGATCCGAAGATTCTTGCTCTCCTGCGCGATCGTCTCCGGGTGGAGCACCCGGCTCTTGAGCTGCGCGATGAACGCGTCGTCGATCTTCTCTCCGATCACCTCGTAGAGACCCGCCTTGACCGCGTCCTCCTTGCTCATCGTCTTCGCCGCGGTGTAGTCCGTGATCGCCTTCACCTCAGCCATGATCCCGGTGTCGTGCGGCGGCGTGATCTGCGCGCCGTCCTCCCAGTACACCTTATAGCCGTTGTACTCCGGCGGGTTGTGGCTCGCCGTGATGTTGATGCCCGCGATGCAGCCGAGCTCGCGCACCGCAAACGACAGCTCCGGCGTCGGGCGCAGCGACTCGAACACGTACGCCTTGATGCCGTTCGCCGCCAGCGTCTCCGCCGCGAAGTCCGCGAACTCCGGCGACATCCTGCGGGAGTCGTAGGCGATCGCCACGCTCTTGTCCGCCTTGTCCTGTTTCAGGATGTAGTTCGCCAGCCCCTGCGTCGCCTTCTGCACCACGTACCTGTTCATGCGGTTCGTGCCCGCGCCGATGACGCCGCGCAGTCCCGCCGTGCCGAATTCGAGCTCCGTGTAGAAACGCTCTTTGATCTCGTTCTCGTCCGACTCAATTGCCTTCAACTCCGCCCGCGTCGCCTCGTCAAAATGCGGGTTCGTCCGCCACTCTTCGTATGCTTTTCTGTAGTCTTCCATGGTAATCCTCCTAGATAATTTCGATGCTTTTATCATACCATGAAAGTTTCTAAAATAAAACTACTTTTCCAGCATTTTCACGAAATTGTTCCGCATTTCTTCCTGCCGGTTCAGGTTTTCCAGCTTATCGAGAAAGCGCCCGGAGATCCACGCCTTGTTGCTGCCGTAATAGTAGTTCGCGAGCTTGCGGAATTTCTCCGGGTAGCGCATGCGCACATAGAGCAGTCTGCGCTCGTCCGACGAGACCGTGCGCACCTGCGAGTAGTGGTCGAGCATGCGCATCCCAAGCTTTGCGTTCCAGTTGTGTTTCTCGAGAATCTTTCTCATGAAACGGTAGAGATCGTTGATCTGCAGGTCGAAGCGGCAGCACTCAAAATTCGTCGTCGCAATGTCATAGCCCGTCATCAGGATGTGATGATGATTGTAGTCGCCGTGGCACACGCTGCCCCGATTGTTTTTGAGCAATGCTTCCATTCTTGCCTCCAGGCTCGCAAGCTCCTGTTCCGCCTGCTGTGCCTGTTCAAAATACCTGGAATAATAATTCAAAAATAAACGCTCGAATTCACATTTCGTATTCTTTTTCCGAATGAACGAGCGAACCTTCTTAAGCTCTATATTCTGTGCCCGAATCTCGGCGAGCGGTTCCTGCGCGGTAAAGTTCTGACGAAACTCCGAGTCGTCTTCCAGGCGCATCAGCTTGTGCAGCTTTGCCAGATTGCACACAGCCGAGAGAATCTCGCTCTCACTCGCCGTATCGCACTCGCGCCCCGTATACCACTCCTTGACGACATATTTATTGTCCTCCCAGTCCCGGGAGATCAGAGCGCCCTCCCGGTTCGGAATGATAACGTCAACCTTCTCATATCCGCCGCCTCGGATCTTCTCCATCACGCGGTTCTGGAACAGCGCCTTGTTTTCCGACCCCGTATAATCGCTCAGAATCCGCAGTCCCTGCGTCGTCTCGCAGATGTAGGAACCTCTGCCCCGCCTGGTGCCCGTGATCTCCAGATCATATTGTTCCAGTACCTTCAAAGCTCTGTCGTTCATACAGCTCCCCCATTTCTGCGGCAGTCACACGTCATGGTGCCGCGTTCCTTCTATCTTATGAAATGGGGGTGGGAAATAGTACGCGGGGTTTGCGCAAAAAAAGGACTGCCACGATCGTGGCAATCCCCTTCCGTCAGTTTCCCTGCGTATCCGGCGGATCGGATATGTGACCGGCGTACTCATCCAGTTTCTTTTTCGCCTCGTCGATCCTGCCCTGCTCAAGGTATGAGCGCACCGCCAGCACAAAATTTTTTACATCGTGGACATTTCTGTTCGCCGCCTGCACGCTGTCCCTCAGCTCCTCATAGCTTTTGACCTGCATGCGGTAGCGTTTTTCCATCTCGTCGAGCCGTTTCCAGTATTCGCGGAGTTTCGCCTGTCGGTTGCCCAGGTAAAACACGGCGACGATGGCGGCGCTCATCAGCAGCATGGAGGCGATCGCCAGAATATTTCCCCTGACCGAATAGACGTCAAGCGTCGCGCGCAGAAAGAATCCCATGTGGAACATGATAAACACAAAAACGATCAGCAGGGACGCCGAGTAGCCGCCATCCCCGGGCGTCCGGTCCTTTCTCGTGCAGAACAGAAGAAAACGCACAAGCAGAAGATACAGCAGCTTGCTCGCGAAGACGTTCGCGGCGTACACAGCCACGGAATCCGCGATAAGATCCATGCTGATCCCTAATATCGTGACTGTGAGGACCATCGTCGCGACCTCGGCGATATCTCCCAGCACGGAGATCACCAGCACCGTGTAAATGCGCCTCGGAACGCTGCACTCGTAGCAGCAGGTGAGCAGAATGATCCAGAGAGCCATGAGCACTGCCCTGACCGGGGTCGACGCCACGAGAAAGGAACCTGCCAGGCAGAGCAGATACGCCGCGCAGCGAACGGTCCACACATGAAAGCGGCTCCAACGTTTCCCCGGAAGGACCGCCTCAC
>CANQYP010000049.1 GCA_947628045.1 uncultured Lachnospiraceae bacterium | reverse complement strand
AGAATGTCGCCCTCGAACTTCCGCAGGATCGCGTCGATCTTCTCGTTGTCCTTCACGGACACGCGGATCTTGTCCATCACCTCAAAGCCTGCCTCCTTGCGCATTGTCTGGATCTTGCTGATCAGCTCGCGCACAAAGCCCTCCTCGATCAACTCCGGCGTCAGTTTCGTGTCAAGCACAACGGAAATGTCTCCGTTCGTCTCCGCGATAAAGCCCTCGGTCTGCGCCGTCTCGATCAGCAGATCCTCCTCGGCGAGGACGACCTCCGCACCGTCAAAGTCAAACTTCAGCGCGCCGTTTGCCTTGAGCTCCGCCATCGCCTTGTTGCCGTCAAGCTCCGTGAGCGCCTGGCGGATCTTTCCGAGCAGCTTGCCGTACTTCGGACCGACCGTCTTCAGCTGAGGCTTGAACGTGTAGGAAATGAAACCTCCGACGTCCTGCGTGTACTCGACCTTCTTGACGTTCAGCTCGTCCTTCACGATATCCGTAAAATACTCCGGCAGCTCCTCCGGCGCCTTGATGTACATCAGCGCGATCGGCTGGCGGTTCTTGATGTTCGCCGCATTTCTGCACGCGCGCCCCATCACGACCACCTTGAGCACCTGATCCATCGCGCGCTCGAGCTCTTCGTCAATCTGCGCCTCGTCCACGGTCGGAAAATCGCACAGATGAATGCTCTCCGGCGCGGAAACATCCACCTTACAGACGATGTTGCGGTAGATGTCCTCCGCCATGAACGGGATCATCGGCGCCGCCGCCTTGCAGGTATTTACAAGCGCCGTGTACAGCGTCATGTAGGCGTTGATCTTGTCCTGCTCCATGCCCTTCGCCCAGAAACGCTCGCGGCTGCGGCGGACGTACCAGTTGCTCATGTCGTCCACAAATTCCTGCAGCGCACGCCCCGCCTCCGGGATCTTGTAGCTCCCAAGCGACTCGTCGACGGTCTTCACCATCGAATTCATCTTCGACAGCAGCCACTTGTCCATCACGGAAAGCTTTTCATAGTCCAGTGTATGCTCCATCGGGTTGAAATTGTCAATGTTCGCATACAGCACGAAAAATGCGTAGGTGTTCCACAGCGTCCCCATGAACTTGCGCTGTCCTTCCTGCACCGCCTTGCCGTGGAAACGGTTTGGCAGCCACGGCGCGCTGTTCACGTAGAAATACCAGCGGATCGCGTCGGCTCCGTAGGTCTCGAGCGCCTCGAACGGATCGACCGCGTTGCCCTTGGATTTGCTCATCTTCTGACCGTTCTCGTCCTGCACGTGTCCGAGCACGATCACGTTCTCATACGGCGCCTTGTTGAACAGCAGCGTCGACTCCGCGAGCAGAGAGTAGAACCAGCCTCTCGTCTGATCCACCGCCTCGGAGATGAACTGCGCCGGAAAATGCGCCTCGAAATATTCTTTATTTTCAAACGGATAATGGTACTGCGCGAACGGCATCGCACCGGAATCGAACCAGCAATCGATCACCTCCGGCACGCGGTGCATCGTCTTGCCGCACTTCGGACACTTGATCGTGATCTCGTCGATGTACGGGCGATGCAGCTCCACGGTCTTCGCCGCCTCGTTGCCGCTCAGCTCAAAGAGCTCCTCGCGGCTGCCGATCGAGTGCATATGCCCGCAGTCCTCACACTCCCAGATGTTCAGCGGCGTGCCCCAGTAACGGTTCCGGGAAATGCCCCAGTCCTGCACGTTCTCCAGCCAGTCGCCGAAACGTCCTTTGCCGATGCTCTCCGGGATCCAGTTGATCGTGTTGTTGTTCGCGATCAGATCGTCCTTCACCGCGGTCATCTTGATGAACCACGACTCGCGCGCGTAGTAGATCAGCGGCGTGTCACAGCGCCAGCAATGCGGATAATCATGCTCAAACTTCGGCGCGTCAAACAGCTTGCCGTCCTTGTCCAGATCCGCGATGATGACCGGATCCGCTTTCTTCACGAAGATGCCCTCGTACGGCGTCTCCTTCGTCAGCTCACCCTTGTTGTCCACGAACTGGATGAACGGCAGGTCGTAATCGCGCCCCACGCGGCTGTCGTCCTCGCCGAACGCCGGCGCGATGTGGACGATGCCGGTACCGTCGGACATCGTGACATAATTGTCGCAGGTCACGAAATGCGCCTTCTTGTGCTGTTTCGCTGCAGCCTCGCCCGCTGCCGCGAACAGCGGCTCGTATTCTCTGTATTCCAGATCCTTGCCCTTGTAAGTCTCCAAAACTTCATACGCCGGGATCCCTTTTTCCTCGTCGCCCAGCTTGCCAAGCACCGTATCCAGCAGCGCCTGCGCCATATAATAAGTCCTGCCGTCCGCCGCCTTCACCTTGCAGTAGGTCTCGTCCGGGTTCACGCACAGCGCCGTGTTCGACAACAGCGTCCAGGGCGTCGTCGTCCAAGCAAGGAAATACGCGTCCTCTCCGACCGCCTTGAAACGAACGATCGCGGAGCGCTCCTTCACCGTCTTGTAACCCTGCGCCACCTCTTGCGCCGACAGCGGCGTGCCGCAGCGCGGACAGTACGGGACAACCTTGAACCCCTTGTACAGAAGTCCCCTGTCCCAGATCTTCTTCAGCGCCCACCACTCAGACTCAATGAAATCGTCATGGTACGTCACATAGGGGTTGTCCATGTCCGCCCAGAAACCGACCGTGCCGGAGAAATCCTCCCACATCCCCTTGTACTTCCAGACGCTCTCCTTACACTTATCAATAAACGGAATCAGACCATACTCCTCGATCTGCTCCTTGCCGTCGAGCCCGAGCATGCGCTCCACCTCCAGCTCCACCGGAAGTCCGTGCGTGTCCCAGCCCGCCTTGCGGGGCACCATCTTGCCCTTCATCGTCTGATAGCGCGGGATCATATCCTTGATAACGCGCGTCAGGACGTGTCCGATGTGCGGCTTGCCGTTCGCCGTGGGCGGTCCGTCGTAAAACGTGTACGTCTCGCAGCCCTCGCGGTTCGCCATACTCTTCTCAAAAATCTTGTTTTCTTTCCAGAACTTTTCTGTCTGCTTTTCCCGCTCGACAAAATTCAGACTTGTGGGTACCTTGTCGTACAGCATCGTCTGCCTCCTCATATTTATCAAATGCTGAGCCGCGCTCAACCTTGCTTTTCCAGGAGCCGTGCTCAACCTCGAAAAGTCTTCGACTTTCCGAGGTCGCGGGCATTCGCCCTATAGATCCGATGTCCCGTGAATGTGTCTGCAAGCAGACAATTCCCGATCCATCGTCTCTGCACGGCTCATTGCTTTCACGAATAATAATTATATCCCAGAAATATATTCGTTGTCAATTTTTTATTGATTTTTCGGGCAAAAACAACTATACTTTCTTCTATAAACTTACGTGCTTTGTATAAAGCGCAGACACAAATTATTTTTTATACAGAAAGCGAGTGATGCCTTTGCGAAGTATTTTCGATATGGACAGCGGGTTCTTCCGCGTGCTCAGCCGTGTAGCGGACCTGATGATCCTAAATATTGTCTTTCTCGTGTGCTGCATTCCGATCATAACGATCGGACCTGCGCTGACCGCCATGCACTATGTTACATTGAAAATGGCGGAGAACGAAGAGGGCTACATCGTCCGGGGATTTTTCAAATCCTTCCGGCAGAATTTCCGACAGGCGACGATCATCTGGGTGATATTGCTTTTGCTCGGTTGTGTGCTGGCGACGGACCTGGTGATCCTGCGGGACTCCACAGGCATGATCCTACAGGTCATGCGGGTTTTCATTCTCGCCACCTTCGTCGTTTACCTGATGGAATTCCTCTACGTGTTCCCGACACTGGCGCGATTTGACAATACCGTGCGCATAACGATGAAAAACGCGTTGTTTATGGCGATCCTCGATTTCCCGCGCACCATTGCAATGGCGGTGATCGTCATCGCCGCCGCCTTCATCTCGCTGTACAACAGCTACACCTTCTGGTACGGACTTCTGGTATGGATTTTGTTGGGATTTTCAACGATCGCTTACGTGAATTCCCGTTTCCTCGCCAAGATTTTCAAAAAATACATGCCGGCGGAGGAAACAGACGAGGCAGAAGATATCGACGGAACAGAAGGTATAGACGAGCTGGAAAACACGGACCTGCCGGGAGAGATGAACATGCTGGAAAGTACAGATCGGTTGGAGGATAACGGCGAGACAGCTCATACAAAGCTTGATTCCTGAAGAAACCAATCACAATCGAATCAAAATCAAACTAAAAACCCCGTTTCACCTCTCAGTGAAACGGGGTTTGACTTATTTGACTTACTATTGCTTACGACCAGATCGCGCTGTATGCGCTCATGATCGTGTTCACCTGCGCGTCTGTCGCCATGCCCAGGCACTTCTGGATCGCCGCGAAGGTCTCCGGTCTGCTCGCCTGCAGCCCTGCTGCGTCAAGCGTGTAGTTCCGGAACGACTCTGCGAAGTACTCGGAGGCACTGGAGAGAACGTATGCCGCGTTGTAAGCGGTGTACAGAGATTTCTCTTTGCTGAAGATCGCCGCGAACTCTGCGCCCTTATCGTAGTTCCCTGCGATGAATGCAAGGAAGTGTCCCAGCTCATGGTACACGGTGTTGTCCCCAACCTTCAGCGTGATGGTGCGGGTTCTCGCATCGAACTGTCCGGAGTAGTTCACACCCGGGTTCACCACGATCTTGCAGCCCATCTTGTTGAATGCGTTCATCACTCTGGCGTCAACCTGCGGAGCGATGCTCGCCGCGCTCACTTCACCCGCCTGCGCCTCTGTCTGCGCCTGCTCGGTCGTCGCCGCCGCAACAGAATCTCCTGTCACCGTGGTCGTGATGACCGTGGTCGTAATCGTCGTGATCTGCGTCTTGATCTTGGATCCCTTCTTAAACTGATACTTGATGCTGGTCTCCTTTATGGTCTCGGTCGTCGTCGTGGTCTTGCCGCTCTTCTTAACCTTCTTGGTCGTCTTGGTCGTGGTCTTGCCATTCTGCGTGTAAGACTTCTTGGACGCTTCCTTTAATTTGATCTTCTTTTTCTTGGTCTGTTTCTTCACAGACTTCTTGACTGTCGGCGCCGCCAACGGAGTCTCGTCTTCCTCGATCACCACATCGTCCGTCATATCGACAAACGTGACGAGCTCAGGAACCGCATTCCTGGAATCCTTCCAGGCAAACATGCTCCCCGTGAACACGATCGCCGCCGCAAGCACTACACTTCCGATCTTTGTCGACCGCCTTTTCAATAACTCTTTTACCTTTTCCCTACTCATACCCATACCTCCTCCAGAACGTCATCGTCTGATATAAAACGTATAGACGTAAAAATAACCGCTTGATCCTATGATAAGCGGTTACCATACACATTATATCATTTGGCGATCATTTTGTGGTCGAGCCTTGTGACCATAATGCGGCAACCGGCTGTCATAGTCCATCGCATCGATAAACCTTAGACCCTTGGCTTTGCGTCCCTGTCTTTCAACAGGTTTGCCTTTATATCAGATGAGCTACTTTGGGTTATCATCATATTACTGGATACAACTGGATTTGTCAATACTTTTTCCAAAAAAAACTTTATTTTTTTTGTTATTCTGCTATACTTGTATCAGATTATTCTTTCACATTAAAAATATCATATTTATAAGGAGTCCGCAATACCTATCATGAGATATTTTTGTTTGCGCCGAATACCGGTCCTGGCGCCTGTGCTCGCCTGTGTGATTCTCCTGTGCTGCGGATGCGGAAAGGGCTCCGACGGCGTGTCCGACAAGCCCGCTTACGAGTCCGGCGCGACCCATGTGCTGACGCCGGAATTCGGGAAGGACGACACCATCGAGGTGGCGCCGCTCACGCTTGATTTTTCACACGCGGATCAGGGCTATTTCATGGGAGTGCTCTCCGAGGCGGGGGAGAAGGTCAACATTCAGGTGACGGGACCCGACCAGATCGACTACAAATATTTTCTGGACACGCCGGACGAGTACACCGCCTTCCCCTTCACGGCGGGGAGCGGTCCGTACATCATTCTCGCGTTCCAGAACATCAGCGGCGACCAGTACGCCTCGCTCCTGAGCTACTCGGTGACCGTGGAGCTGGAGAACGAGTTTCTTCCATTTTTATATCCGAACCAATACGTCAGTTTTACAGAAGACAGCGAGGCGGTCCGTTTGGCGGGCGAGCTGTCCGCGGACTGTGAGTCCGACCTCGACGCCCTGACAGCGGTCTACAGCTACGTGACCGAACATGTTACATACGACGACGAGAAGGCAGCCACCGTCGAGGCGGGCTATCTCCCGGACATCGACGAGACGCTGCGCACCGGCAAGGGCATCTGTTTCGACTACGCCGCCCTCACCGTCTCCATGCTGCGCGCGCTCTCCATTCCGGCGCGGCTGAACATCGGCTACAGCGGCGACATTCGGCACGCGTGGGTCGATATTTTCATCGAATCCGTCGGCTGGGTGCGGCACGCCGTCGAATTTAACGGAAATGAATGGGAAATGATGGATCCGACGTTTGCCGCCGCGCTCGGCGACGACGAACTGACAAACGACTACGTCGGCGACGGGGAAAACTATTCGCTGCAATATGTACGATAAGTTCATGCTTAATCAACATTACAAACCCGTGCAGGACTGTGGATGTTCCGCCGTGTAATCTGCCGCGCTTGCCAGCCCGTCCAGGGAGTTGCGATGCCAACGGCAAACCGTGTAGGTCCGCCGGTACTTAGCGAACGCGCAGCGTGAGTTTAGTACCGCTGCGTGACCGATTCGAGCGAAAGCGTGTTTGCCGTGGCATTGACAACTCCTGCGAGGGCGTTCGGGAAAATGCACTATACACAAACACAAGGAAGGATTGTATCATAATGAAAAATTTGTTGACCGACAGTGAACTCGCTGCATTTGCGCAACAGCTCGCCATGATTCTGCACTCCGGCATCTCGACGCTGGAGGGCGTCATGATCATGCGTGACGATACGCCGCCCGGAGCGGGAAGGGAGATCCTCGACAGCATATACCAATCGCTTGAGGACACCGGCGAGCTCGCGGAGGCGCTGCGCAGGACAGAAGTCTTCCCGGAATATTTCATCCGCATGACGCAGATCGCGGAGCGCAGCGGCACGCTCGAGGACGTCATGTCCTCTCTTTTCGAGTACTACAGCCGCCAGTCCGCCCTGATGCGGAGCATCCGGGACGCGCTCACCTATCCGCTCATTCTGCTCGCGATGCTGTTCGCGGTGCTCATCGTCCTGATGACACAGGTAATGCCCGTGTTCCGCGAAGTGTTCGACCAGCTCGGCATCGAGATGACCGGCATCTCCGCCGCCGTCTTTCGGATCTCCGGCGTCGTGCAGCGCATTTCCGCGGTCGTCCTGGTCGCGGTCGTCGTCCTGGTCATCGCCGCGCTGGTCGCGCTGCGCACCGGCAAGGGCGCTCCGGCTCTGATCCACGCGGTGACACGTCTTCCGTTCGGGCGCACGGTCGCCCGGCTGCTGGCGACTTCCCGTTTCTGCAAGGCGCTGGCGCTCTCCCTGCACAGCGGTCTGGACATGGGAGAGAGTTTTGAGCTCGCCAACTCCCTGACGAACCACGACGAATTTGAAGAGAGCGTCAAACAGGCGAGCGAGCTGATGGATCAGGGCAACGACCTGTCCGCGTCCCTGCGCGACGCCGGTATCATCACCGGGCTGAACGCGCGCATGGTCACGATCGGGTTCCGCACCGGCACGGCGGAGGTCGCGCTGGACCAGATCGCCGGCAGCTGCCAGGAGGAGGCGGACACGCGCATTCACGCCGCGGTCAATATGCTGGAGCCTACGCTGACCGCCGTGCTCTCGATTCTCACCGGACTGATCCTTGTCTCCGTCATGCTCCCGCTTTTGGGCGTCATGGCGAACATCGGATAGCTCACCGGCAGCTTGGGAGGTCATTATGAACCGCTTTACACAGACAAAAACTTCTTCGCATCTGCTGCGCCGGACGGTCGTTTCCATCGCCGGCATGTGCCTCGCCATCGCTCTTCTGCTGTGGGGAGTCTCCGCCGTCCGCAAGTCCGCCGACAGCAGCCAGATCGACAGTCTGCGTCAGGCGATCCTGCGCAGCGCGGTTCATTGCTACGCGATGAAAGGGCGCTATCCGGAAAGCCTGGATTACATTAAGGAACATTACGGGATCCGCTGGGACCCCGAGAAATACGTGGTAGACTACGAGATCATGGGGACCAACCTGATGCCGGACGTCACCATTTTCCCGATCATGGACAAGGAGGCGCCGCATGCAGGTTAGACCGAAAAACCATTCCATCGATTCGCTGTTCTCCTTCCTGCTGCTGCTGATCTTCTGCCTGTTCACGCTGCTGCTCTCAGGCATGGGATCCACGATCTACCGGAACGGGACGGCGTACCTGAACGAGAACTACACCTCGCGCACCGCCGTCGCCTACGTCACAGAAAAAGTGCGCCAGCACGACGAGCGCGGAGCCGTCCTTCTGACGGAGGTCGAACAGCTGCCGGCGCTCGCGTTCCGCGATACGATCGACGATGAGGTCTATGTGACTTACGTGTACTTTTACGACAACGCGCTGTGCGAGCTGATGGTGCCGGAGGACAGGGAGCCTACGGCGGAGATGGGCAGCCGCATCGTCGAGCTGTCCTCCCTCTCGATCGAACCGGCTGCCGGGGAAGATCTGCTGTCGGTCACTGCCGCCGGGGCGGAGGGCAACGAGCTCTCCGCGCTGATTCACGTTTCCGGCGGCATAAGCAGCCCCGAATAACTTTGAAATGGAGCCTTTTATGAAACGAAACGATCGGACAGGTTCGCACCTGTTCTTCATCGAATTTATCATCGTGCTGTTTTTCTTTCTGATCGTGAGCACCGTCTGCCTGCGGCTCTTCGCGCGCGCGCACGGGATCACGCAGCGCGCCGACGCGCTCTCGCATGCCCAGGCGGCGGCGGAATCTGTCGCGGCGGCGGTCGAGGAAAGCATTTCAGCCGGTGCGGCGGACGAGGGAACTTCCGAGGAATCCCTGCTGCAGACTGCCGCAGAGATCCTTCCGGGCGCGTCCCTGTCGGCGCTGCCGGACGACCCCACGCAGCGGGAAGGGCTTGTGATCTTCTATAATAAAGAATTCCAGACCTGCACGGCGGACGAGGCGCGATACCTGCTGACCGCCGCGATCGACCCGCAGGGGCAGGACGAGACGCTGAACGTCTCCGTCACGGATCACGACCACGCGCCGGTGTATGAGCTTTCCGTCACGTTCCACCGCTCCGCGACGCGAAAGGAGGCGCTGCAATGAGAAAAACTTCCGGCGTCTCTCTGATGCTGCTGATCTTCCTGTCGCTGTGCCTCATCATCTTCTCCCTGCTGTCCCTGTCCGGGGCTGTCGCGGACGAGACGCTGAGCAGCCAGGCGGCAGAGCGCACAACAGAATACTACGCCGCCGTGACCTCCGCGAATGAGATCCTCGCGCAGATCGACGCGCAGCTGGGGGAATATCTCAGGGAGGCGGAATCCTCCGAATCGACGCAGACAGCTGATACGAAAGATCCTTCCGGCGACACGACAGACCAGAAAGAAGACGCATACCGGCAGCTCTGCGGCGGGATCGGCGAGGACGTGCCCGGCGTCTCCCGGGAAGAGGACGATGTACTCGCCTTCTCCGTCGAGGTGGACGACGACCAGATCCTGCAGGTTCGGCTCGACGCGCCGTATCCCGCCTCCGACAGCGACGCCTTATACCAGATCCGAACCTGGAAGATCGTAAACACCAGCGACTGGAACGCTGACAACAGCATGCACCTGTTCCGCAGCAAGGATCTGTCCTGAACCGGTCTTCCTGCATCGGAAACCTACAATATGCAGAATAAAAAGGAGTACTGATCTTATGAACGATTTGACGAATGCGGCGGAGATCCTCTCATCGGCTACACAGGCGAAAGCCTCCGACATTTTCATTGTCGCCGGTCTTCCCCTGAGCTACAAGGTGAACGGGGAGATCCGCTCGGAGGGCGACCGCCTGATGCCCGCCGACACCGAAGTGCTGATCCGGGACATCTACCGTCTGGCTAACGAGCGCTCCATGAAAAAATTTCTGGAATACGGCGACGACGACTTTTCCTTCGCCATTCCCGGGCTGTCGCGTTTCCGCGTCAGCACGTACAAGCAGCGCGGCTCGCTCGCCGCGGTGATCCGTGTCATCGTCTTCGAGCTGCCTCGCCCGGAGGAGCTCGGTATCCCGCCGATCGTGCTCAGCCTCACGGACATCACGAAGGGGCTCGTCCTCGTGACCGGTCCCGCCGGCAGCGGCAAATCGACGACGCTCGCCTGTCTTGTGGACCGCATCAACGCCACCCGCGAGGATCACATCATCACGCTGGAGGATCCGCTGGAATTCCTGCATCGGCACAAGAAGAGCATCGTCAGCCAGCGCGAGATCTCGACGGACACCGAGAACTACCTGACCGCCCTGCGCGCGGCGCTGCGCCAGAGCCCGGACGTCATTCTGCTCGGCGAAATGCGCGACCACGAGACGATCCAGACCGCCATGACCGCCGCGGAAACCGGGCACCTCGTGCTCTCCAGCCTGCACACAATCGGCGCGGCGAACACGATCAGCCGTATCGTCGACGTGTTTGACCCCTCACAGCAGCACCAGATCGCGGTGCAGCTCTCGATGGTCCTGCGCGCGGTCGTCTCGCAGCAGCTCATTCCTGCCGTCGGCGGCGGCATGATCCCGGCGTTCGAGATCATGATCATGACCCCCGCCATCAGCAACATGATCCGCGACAACAAGATGCACCAGATCGAGGGCATCATCTACACCTCCTCGAAGGAAGACATGATCTCGATGGACAACAGCCTGCTGGACCTTTTCCGAAAAGGGCGCATCACCCGCGACACCGCCCTGCAATACTGCACAAACGTCGAGATGATGCGGAAAAAGATCTGAAAAAACTGCCGCAGCAGCAGATGGCTGATCCCACCTGCCCTGCGGCAGTTCTCTTGGCTCTCTTATCTTCTGAACAGTTCTTTTCTGAGCAATTTCCTTATTAAGTTTTTCTTTCGAGCTTTTTTCTTTTGAGCTATTTTTTCGAGCTATTTTTCTTCGAGCTATTTTCTCCCGAGCGCTTTATTTTTTGATCTTAACTTTCTTTACCGCGCTCCACTTGCCGTAAACTTTCTCTCCGTTGACGACCTTGAACGCACGGACGCGGAAGAAATAGGTCTTTCCCTTTTTGAGCTTTTTGATCGTCACGCTCGTCTTCTTCGCGTTCTTCACCTTCTTCTGCTTGGTGAACTTCTTGTTCAGAGCGTACTCGATCTGATAACCTTTCGCGTCTTTGTTCTTCTTCCAAGTCAGGACAACCGCCTGTTTCTTCGTGTTGCCCGCCGCAATCTTCTGCACCTTCCCCGGCGCCGGAACATTCACCGTCGGCACCGTCTCAGGCGTCGAATTCGGGGTCACGACCGAAGGAGCAGTCTCCGTCGGCGTGGTCGCTCCCGGCTGGGTCGAATCTGACGGGGTGGTCGGGGTAGTTGGTTCCGGGGCGGTTGACTCTGGAGTCGTCGGTTCCGGGGTCGTTGTTGTTGAATCTTGGTTTGTCGTATTTTGATCCGCCGGTTCTTTTTCTGTCGATTCCTGATTTGTCGAAGGAGTTGTCGTAGTTCCAGGTTTTGTTTCTGGCGCTTTTGAGCTGCTACCTGTAATAGTGCCAGCATTGTTACCGCAGACTCCACCAATATAATTATCAGAAGTGCCTGTTTCTGTAGTCATTCCTTCGCTATTAATCGTACCACTGTTTTCGCAATCAGTTATAGAACCCGACGCGTTATAACCGCATATTCCTCCGACATTACTATTGCCCTGAACCGCGCTACTGTTATCACAATTACTTATAATCTTTGTGTTAGCGCCACATATTCCTCCAACATAACTTTTTCCACTGACTTTGCCATCACTGTTCGTACAGTTTGCTATGTTTACCCCCAAAGACTCAAAGGATCCGCATATACCTCCAACATAGTTATTACCAGTAATATTACAATTTGAAATATGACAATTTATTATAGTTCCACCATCTATACTACCAGATTGCCCGCATATGCCGCCAACATAGGTTCCTCCGGAAATTGAACCTCCTTCTACGTTACAGTCCGATATTGTACCAAAATTACTGCCGCAAATACTTCCGGTAAAATTACTGTCGACAATATTTACATTTACAACCGTAAGGTTACTTAATTTTCCTGTTTTTTCTATACTTCCAAATAAAGGTTGGGTCAACCCACTGATGGTTTTACCATTCCCATCAAAACACCCATTAAGTGGTACACTAATATTCCAGCTTTTAAGACTAATATCATCCATCAACTTAAAATACATGCTTTTACTTTCGTTATAATCAACGTAATCAAGCTGTTTAAGGTCTGCCTCGCTGCTGATCTGGTACGGATCGTTCTCCGTACCTGCCCCACCACTAAATGACGCCGTTTCTTCCGCCTGCACAGACAGCGCCGTGAAAAACACACAAAGAAGTGCTGTCGTCAAAAAACCTAAAAATTTTCTTTTTTTCATAGTAATTCTCTCTCCTTCTTTTTTTGTTCATTACTTTGTCTGCTACTCTTGTTGCTTTTGCTTTTTATTCTTCTGTCTTCTCTTTTTCCTGTTTTTCCGGTTTTCCTCCGTGCTTATACCCAATTTATTACATACTAGCATATAACCCCCCCGGTCAATAAATTTCTTTGCATTTTCACCCTGCAGCGCTGCACAGACACCTCGAGGATACGAAAAAAATCTGAAAAAAACTGCCGCAGCAGCAGATGGCTGATCCCACCTGCCCTGCGGCAGCTCTCTTTGCTCTTTTTGCTTTCTTATCTTCTGAACAGTTTACTTCTTAATCCTAATTTTCTTCACCGCGCTCCACTTGCCGCAAATCATTTCTCCGTTGACGACCTTGAACGCGCGGACACGGAAGAAATAGGTCTTTCCCTTTTTGAGTTTCTTGATCGTCGCGCTCGCCTTCTTCGCGTTCTTCACCTTCTTCTGCTTGGTGAACTTCTTGTTCAGGGAGTACTCGATCTGATAACCCTTCGCGTCTTTGTCCTTCTTCCAAGTCAAGACAACCGCCTGTTTCTTCGTGTTGCCCGCCGCAATCTTCTGCACCTTCTTCGGCGCCGGAACGTTCACCGTCGGCGTTGTCTCAGGTGTCGGATTCGGGGTCACGACCGAAGGAGCGGTCTCTGTCGGCGTGGTCGCTCCCGGCTGGGTTGTATCTGACGGAGTGGTCGGGGTCGTCGTGCCCGGAGTAGTCGACGGAGTGGTCGAATCCGGGGTTGTTGACTCTGGTGTCGGCGACGGGGTAGTCGGCGTTGTCGTACTTTCCGGTTTCTTTTCCGTCTCTTCTGGTTTCTTTTCTGTCTCTTCCGGTTTCTTTTCTGTCTCGTCCGGCTTTGTTTCTGTCTCGTCCGGCTTTGTTGTTTCAGATTCTTTTTCTGGCGCTTTCGAACTGCTGTCTGTAATAGTTCCTTTATTCAAACCGCAGACTCCTGCAACACTATCAGCTGCAGTACCTACAATTGTTTCCAACACTTCGCCATTAACCGTACCACTGTTTACACAACCAATTATAGAGCTACTAGATTGTGTGTTATAACCGCATATTCCTCCGACAGCCTCGGCACCACTATTGCCCGTAATCGCACTACTATTGTTACAAGCTTTTATTGTCATTGCGCTGGCACCACATATTCCTCCAACGCTATACTTTCCAACGACCTTACCTTTACTGTTTGCACAGTTTATTATTTCTTTTCCAGCCATCTCCAAGGAGCCACATATACCACCAACATCGCTTGAACCAGTAATAGCACAACCTGAAACATTGCAACCAATTACGGTGCCTTCACACTCACCGCATATGCCACCAACATATATATTTCCAGTAATTGAACCTCCTACTACGTTGCAGCTAGATATGGTTCCTGAACTTTGCCCGCAAATTGCTCCGACATACATTCCTGCTGCAATAGCTGCATCTTTAATCATAAGATTACTTACGTTTCCTGTTGCCCCTATAGTACTAAACAATGGCGTTTTCAAACCACTGATGATTTTGCTGTTTCCATCAAACGTTCCATTAAACTCAACACTCTCCCAGCTGCTCAGAGTAATATCACTCGTAAGCTTAAAAACCTTGCCGTCATTCCCACTCTTCAACTGGTCGAAATCTGCCGCATTACTGATCAGGTACGGATCATCACTTGTACCTTCCCCCTTGAGTGTCGTTTCCGCCTGCACAGACAACGCCGTGAAAAGCACACAGAGAAGTGCTGTCGCCAGAAAACCTAAAAACTTTCTCTTTTTCATAGTAATTCTCTCTCCTTATTTTTGTTTGCTGTTTTGTCTGCTACCCTTGTTGCTTTTGTTACTCTTGTTTTCTTGCTTTTTTCTTCTGTCTTCTCTTTTTCTGTTTTTTCGGTTCTCCTTTCTTTTTGATTTACTTATACCCAATTTATTCCATATTAGCATACTACCCCCCCCCGGTCAATAAATTTCTTTGCATTTTCACCCTACAGCGCTGCATGAACATCGCGATAATATAACACCCAACTTCGAGTATTTTCCGGCAGCAAAAAAGGCGCCGCAGTCTTCTGCAGCACCCTTTTTCATTCACCAATCCTATTTTATTTTGACGCTGGAATCTATTTCATGAGCTCACGAAAATGATCAGTCGCCTTAATTCCATTGACTCTATTGCACGTAAAAATGCATTTATCTCATCTTCGCGGCCTCCAGCCGTACTAACGCCTTCTTCAGCGCCACCTCGGCGCGGGACGTGTCGATCCTCGGGTCGTGGGTCTGCAGTCGGCGCTCGGCGCGCTGTTCCGCCTCTCTCGCGCGGTTCTCGTCGATCTCCTCCGGCCACTCGGCGATCTCCGCCATCACGGAGATGCGGTCCGGCAGGATCTCCACGAATCCGGCGTGCACAGCCGCCTCTTTGTTCTCACCTTCGAGGTGGATCGTCATAATGCCGGGCGCGAGGATCATCGTCATCGGGATATGTCGTTTGTAGACGCCCACCTGCCCTTCGGTCGTGGTGAACTCCAGCATGGACGCCTGTCCTTTCCAGAAAATACGGTCCGGCGTAATGATCTCCAGATCAAAATATTTGTCGTCTGCCATAGTGCGTCCCCGTTCCTTTCCCTCTTACTTCATGCGCGCGACAACCTCGTCGATCGTACCCGCGTTCAGGAAATAGCTCTCCGGAATGTCGTCGTGCTTGCCTTCGAGGATCTCGCGGAACCCGCGGATCGTCTCGGAGAGCGGCACGTATTTTCCGTCCGTCCCGGTGAACTGCGTCGCCACGAAGAACGGCTGCGACAGGAAACGCTGCACCTTTCTCGCGCGGCTCACGACCAGCTTGTCGTCCTCGGACAGCTCGTCCATGCCGAGGATCGCGATGATGTCCTGCAGCTCCTTATACTTCTGAAGAATCTCCTGCACGCCGCGCGCCACACTGTAATGCTCCTCGCCGACAATACGCGGATCGAGGATGCGGGAGGTGGAATCGAGCGGGTCGACCGCCGGATAAATGCCGAGCTCCACGATGGAACGGGACAGCACAGTCGTCGCGTCCAGATGCGCAAACGTCGTCGCCGGAGCCGGGTCCGTCAGGTCGTCAGCCGGCACGTAGACTGCCTGTACCGAGGTGATGGAGCCGTTCTTCGTCGAGGTGATGCGCTCCTGCAGCGCGCCCATCTCGGTCTGCAGCGTCGGCTGATAGCCCACCGCCGAGGGCATGCGCCCGAGCAGCGCGGACACCTCGGAGCCCGCCTGTGTGAAACGGAAAATATTGTCGATGAACAGCAGAACGTCCTTTCCGCCCTCGTCGCGGAAATTCTCCGCCATCGTCAGCCCGGTCAGCCCGACGCGCATTCTCGCTCCGGGCGGCTCGTTCATCTGTCCGAACACCATCGTCGTCTTGTTGATAACGCCGGACTGCTGCATCTCGTGGTACAGGTCGTTGCCCTCACGCGTGCGCTCGCCGACGCCCGTGAATACGGAATATCCGCCGTGCTCGGTCGCGATGTTGCGGATCAGCTCCTGGATCAGGACTGTCTTGCCCACGCCAGCGCCGCCGAACAGACCGATCTTTCCGCCCTTCTGGTACGGGCAGAGCAGATCCACGACCTTGATGCCGGTCTCAAGCACCTCCGCCGAGGTCGACTGCTCCTCAAAGGTCGGCGCGTCGCGGTGGATCGGCATATATTTCACGCCCTCCGGCGCCGGTTTGTTGTCGATCGGGTCGCCGATGACGTTGAAAATACGCCCAAGCGTCTGCTCGCCCACCGGAACAGAGATCGGGGAACCGGTCGCCTCCGCGTCCATGCCGCGGACCAGCCCGTCCGTCGATCCCATCGCGATACAGCGCACGGTCTCGTCGCCCAGATGCTGCGCGACCTCGACCACGAGCGTCTCGCCCGTCGTCCGCGTGATGTGGATCGCCTCGTAGATAGCCGGAAGTTCTCCGTCCGGGAATTTAATATCTAATACTGCACCAATGATCTGAG